>CAKZVF010000038.1 GCA_937921995.1 uncultured Pirellulaceae bacterium
CTTTGGCCGAAGCCATGATTCAGGATGTTGGTCGTTTTGCTTACCTTATGTTTCGTTTATCTGGGGGGTAATTCTTTAGAACGTTTTGACAATCATTCCGTATGCGACTAGTAATATGAAAAATCCGCTTGCAACAAGGGATACTCTTGGTACTGTCGAAACGCTATCACAATCCTGATTGGCAGTTTGGGTAAAAGATGCGGGGCTCCAGCGGTACGCGTCGCAACAAGCGGTTCCGTTGCGGTTCCATTGCGATTGCGTTGTCACTGGCGACGTTCACGATTGCACCGGTAATGCGGTGCCCGCCCCGCGCGGGTTAAGGGGCAAGCTGAAGCGGGACTTCATCGGATTTATTAAAACCACCACGCAGCCCCTGTGCCCCGATCGCATTGATGGAGAACCCATCAATCGTGTGGGTTGACCCGTCGCCAAGGACCGTCTGCGTCTGACTTAGATAACCAGAAACGGCAGCGGTAAGTTGCTCGTCCTCTAAATCGTTGTAGGCCAAATCCTCAGGCGATGTCCATACGACGGCGTTTGCTTCATTGACCGTGGTGACCATGGCGGTATTGGAAAGGCCGTCAGTGATGCTGGCAATTTCGTTTCCTTTGTCTGGAAAGTCAATTGGCCCCGGGCTAAGAATCGAGTCTTCGCCCACGGGAGCAACGAATACGGTTTTGTTTCCCGTCAGCGCGTAACTGGGATGACTGAAGACCTCTGGCATTTGGTCGGCCAGAGCGCGGTTGTGCGGGCTGTCCCAGGGTTCGTCCAAATGAAATTGCTGATAGAGTTCGTTTTGCTCCAAAAATGGCAGAATCGTAACGCGCCAGCTGAGCAAAGGGTTCCCGTCATCATCGACGGTATAGGCCGGAGGGAAGTGGCCGTGTGCACTTTCGTAGTTTAACAACGCCAGCGCCATTTGTCGTAGGTTGTTCAACGCCTGCACTCGCCGAGCAGCAGCACGGACCTGTTGCACCGCTGGCAGCAGCATTCCGATCAAGACTCCCGATGTCGTGATGTCATAACCAATCGGCAAGTCGTTGATCGCCCGCATGGCCAGCCCGGTGTCGGTTCGGTAAATCACCGACGTCGTGGGACGTAGTCCGCTGACCAGTGCTTCAACACTTGGGAGGTCCTCAAGGGTGAAATCAAAAATGGTGCGGTCAAGTTTATCCCGGAGAAAAAGGCTGGCGATCGGCAAGCCCGTTTCGATCACTACCGATAGATCGTAATGACTAAATCCAACCATCCCTTGATAGCCCTTGGCTTTGCCTTGGTCGAGAAACTTCATGAATTGTTTCGTCTGAACTAATTTCCCGCTATCGCGATTCTTTTTTCGGATGTGAGACACAATCCCTCTGACCGAGTTGCAAAAATACAGCGTGTCGTCAACCAAACCGTAACAAATAGGACTGCTGTACTGTGGCGTGACTTCGAAGAACGTCTGGTCTTTCTTTTGGACCCTTTGAAAATCGGTGCCCGCTTCGGGCAGTTTCTTTTCCAGTTGAGCATTGATGGTCTCGAAGGTCTGCGCGAACTGAGCGGGATCCTTCACCCGGACCGCGCCGACAAATTTGGGCGAAGTCAAAGAACGGTCGGCATATATATACGCAGTGCCTTCCAGTGCCTCGATAACGTCCTTCTCCAAATCCAATCCAAAACGTTCCCTTACCTCTAACATCGCTGTGTCATAGGGAGAAAAGCCTTTCAATGAAAGTTCGTTATCTTCTGATGCTTGAACAATTTTCTTAACCGCGGCATGGATTTGCTCCGGCGCGATCTTAATGGCTGAAGCAAAACTTGAGTCTTCCGGGATCGACGTGATATCGCCTTTTTGGAAGGGGGCGGACGAGAGAAACGAAAGCACGCCTTTATCCGGAGCCGAATGATTGATGTGAATCACCTGATTGAATCCGTCGGAGTTCATTCCGCTTTGATACTCTAAAGAGTCGAATTCAGCCAAATTTAGAATTTTGGCAACTTCAGCTTGGAACTTCCTAAAATTTTCATCTTCTGCAATTGGCTCCGCCTCTTCCACTTGCTCGAAAAACTCAATGATGCTCGAAATGTCGACAAAGCTGGTGAACGCCGGCCGTTCAATCCCAATTCGTTGGTCAATCTTTTGCAACCAAGCAGGCGGCTTCGTTTTCATATTGTTCAAAAGATCGGTGATCGACAATTCGCCAACAGCCAGCAAAAAGTAATTCTTGACGATTCCCACCTGCACCTCTGGGCCCTGTGGCGGCTGGAACGAATAGCATGGAGTGCCCGCAACATCAATCGTGGCGAACTCGACATCGTCGGCGCTGTCGATCATCACTTCTAAGAGCGTTTTGGCATTGGCCTCCAGCTCTCCCAGCTTCATCACCGCTCCACCGGTGCCAGTTTTGTTCTCGATGTCTAAGGAGCTTAGAAAAATCGCGGCGGGTTGTTTGAGAAACAAATCAGGCTGGGTTGCGAGGATGGCCTGCCCCTGGGCAGAATCGCCAACATTCTTTTTCGCGAATTTCAGGATCGCATTTTTGAGCTTCTCAATGCTGGCCTGGATCTCCGGTTTGCCAAGATAGGCTTCGGTCGGATTCGCCGTCGTGTCGTATGGGGCGGTTGATGACCAGCCTAAATAGGCCATGCATTGCTCAGGTGCGCAATTGACGACGCCTTCGTCGCGATCCCCCGGCGGCCAAGCAATGTATTGAGCGACCGCTTGTTGCGTCAAAGACATCAACGCAAAAGCGATGATCGCTGGCAAATAGAACACGCGCGTCTCACAACACCCTAACGTCATCCTGATAGTCCACCGTAGCATTCGTCTCTCCAACAACTAAAAGTATCTTTGCGCGTAGTAAGATCGAGTGGGCTTTATTGCTCTCGCAGTTGAAGGTCGCGGATGGGGCCTTCGCATACCACCTCAAGCAGGCCTTCCTGTTCAACGCCACGTTGCAGGGCGGCTTTGTCGTATTGAAAACCATATCCCACCAGCGTACCGCTCTTGCCCTCGGCGACATAGGCGACTGATTTCGCCGGTAACTGATTGCCTCGTCCCTGGAAGTCAAAAAAACCTGTGGTCAAAACAAAATCCAGATCTCCACCTTGTTTCAGATTCGGCATTGCTTCAAAAACGTTTGCTCGATAGACGGCACTAATTTTATTGGTGCGAGGGTTGAGTATCCAACACTGCAAATTTCCATTGAGATGGTCCAGAACGTACACGGCCTCATTTTGGTCAGCGACTAATCCGGTCGCGATAGACACGCTCTTTCCTGCTGCTGCAGCATTGGCCATGAGTTTCATCGGGGCTGTGTCATTTGAAATGGAAACGCCCACCAGAAAACCGATGATAAATAGTGCAACCAGTGAAACGGTCGCCGAAATTGAGGCAACCAGAAGACGTTTGGGGGTTATGTTGAACATCATAACTTCTCCGAGGATAGGGTGGATTCAAGAACTAGATTGCCTTAATCGTATCCTACCGAAACTCAACGATAAAGCGGCTGCCGTTTTTTTTGATCAATGGGACGGTCAAATTCGTTTGGCAAAAATAATCTGATAACAAATTAGCGGTTAACGCATTGGAGATCAGCGATTGACCGAAGGTGTTTGGCTGTGACGCGAAGGTGCTGATTGACCATTGGTAAACAAAAAAAGCTCCTCCGATTCGGAGGAGCTTTTGTCATCGTAATATCTGGTGTCAGAGAGGCCGTCTTCACACAGCCGTTTTCGTACAGCCGTCTTTGACCGGCATTGGAACTGATTGTTCCAGATTAGACAGCAACCATTTTGTCTAAGCTCTTTTTCAAAATAGGCCCGTTGTAGACCGCCGAATCACCAAGCTCTTCTTCAATGCGAAGCAACTGATTGTATTTCGCCATGCGGTCACTGCGTGATGCCGAACCGGTTTTGATCTGGCCGGTGCAAAGCCCAACCGCCAGATCCGCGATGAACGAATCCTCGGTTTCGCCACTGCGATGACTGGAGATGCTGGTGTAACCGTTACGGTGAGCCAATTGAATCGCTTGGATCGTCTCAGTCAGCGTGCCGATTTGATTCACTTTGATCAGGATGCTGTTAGAGATACCTTCGTCGATGCCGCGTTGCAGGCGATTCGTATTAGTAACGAACAAATCGTCTCCGACCAATTGAACACGATCTCCGACTTTGTCGGTCAGCATCTTCCATGCTTCCCAATCGTCTTCGCTGCAGCCGTCTTCGATTGAGCAAATCGGATAACGATCCACCCAGTCCGCCAAGAAGTCAACCATGCCGGCGGCGTCCAGTTCTTTGCCGTCAATCTTGTAGACTTTTTTATCGGCATCGTAGAATTCCGTTGCTGCCACATCCAAAGCGATACGGACTTGTTCGCCGGCTTTGTAACCCGCGTTTTCGATCGCCATCATGATCAAGTCGAGTGCTTCACCGTTGCTGCCAAGATCAGGAGCAAAACCACCTTCGTCGCCGACGGCGGTGTTGAGCCCTTTTTCTTGGAGGACTTTTTTGAGGTGGTGGAAGATCTCGCAACCGCATCGCAGTGCATCACTGAAAGTATCAAAACCCAGAGGCATGACCATGAACTCTTGGACGTCGACAGAGTTGTCGGCATGTTCGCCGCCGTTGACGATGTTCATCATCGGTGCCGGCAGCAATGTTGCCGAAGCACCGCCAAGATACTTATACAGCGGCGTGTTGTTGTATTCGGCGCCAGCTTTGGCAACGGCCAATGAAACGCCCAACAGCGCGTTGGCTCCAAGCTTTTCTTTGTTTTCGCTGCCATCGAGTTCGATCATGGTTTGGTCGACCATGCCTTGATCCGTTCCGGGCAATCCAAGCAAGGCTTCTGCGATGGGGCCGTTGATGTTTTCGACGGCTTTGAGCACACCTTTGCCCATGTAAACGGCTTTGTCGCCGTCTCGCATTTCCCAAGCCTCATGGACTCCGGTGCTTGCTCCGCTGGGCACCGCGGCACGGCCGAATGATCCGTCCGCTAATGTCACGTCGACTTCGACCGTTGGGTTTCCGCGGCTATCGAGAATTTGGCGACCGACGACCGAAATGATGCTGTCCATGAATGATCCTGTGTGCTGGTGGAATGTTAGTGGGTTTGTATGTTGATGCGATGCTGAATTGGCACCGTGAAATGACGTAGGCTGCCACTTTCGTGGTTTATTGTTATTAAATAGCTCCTGCTGTGGAAGGGGGATGCGTTGACAGATCGTCTATTTTGCGACTAACGAAATCGGCGCCTTCACTCTACAATCTCAAAGTGATCACCAATCTTTTTCCTCACTTGAGACGAGTCAAATTTGTTTACCGGATTAGTCGAAGAGAAAGGTGTTGTTAGGCAACTTAAACGGCTTGGCAATGCCTCTGATATTTCCATTGAAGGGCCTTTGGTCAGTTCCGATGTCGACATCGGAGACAGTATCGCCATCAATGGTTGTTGCCTCACTGTCGTTTCGATCGAACATACG
This sequence comes from uncultured Pirellulaceae bacterium, assembly GCA_937921995.1. Classification (GTDB taxonomy): domain Bacteria; phylum Planctomycetota; class Planctomycetia; order Pirellulales; family Pirellulaceae; genus Mariniblastus. Next base: position 5,466 of record CAKZVF010000038.1, read on the forward strand.
ACCTTGACGTTTCAAGCAGGTAGCGAAACGCTCAGCCGGACAAATTTAGGCGATCTTGAAGAAGGCAGCTTCGTTAACTTAGAACGATCACTACAAGTCGGCCAGCGCATGGGAGGGCATTATGTGTCTGGGCACGTTGACGCCGTGGCGACCGTTGATGAACGCAGCAATGATGGGCAATGGGCGAAATTCTGGTTCAAAGTCCCGCCGGAGTTGACCTCGCAGATGGCGTCCAAAGGGTCGGTCACTGTTGACGGCATCAGTTTGACATTGGTCGATGTCGAAGCCGATCGTTTCAGCGTCGAACTCATTCCTCATACGCTCGACGCAACCACGCTGGGGCAGAGGCAAGTCGGGGATAGCGTGAACATAGAAACCGATTTGCTGGCCAAATACGTCCAACAGCAACTTAAGCGGAGCTAATTTGTTTAACGACAAGCCGGCAGGCGACCTCGTTTGGCCGGGGAGGAGACGGTCGCCTGCCGGCTAATCGTTAAACTGATTGCACGGCTCTGACCAAGCAACTAAGTTCATTCAACGGTATTGAGGTTAAACGGAAAACTCCCAACTACTAGAACGCAAAATTCGCCGATAAAACATGACCACACCTAAAAAACCAAAACAAAACCGCCAGACGATCTCCTATCTATCGCAAAGATTTGAAGAGGTCGGGCTGAATCCAAATAAACGCCACGGGCAAAATTTCCTGATCGATCTGAACTTGATCCAATTGTTAGCGCGCAGTGCTGGAGTCGGCCCCAATGATGTTGTGCTTGAAATTGGCACTGGAATGGGATCGCTGACGGGTATGTTAGCTGAAGACGCCGCCGTGGTGATCACGGTCGAAATTGACGAGTACCTGCATCAAATGGCCAGCGAAGAATTGGAGGATTTCGATAACATTCTTATGCTCAAGCAGGACGCTCTAAAAAATAAGAATCGCATGCACGAAAACGTGACCAATGCGGTTAAGCAACAGCTGGCCGAAGATGAGAGTCGTGTTTTTAAAATCGCCGCCAACCTGCCCTACAATGTTGCGACACCGATTATTTCAAATTTCCTCCGCAGTGAGGTTGTGCCGGCAACGATGACAGTCACGATTCAAAAGGAATTGGCCGATCGCTTGGTCGCAACACCCGGATCGAAAGACTATGGTGCATTGAGCGTCTGGGTGCAGAGTCTTTGTGATGTGTCGATCGTGAGAATTATGTCGCCCAAAGTGTTTTGGCCGCGTCCAAAAGTCGATTCGGCGATCATTCATATCGTCCATCGCCCCGAACGCAGAGCCGCCTTTGGAGACCTCGACTTCTTCTACGCTTTCGTACGCGCCATGTTTTTTCATCGCCGCAAATTTATGCGTTCGGTCGCCGTCAGTGCCTTCAAAGGTCAGCTCACAAAACCGCAGGTCGACGAGGTGCTGGAACAACTCAGCATCGGCGCTGATGCCCGCACGGAGCAGCTCACCATGGACGAACTGCAGACGCTGTGCGAAGCGTTTCGTCAGCAAGTCATCAAAGTCACCGGGGAAGAGAAACCGGTGATGGCGAATCAAGGTGGCTGAGTTTCATCGGTCGAGTGTGCGTTGGATGGCTTCTTCTGTGATGCTAGTGCCTTCGGCTTCAATCGTTTCCAGTAGGGGTAAATCCACGAGATGCCTTAGGCCATCATCTGTGATCGCTGTGTCGTTCAGCCCGATACCCCGCAAACGCAAGAGAACGCTGGCAACATTCAGTTCATCGTTGCTAATGTTCGTGCCTCTGAGTTGAATTTGTTCCAGGTTGGGTAGGCCGCCGATCAGTTCATACGACTGCTCCTTTTGCTTGTCTGGCGAAAACTTGATCGCCCAAGCCATTTCTCCCTCAGTGCGTTTGAGGATTTTCGCAACCGAAGGATCGTTGTTCTCAAGCCCAAGGTTGGCTGTGTGGAACTCTTTGTCCAACTGGAATAGTTTTCGCCGATCGTCGAAAGCGATGCCAGCAACGGAATCGTCGTTGTAACTGAAAAACTGGTCGCGCGAAATCTCCACCACCGTGCGCTGTGGGCTCATTTCAAAGAATCGACTTCGTAGGCTCCGGCGGTATTCACGGATATGGAGTTTCTCTCCTGGTTTGGCCGTCAAACGGAAAAGGTCGATGAACGCTTTGGGTTCATGCGGGAAAGGCACACGCAGCTCTCTGATCGTCTCGCAGATCTTCGGGCCCTCAGTTGTGGAAATGACGGCATCAGGGAAGTTGGCCGAATACAAAACGTGACAAAAACTGTGCCGGACCATGCCAAAGTAAAAACCGATCGGCGACAGCAACAGGATCGCCACCGCCAGCTTTCCAGATTTCGATTTAGGAAGCGGCATACAATGTGAGTCGTCATTCAACGACCAGAGCAACCAAACCCCTACGATGGCAGTGCAGAAGTTCCACGGCAGCACGCTGAAGTTCCAGTCGACCACAATCAGAAACGCCGCGATTGAGACGTGGGTCAAAAAGCAAACCGGTGCGGCCAGTTTAGGACACCACCAGGCAAGCGCCCCCAGCGCAACTTCTGCGACGGCTGCGATAATTGCCAAAGCGCCGTGGTGGTCCCACAGGCGAAAGCTTCCCCATTGAAACTGATTTCGATACAGCAGGTAATACGTAACGTCGCCGTACCAATCAGGCGAAAGCAGTTTATGAATTCCTGCCCACAACCACATCGCAATCAGGAACCACACGCCAAACTTCCTGCCCCACGGGAAAATACAAGCCGCCATCAAAACGACGACCGAAAGGATTTGCGGTTGGCATCGCAATTGGTCAGTCGCGATGGCGATGGCCAGAATCAACACATGAAAAGCAAAGCCCCAATACTTTGGGCTGATAAGAGTCAGGCCCAGTGAAACCAACAGCAGCCATGCATAGTCGAATTGTGGAGGCGTTCCAAACCACGGCAGATTGATGAGGGGCGATACGGCACTCCGCGATTGCCATAGATCCCACGTAATGAGGATCGTTGCGGCCTGGCTGATAACGGTGACCGTCAAGAAAATGAAGCTGGCCACGCCGATCTGCTGAGGCCCAATTTTCAATCGCAATCGACGGCCGATTGGTTCTTCAGAAGAGGTTGTCGTGCTTTGCCCCATGGTTAGATTTTCTACCCACAACACAATCAACGCAACCGGACGGTTGATCTAGATTGCTTCGATCACTTGGATCAAATATCGTGATGGTTGGTCACCACCGCGAAAGAATCCAAGCTACTTAAAGTTCCAGTTTCCAAATCCTGGGAATACGGACCGGAGAACAGTCTTGGCCAGAGGTTTCATTGGAATCTGCTTCAACTTCGTGCGAATTTCGTAACGCTTCTGCGCCAACATGTGTTCCAGTGGATTGAAGTTGATCTGTCCATTGAGTACCGCTTCGTTACCGTTGCAGAACTTGAATTTATAGGCGTCATCGCCATAACCAAAATCCACCTTCTTGATTCCGCGGCGGCAAGATTCTTCGGCCACTTGCAGCATCATCTCGGTCCCAGGCGAATATCTTGAGTACTGGTAGTCGTAAATCGGAAACCAGTAATGAAGAATCTCGTCGGTCGCCATTCCAAAATGCACACAAATCAGTTCATCCCCCGCCCACATTGCTTGGAGGATACCTTGGAAGTTTGGATGCTTGACGTTGTGAAGTTCTCGCAAAAGATTCGCCGCCCATTGTACCGAAAGAATGTCAAACGTTTTTGTTCTCTGGTACTTGGCGCTTTTTAGTTCAATCAATCGTTCCAGCACTTCACCGTCAGAGCAATCGAACTCAAATCGAATCGGCCCAACTTCTTTTTCAAGATTGCGAGTCTTTTGGCCTTGGCGTTTCACAGTCGAGCTATGTTTGCGAACCCATTTGCGATAGGCTTCCCACCCATTCGAAAGATCCATGTGGTGAGTGCGTTGAGTCCGAAATGCATAGGCCTGCAACCGTTCGGTTTCCGGTGGCACGAGCGCATGGAAAGCATAAGATTTGAGATCAGCCGCCTTCATGATCCCTTTGTAATGAGCAGCGATGTCAGCCGGTTTGCCAAGCACACCATGGTAGTCATTCAATCTTCCACCAGCGGGAACGGCGCGACCTTTTGAATTTTCCTGAATAGGTAAAAAGCAAACCGGTTTCCCGTCTTCCACCACCATGACGATGCGCACATCATCACGCACTTTGGCGACCGCTTTCACAAAATTCGGATCGAAGTAAGGGCTGGAGAAGTATGCGTCGCACTGACGCAACGTCTGCCACCGGTCTTCAAGTTCACCGCACAGTTGTTCCGCGGACATCACATGGATCTCGCACTGAGCCGATTCTGAAGATTGAGTGATCGTTAACGATGAATCGCCAGTAACTGATTCGGTGTTCAGTTCAGAGTGAATGGATTGGCTGGAGTTTGTTGACATCTTCTTGCGGGCTTATCTGGGATGGAATTCTCCGATCTATTGTGAAAAGAGAGGCCCCAAAAGTACATACGATAAGCTGCTCCATCCCCCGAGAATGGAAGATTCGCCCGGTAAAAAACGGGCCTAAGAGACGTGTTTAAAACGAATGTTCCGATCAATCCGATTTAAGGGCGCCATCGGCCTCCTGCGGCTGCGATAAGGGGGTGGTGCCCAGGATCGCGCGATCAACACGCCGATGCATCAAAACTGAGGATTTGGCGGGCTGTCGAATTCGCTGTACCGTTCGGGAGCACGATTTGAGAATCGAGTGAAGTCCCGCTCCCAATTCAGCTCAACATCGCCGGTGGGGCCATTACGTTGTTTCTCAATGATGATGACGGCATCGTTTTGAGTTTCAGCTTCTTCAGGCGTACCCTTTTTGTAATAGCTTTCCCGGTGCACAAACATCACCACGTCCGCATCCTGCTCAATCGCTCCCGATTCACGTAGATGGCTTAGCTTCGGTCGATGATCGCCTGAGCTTTCGGTTTGACGATTCAGCTGAGACAAACAAAGAATGGGAACCTTCAACTCACGCGCCAGTCCTTTCAGCCGTCTCGCCATTTTCGCAACTTGTTCCTGGCGAGGGTCGGTTGCCATGTCTGGTTGGATCAGCTGCAGGTAATCGATCACGATCAAACCTAAGCTGCCTTCGCGACGCAAAATTCGACGAGCGGCTCCAGCGATCTCTGAAACGTTCCGCGTTGGAGAATCGTCGATGAACAAGGGGCACGTGCTAATGTCGTTGGCGGTCTTAATCAGACGTTTCTGGTCCTCTTTGGCAAGCGTGCCGTTTCGCAAACGATGGCCGTTGACCTTGGCACAGGAACACAACATCCGTTCAATCAATTCAATCGCCGCCATCTCAAGGCTGATAAACAGAACCGGCTTCTGCGATTTGATGACAATGTTTTCAGCAATGTTCATCGCGAAAGCAGTCTTTCCCATCGAAGGCCGAGCGGCAAGAATCACAAGTTCCGACGCGTGCAGACCGCCAGACATTTTATCAAGGTCCGTGAACCCTGTTTCGACTGTTCCTTCCTGAGCGGTTCCGCTTAATCGCGCGTCTAAACGATCCATCGCATGTTCGAGCACTTCGTCCATCCGCGAAAGGTTGCTGCTCTGGCGCGTTTCACGAATCGCAAAAATATTCTGTTCGGCTTGGTTCAGCAAACCGTCTGGATCAACGTCGGGACGGTACGCGTCGTTAAGCAATTCTGAACAGGTCGTGATCAGATGTCGCGCGGTGGATTTGCTGCGCACGATGTTGGCGTAGTACACAACGTGAGCCGCGTTAGGGACGCTGGTGAAGATTTCGGCCAGTGCTCCCTTGCCACCGACCAGTTCGAGGTCGTTGTTGGCCTCTAACCGATCAAGGATCAGCACCATGTCAATCTTTTTGCCAGCACCGTGAATGTCCATCATGTGTTGGAAAAGCTTCGCGTGGGCTTCGTCGTAGAAGTCAGAGGCTTTGACGATGTTGACGATGTCGTCACAGGCGTCTGGCATCAGCATGATACTGCCCAGCACACCTTTTTCAGCCGCCAAATTGAAGGGCGTTTCGCGGTCAAGCAGCGATTCGTCGCGCGATTTTGTACGGCGGCTCAAACGTTTTCTGTTCTTACGAACAACGCTCTGTTCGAAGTCATATTCATCCATGTTGTCACTCCTTTGAACGGATCCGCACTTGGGAACCTTATGATATCGAGCCACCGATTCGGTGAAAGGGGCTAAGTTGCGGGGCTGGTTTTGTTCGGTGGTTGCACGGCAATTGGCCACCTTGCAACAGCTTTGCCGATTGGGAAAAGCTGTTGATGGAATTGTGTTGCGGCAGTTCGTAGGATGGGCACTCTTGCCCGTCCAAAGTTCTGGATCTCGGCCAAGAGTGTTTAATCTACTGCTAACTCAGCGACTCGCAAACACCCTGCGGTTAAGCTCCAAAGTAAGAACCATTAGTCCACATCCACCTCAACACAGCCCCTTCCACCTTCACAAAAAAAAGCTGACCTTCTTGCGAAGGTCAGCTCAATGTTTCAATACGTCGAATCTGTGCAGTTATGCTGCGTCGGGATCGACGGTCGGCACGACCCAGACTTTCAATTCTGGCTCGATGTCCTGATGTAGGTGAACCTTGACGGTGTACAGACCCAGTTCCTTCAACACGCCTTCCAAGCGAATTTGATCGTTGGTCAGCGTAATGTCGTTCTGCTTCAACGCGGCCACGATCTCAGGTGCGGCAACACTACCGTAAAGATGACCTTCTTCGTTGGCGTTGGCTTCGATCGTGATGCTTTGCTTCGCGATCTTCTTGCCCAGTTCCTTAAGATCCTTGAGGCGGCTCTGCTCAATCGCTTGAAGCTTGGAGCGGTGTTTCTCAACCATCCGCTTGTGGTGGTCGCTGGCTACGGTTGCGAGTCCCTGAGGCAGCAAATAGTTGTTCGCGTAGCCGTTCTTGACTTCGACCACTTCACCTTGCTTGCCCAAGTGATCAACCGATTGGATCAGCAAAAGTTCGATGCCACCGTTCTCGCCACGGGGAAGTCGTGTGAGCGTCGAACGTTTTTTCTTGGTCTTTTTCATCTTTGTGCTTGGCATCGTAATTCTCTCTGCGTTTGATCAGTAATTTGTTTTGTTGTCTTTCGCCGTGCTAGATGCCGAACGAAAGGTGTCTGTGGTTATGGTTTGTTCTAATTAAAACGGAACTTCGTCAGCCGGAGGTGGCCCCTGAGTCGGCGGCGATTGATGCGCTTCGTTATTCTGCTGCGGTTGGCTGCTCGATGAATTGTTTTGCGGTCCCGAAGAAGAAGGGGATCCTCCTCCGCCGCTGCGCGAACCTAGCATCTGCATCTTTTCGCCAACGATTTTGATCTTCGACCGTTTCTGGCCCTCTTGTTCCCAGCGATCGAGTTTCAAACGACCTTCGATCAGGATGCTTGATCCTTTTGACAAATACTCACCGGCAACTTCTGCCGTTCTTCCCCACAATGTAATGTCGAAGAAATTCGCTTCTTCGACCCATTGATCGTTCCGCTTCACACGTTCATTGACGGCCAGCGAAATGTCCGTCACCGCAGTTCCCTGTGGCGTGAATCTTAATTCAACGTCGCGGGTCAAATTTCCGACCAAAACGACTCTGTTGTAGCTTGCCATGACGGTAATCTCCAATTTTGTGCAATAGGCTCACGTTACTTCGCGTGATATCTATCCACCATGATTGATTCCTTGCCGACACCTTAGGTCAGCTACAGAAAAAAATTCTTTCGCTTCAACAGTATTGATCAGAAATGATTTGCCGGTCTGCTCTCAATTGACAAATTAAGAAGCAGAAACCGCTTCTTCTTGTTTCTCACCTGCGTCCGCTTCACCACCTTCGCCTTCTTCAGCGTCTGGAACAGCTTCCCCTTTGGCAACGGCAACCATTGTGTCGACCAGACGTGGATCAATTTTGATCACCAAGTGACGTAGGATACCATCGTTCAACTGACAGGCTCGGTTGAGCTTGCTGATGATGGTGGATTCCATCCGGGCATAAGTCAACCAATAAGCACCTTTGCGGTGTCCGTTGATAGGGTAAGCCAATTTTTGTTCGTTCCAAAGTCGGCTGGCGAGAATCTCGCCGTCGACAGCTTTGACCATTTCCTCAACGGTTTTACCGACACCCGCAGGATTCTTTGCGTAGGTGTTCGCGTTGAAGATAAACATGCATTCGTAAACGTTCTCTGCCACGTTCCGATTTCCTTTTACAGTGCCGATCAACGGCGGGGTTAATTAGTGACGCGTTGCTTGTTCAACTGCACGCCAATTTAAATCTTTGTATCGTTATTAAAAGTACTCTTATTAAGCGTTTCCGCTTGGTCGTCAAGTTTTACCGCTGGTTTCTTCTTCTTCTTGGGCGGTTGATTGGCATTAAATTTATTCATCGCGACTTGAACGCCGTCGCCAACCCAGCACGCTACCGCGTCGGCTGCTTTTTGAATCGCGACGTCCATGACCGGTCGATCATCTTCGTCGAATTTTCCAAGCACATAGTCGGCCGTATCCCACCGCGGAGGCGGGCGTCCAATGCCAACACGCAATCGGGAAAAATCCGAGGTCCCTAAACGGTGGATAATATCCTTGATCCCGTTTTGACCGCCTGCGGATCCGCGAGCACGAATCCTGATCTTTCCCACATCTAAGTTCAAATCATCACAAATAACCAATAGGTCATCAGCCGCCGAAACCTTGTAAAAGTTTTGAGCCGCTAAAACCGATTTGCCACTGAGGTTCATATACGTCAGTGGCGAAACCAAAAGGCACTTGCAGTTTTCAATTCCAACCTCGGCCACTTCGGCCTCAAACTTCGCTTTGGGGCGATCGTTTAAATGCCTGCTGGCCAATTCGGAAATCACATCGAAGCCAATATTATGACGAGTTCCCCGGTATTTGGAACCGGGATTCCCAAGCCCAACAATCAGCTTCATTTTTTGTCTTTACTAAATAATCAGCCAACAGCGATTACTCGCCGCCTTCCTCAGCTTTGTCTTCGCCAATGACCTCAGGTTGACCACCCTCAGCACCATCATCGGACGCTTCGGAAGTCTGCTCTTGTGGCTCTTGGCAACTGGCGATCGTCTCGTCCGGAGAACCCGTCAGTTCCGCACCTTCGGGTAACTGCAAATCTCCAGCTGAAACGACACCGTCCAAGGCAAGTTCGCCGACTTCGCACACGATATTATCAGGGACAGCCGAAACCGAGCAAAGGATCGTGACTTCATTCTCAACCAGCTTGACAACGCCGCCGTCTTTTTCACCAGGCGCTTCGCCGTGAAGCACGATTTGAAGCGTCACTTCGACTTTCTCGTTGGCATCGACGCGTGCAAGGTCGACGTGCAACACGTTTGAACCAAGAGCATCCCATTGGACTTCCTTGACCAGAACTGTGCCGCTGACTTCGCCATCAAGGTTCACAATGTGACTGCCCTGATCGATCATTTTGTTGATTTCTTTTTCCGAAGCCGTCAGCATCACGGTGCCTTCGCCGTGGCCGTAGAGCACTGCCGGAATCTTTCCGGTTTGACGCAATCGCTTCATACGAAGCGATCCTGTTTCACTTCGTTTTTCAACTGTAAGTTTTGAATCTGACACTGGAATTTATCCCGTCGCAATTTGATGTATCTTTAAGCCATGAAACGGATGCTCCGCACCCTACTCACGCCTCTGTTTCCGAACACTTATCCCGGCAACCCGCAGGTTACAGAATTTTGGCAAATTTGAAGATCGAGATTGTGGCAGAATAGTTGTTTTTTACAAGGCCAAGTCCTTAACTTCCCCACGTTTTACTTGAAAACTCGTCGTCGCCTTATTCTGGCGATTGAGTTTCGACTGTAAAAGTCGTTCTTCCATGTAGATCGTCGGTCATTTCACTGGTAAATTCACAGTTCTTTACAAATTTCAGCTAAACGAAGAACACAAAGAGGGAAATTAATGGCGAAGGAGCCAAAACCGACGCGGAAAAGGGCAGCAAAATTGGAATATGTCGAACCGATCGGCCTCCGCGTGCTGGTCCGCAAAGACGAACCGAAAAAGGAAACCAAGGGAGGCATCGCGCTGCCGGATAACGCAGAAATCCCCACGATCACCGGCCGAATCGTAACAATTTCCGCTGCGATCGAACACGATGAAGACTTGCCGCTGCGAAAATACGACAAAGTCCTGTTTCACCCCGGCAACGCGATTCCGGTCGATTTCGAATCTGACAACCACCTGTTCGTCGTTCCCGCCGAAGATATCGTCGCCGTTTTCCGTCGCGATGCCCCCGGCGACGATTGACCGCCCGGGCGTTTAACGACCAGCCGGCAGGCGACCTCGTTTTCGCGGCACAAACAAGATCGCCGTCCGGCTCGCCGTAAAACGGATCCCTTGGTAGGGCCGGTTTCTACCGGCCGAGCCCTACGCACGGAGCTGAATTTTCTAAATCCACCAAGCCCCATTTTTTACGATTGAAGAAAACGAATGACTGATTCAAAAAAGCCTTGGCAACAAGAGATGTCCGACGAACGTTTCGACCTGATGCGCCGAATTCTCGATGCCCCTTCTCCGATCGGCCTCGAGTCCGCGATGACCAAGGGAGTGCTCGCCCCGTACCTCGAAACCTTCATGCCTAAGAGCTGGAAGATTCATTCCTTCAAAGGCAACGCCGGCATCGTGTTCGATACGATGCCTGACGCCGATGCCGATACGTTTTCAGTCATGGTCATCGGCCACGCCGACAAGATCCGGATGCAGGTTCGCAAAATTGGCGACGACGGGAAAATCTGGGTGAACTCCGATTCCATGTTGCCGACCACCCTGATCGGACACAAGGTGAAACTGTTCAGTGAAGATCCTCAGTCACACGGCAACTGGCGAGTGATAAAAGGCGGAACGATCGAAGCGATCGGCGCAATTCACTTTGCCGATGCGAAACTGCGTTCGGGTGATGATGGCATCAAAGGCAAAATGATGTACTTGGAATTGCACATCCACGGCGAAAACAAAAAGGAGCAAGTCGAAGCGCTCGGCATCCGCGCCGGTGATCCGATCATCTACGACCGTCCGATCGAGAAAGGTTTTTCTCCGTTCACGTTCTCCGGGGCTTATTTGGATAACGGTCTAGGGTGCTTTGTCACCGCCGAAATCGGTCGGTTGATTGCCGAATCGTCAGGGCTGAAGAACGTTCGTTACTTGGGCGCGATGGCGTCTCATGAAGAGATTGGCCGCTTCGGCAGCCGCGTTATGGCCGAACACTTTCGCCCCGACGTCACCATCGCCGTCGATGTGGCTCATGATTTTGCCGCAGCGCCTGGAATCGGCGATCGACGATACGAACCGGTCACGATGGGTGCAGGTTACACGTTGACTCATGGAGCAGTCACCAGTGCATCGCTCAACAGCATGATCACCGAAGTCTCTGTGAAAAACGAAATCCCCGTCCAGCATGAACTGGCAGGACGCGACACGGGCACCGATGCGATGGCGGCCGTGTTGGCGGCGATTGATTCCGCCTGCACGTCAATCGGTTTTCCAATTCGCAACATGCACACCATTTCCGAATCGGGACATACTGGAGATGTGGAAGCGTCCATCCACGCGATTTATCAAACCCTTTTGCACATGGACGGCATGAACGGCGGCAAAGGCATCACCGCCGACGATCTGAGAAACAGCCATCCGCGTCTGGATGAATCAACGGCCCTCACCCACCGCCCTGCCCCAGAAAAAGATGACGCGTAGTCACGCCGACGTAGTGGACGAAGCAATGAGTCCAGCGGGGAATTAGATCCGTAGTTTGGGCCCTTAGCCCGAACAGAATTAAGTACCGCTGAGGTTTGTACGTTAGCGTGGTCGAGGCTCGGCGCGATACTTACCCGCTCTTACTCATACGGCACTTTGTCAAAACCCCAACTCGCCGCCAGCGCATCGGCGGCTTCTTCTCGGTCGGTGATGGCGCCCCATCCGCCGTTGTTCAACCAAGCGTGAGCCAGCTCATGTGCGACGATGTAACAGCAAAACGTTTCCGAGCAACGCTCCAACCGCGGCTTCAGCACCACGCAGCGACTCGACCCCGACGTGCTGGGATGGGCCAGCATCACCGTCCGGCCTTTGCCGGGAGTGAAATCATCGAGCGCAATGATGAAGCTGGGATCCGAAAGGAGGTCCTTCCGATAATCTTCTGGAATCGTCTGAAGAACGCTCTCAATTCGACGCGCAAGGACAGGATGATCTCGAAACGCATGTTGGAGATTGTTAATCGCGCGTTGATTCAATTGAAAACCGATCTATGAAAGAGAACTTTGCCAGAGAAACAAAGTTAGCTTCACAGAGGCAAACATGCAAACGTGAGTCAATCTCGTTACAATAAACGTCTTCCGAAAATCTTCAGAAAAGAGAGTGCCCAATATGCCGTCCATCTGTTTGAAGCCCTTGGTATCGCTGGTTTTAGTCGCGTTTCTCTTTACCAGCCCGTTCGCCACCGAAGGTCTGGCTCAGAAAAATCCCAACAACGTCCCTGATTGGGCCAGTTGGCGCGGCAGCGACGATACCGGCAGCATCGAAGGCGATGGGTTTCCAACCGAACTTAACCCGGACCATAACCTGCTGTGGAAAAGCGCCCTTCCGGGCAAAGGCTGTTCGACGCCGATCGTTTCTGGTGGATCAATCTATGTGACGGTTCCGGCGGACGGGAAAGACGCGCTGGTTTGCCTTGATCAAGCCGGTAAACAAAAATGGATCACCAAGTTTTCCGATCAAGACGCCGGAAAACACCGCAATGGATCCGGAAGCAACGCATCCCCGATCAGCGACGGCGATGCCGTGTTTGTCTATTACAAAAGCGGGACCTTGGCGGCGATCGAGCCCGATGGGAAAATTCGCTGGCAGAAAAATTTGATCGAGCAGTTCGGAAAGGTCGAACTTTATTGGGACCATGGCACATCACCAGTGCTGACTGAAGATCACGTTGTCATGGCCAGGATGCACTCGGGAGATTCTTGGGTTGCCGCGTTTGATAAAGCCTCAGGTGAACTTGCTTGGAAGGTCGATCGGAACTTTGAAACCCCACGCGAAGGCGATCACGGGTATTCGACGCCGGTCGTGATCGAATTCCAAGGCGAACCGGCTCTCCTGGTCTACGGAGCGGAGCACTTGACCATTCACTCGGTAGAAAACGGTGAGCTGTTGTGGTCATGTGGAGGATTCAATCCAGATAAGACAACGCTGTGGCCCACCGTTGCTACGCCAGTCGTCGTTGGTGATGTCGCGGTCGTGGCCGGTGGCGCAATGATAAAGGGCAACCTCTTCTGTACGGAGTTAAGCTAACCGGCAGCGCCGATGTTTCGGATACCAACATCATCTGGAAACGAGACGACATCGGAACGTTTGTGCCTACTCCAGCGGTGTGGAAGGATCAAATTTATTTGGTCCGCGACAAAGGCGAAGTCGAATGTCTCAATCCTGCCGATGGAGAATCGGTGTGGCGAGAGAAATTTCCCAAGCATCGCGCGAAGTACTACACGTCGCCACTGATTGCCGGCGGTATTCTATATGCCGCACGAGAGGATGGAGCAGCGTTTGTCGCCGACGTTCGAAACGGCCAGTATCAATTGCTTGGGCAGAGTGACCTAAAAGAATCCGTGATTGGATCCGTTGTGCCGCTGGGTGATCGTATTCTGATCCGAAGCGAAAAACACTTGTTCTGCTTTGGCGGCGGTGCGGAAATCAAAAATCCGGAAATTGAAAAAGGCTCGGCCGCTGAAAAGGATAAAAAGGCGACGTGGAGTTTTACGCCGGATCCTAACCTGCCCAACGTTCTCATTCTGGGAGATTCAATCTCGATCGGCTACACACTTCAAGTTCGAGAGTTGCTCAAAGGAAAGGCAAACGTTTTTCGTCCGGTACACCCCAAAAAAGATCGCCCTTTGAATTGCAACGGAACCATTGTCGGGCTTCAACGTGCTCAGCCCATGCTAGAGGCACACCAATGGGACGTGGTCCATTTCAACTGGGGCTTGCACGATCTCAAACACGTCAAGAAAGCCCAT
>CAKZVF010000039.1 GCA_937921995.1 uncultured Pirellulaceae bacterium
TTCTAAATGCGAGTACCCATTGGCCAAAAACGCCAGCACGGCCAAGGACGTGATGCCGGTGTCAGCGTTGGTGCCGGCGCCTTCGCGATCGTGCCCGTACACTTTGTCGGCGCGGCCACCTTCAAGCAACCGCGGATTCCACCGTCCGTCTTTGGACTGATTTTTTGCCAGCCATGCCAGCGCCAATTCCACGGCCTCTTCGGTTTCCTGCGAACCACCGCGTTGTTTCGCGATCTGGGCGCGGTTGGGTGCGTTGCGTAACGAGTAAATCTCAGGCAGAGGCTGCCCGTCGGACAATCGGCGAGGCGTCGCGTAATCCGCCGACACATTCCTTAGCGGTGAACGAGGCGTAAAATCGGATTCGATTTCGTTGGAGGTGTTTTGCTCGACAACCGAAACTTTGCCCTCGATTGAAGCGGGCATCGCGGGAATTTTTAGCGCATCAAATTCAGGTTTCGCAAAACTGCCTTGAGATCTTGGCTGCATTTGAAATTCGCTCGAATCAGTCGCGACGATCTCGGCAGGGTCGAGTGTGTTCGCTTGGGCGGTAAAGGACTTTAGATTCAGCGGCGGCACCGACGGCGCAACAAAACTGCCTCGCCGAGCAACCTTAATATCCGCCGGTTCGATGTCGCGGGCCGGTTTGGGCGCCGCGCGTTGAGCCGGTTGAAAGTCGCCTTGGGTCGTGTTTTCCAGTTGCTGAACCAACGAATCAACGGACTCAAATGCGCCCGTCAACACAGGTGCCACGGTTTCCGGTTTCTCAACACGCGGTTGTTCCGCCGGCAGGTCCAATTCCTGCGGTTCTGGTTCGGCTTGGGTCACCACCAGTTCAGATTCGATCTCCGGACGCGCTAACGGAACATCCTCCGGCGGAGGGCTTTGCACTGAAAACTGATCCCAGTCCTCCGCTTGGTCCGCTGCTTCACGGGGTTGGAATTCGATCGCGTCCGAACCCGTTTCCTCCTGGTAGTTGATCCGCATCGGTTCGGATTCGATCGCAATTTCAGTTTGCTGCGGCGCGATCAGATGCGTTCCCCACGCGTAAGCGATCAAGAGAATATGAGCGATGACCGACAGAATCACACATTTATAAACGGGCCTAGAATGCCCCCACCGCGTCATCGCCAACATCAACAACCCTACCGCTAGAATCCCCGACCCGATCAACAACACAATCTGCAGATTGGTGCTGGTCAAGCAGGCCTGAAGGTAGTCCAGCGCCGTTTGAGTTGTTTGAAGTAGTGGAAACATGATTTCGTTTTCAGTCGATCCTGGTCTAAATCCTTTTTACCGGGTAATGGATTCGCTACTGACGGCGATGTTAAGATCGCGAATCTTCACGCGTTCGCACGTCGCGATGACTTGCGCCACGCGATCGAATAGGCTTTCGCGATCGCCTCGCACGACGACGCCGATTTTCTGATATTGCTCGCGCGCGGTGGCCAGATCATTTTCAAGCTCCGGCAAGGTGACTTGTTTTTGATCGAGCGTAATATTCCCGTCACTGTAGACGTTGATGATGCGTTTACCGGGCGAATGGGTCAGCGCTTGAGCCGATTGGACCTGCGGCACACGCAGCGAGATGTCTCGTTCGGTTTGATTCATATCACTAAAGCGCGATCCGACCATAAAGAAAATGATCAACAGAAAAACGATGTCGATCATGGGCGTGAGATTGATCGAGGTTTCTTCGTCGCGATGTGTTTTTAGTGGCATTTTGGAAACTCGCTGGTTGATTCGGAGACGTTGCTGTTGGTCGCTGGTGTTAGACCAGCGATTCCGTCGTGAGCGGCAGGCCGTTAGCCGCTGGTTCGTTGCGTCTGTTTTTAACGATGATTCTGAAAAGGGATCGGCCACCCGCGGCTAGCGCCCAGCGGCTCAGTTTTGTTATAGGCAACCCGCGGCTAGCGCCCCGCGGCTAAGTTTTGTCGAAAGCAGCAAACAACACTACGCCGCTTTTTTCGCCGTTTTGGTGATCTTGTTGGAGGTCGTACGTGTTCGTTTGGTCGACAGTGCTTCGGCGGAGATCAGGTTCACAACCTTCATTCCCAACCGGTCAATTTCCATCACGTGTTTGTCGGCGCGGCTGCTGAAGAACAGGTACGCAATCAGCGCTGGAATCGCAACGGTCATGCCGGCCGCCGTCGTCAGGAGCGCTTGGCTGATGCCCGTTGCGATGACCGTTTTGGGGTCTCCCATCGTTGGGTCCACCGTTGCGATCGCGTCGAACGCGTGAATCATTCCTAGCACCGTACCCAACATTCCCAATAGCGGGCAAACCGTGGCGACGCCGTTGATCAGCCGCAGGTAACTGCGCAGCCGCGTCGACGTTCGTTCGCCCTCGTCAAGCACCGCTTGTTCGACTTCGACCGAGGACCGGCCCCATTTTTGGATGCCGGCGGCAAAAACGTGAGCGATCGGACTGTTGTTCTTTTCGCACAGCGAAAGCGCCGATGAGCGATCGAGGTCGCCGTTTTCCAATTGATCTAAAAACCGAGTCGAAAACGGGCCTGGAATGATGCGGGCTTTCCTCAGGCTGATCATGCGTTCGAAAATGAACACAACCAAGATGAACGAACAGATGCCGATCGGGATCATCAGTACGCCGCCACTTCTCAGCACGTCGAACAAACGCTTGGACGCCGAAGCCGCCCCGGCGACAGCGGATTGTCCCGATGCGGAAACGCTTTGACCAGCGCCGGCCGCGCCGGTGGTGACCACCTGCCCGGAAATCGTTGAGTTTGTTGCTGATGCCGTCCGCGCGGGCACTTCGAAACCGGTCACTGGTTCGGAGGTCGACACGTTTGAGAAACTTTGAGCGCTACACTCTGTCGACATCGCCGCCGTGGAGATCGCGATCAGCGCACACACCACCAATTTCAATGCAGCGTCGTTGAATGCAATTGATTTCCGTGGTTTGTTCATCTGATCTTTCCTCAAGGACTCTTCTATTTCAGGGCTTCCAAAACGCTAGGGGCGCGGCCGGTAGGAACCGGCCCGTCCAACAACCTACCGTCGTTTCTCTTCGGTCGGCTTCTTCGCCAATCGCGTTACCAATTGCAAACGTTCTTTCGCGCTGTCGGCCAGTTTCGATTCTGGGTACTTCTCCAAAATCTGGGTGTACAACTTCACCGCGTGCTTCCAATTGCCAAGATGCTCTTGGCATTTGCCCGCCTGCAGAACCGCGGCACTACGCCATTTCGAATGCGTGTACAGTGAATCAACGCGATAGTAAGCTTCGATCGCTTCTTCGTATTGTTCTTTGTGGAAGTACATTTCACCGATCCGCCATTGCGCAATCGCGGCGGTCTCGGAATCCTTCCCGTTGTCCGATTCGGTCACTTCGGTGTACAGTTTCTCCGCATCATCAAACAACCCGCGTGCCTCTTTGCTTCTGGCGGACACAAAAACGAATTCGTAGTCGTTTTCGAAATCGCCAAATTGATGCAGCGCGTCATTGGCAACGACACCCGCGTCATCCCACCGCTGAAGCTTGCCCAAACACTGAGCCATTCGAAGCCGCACCCAAGGCTGCAGCTTCCGCTCGATCGCGCTCAGATCCGTAATCGCCGCAAACCGTTGGCTCGCTTCGTTGAACATCTGTTGTTGATACAGCGACTCCGCCAACCAATACTTGGCCCGCATCGTCAAATCTGAATCACCTTCGTCGATCACCTGTTGCATCAACGACGAAACCTTCTCCCATTCTCGCGCGGCGGCAGCCTTCTGAGCCTTCATGTAACGAGCCCGGGCCAGCACCTCTTGAGGCACACTTTCTTCGCCGTCGGATTGTTCGATGATCTTGGTGATCAGCGTTTCGGCCTCAGCCTCTTTGCCGTCGCGGATGTGTTGTTGAGCGATTCGGTAGGCGGCGTCGGACCAGTATTTACTGCCGGGATGTTGGTCGACCAAACGCTGGAATCTGACGATGCCTTGTTTTGTGTCGCCTTGATCGTGCATCACCCAGCCCAACATGTACAGCGCTTCATCGGCCGCTGGTTTTTCGCCGGTGCTTTGCAGGTAATCTCTCAACAACATCTGAGCCGTCGCGAGATCTTGCTTTGAACCCGATTTATGCAACCAATGCGCGTATCGCAAACGCGCGACATTGGCGACCGGCAGTTTTTCAAAGCGGTCGATCACCAAAGCGTAGGCTTGATTGGCTGCAACGAAGTCCTGTTTGTCTTCCAAGAATTTGGCGCGAGCCATCGTTGCCTTGGCGGCGAACGAACTGTCGGGGTACTCGGCAATCAAGCGCTCGAAAACGGGCGTCGCGGCTTCGTCTTCGGATCCCATGTACACCCACGCCAGTCCCGACAGGCCTCGAGAAACTACTGGTTGATCGTTGCCGGGCTGAGCCATGAAACGATAGTAGTGTCCGGCGAGTTCCTTTTGTCCCGCGTCGTATGCCTGTTCGGCCAGATACTGTGTTGTTTGCATGACCAGTTCATGGTCGCCGCGTGTCGTCATTATTTCGAAGGCTTGACGCGCGTCTTCCCATTGCTGAAGTTCCGAGAAGCACAACGTCATCTCACACGCCGCTCGGACAAATTCCGGCGAAGCTGATGAATCTTCCCAGGCGCTTTGATGATGGGTCAGGAAATCGTGATACCGTGGTGCGGCTTGGGAGTATTGTTGGTTGCCGAAATAGGCCGTCGCAAACGCGAGCTCGATCAGCGTGGCCAGTTCGGGGTTTTGGTTGTAGGCTTCGGCCAGTTTCAGTTCCTTCATCGCTTCGTCGTATTGCTTCATGCCAAGGTATCCAAGGCTTTGCAAGTACAACCATTGGGAGCGCTGTTCACGCACCGCTTCGGTCATCGTTCCCGATTGAATTTGGTCGGCGCTCTCTTTTAGCAAACGTTGATAGGTCAAAACGGTGTTATCAAAATCGTTGATTGCGTAGTACGAACGTCCCGCCATTTCAGCGACCTCAGCCGCGAACTGGCTGTCGGCGCAGGTCGATCGAAACTCCTTCGCCAGCTCGATCACGCCAACATCATCGGCGTCCTTTTGGGTCAGCTTCAGCTCCAGCAACAGTGCTTCATCCACCAAGTGATTTTCGGGATACTCTTGCCGCAATTGTTTCAGCCAGCGTTTTGCTGTTTCGTTGTCGTCGACTTTTGTGGCCGCCACTGCGCCGTCAAACAACATGACGCTGCCGACGTCGGCTGGTAAGTCACCCGTGGACAGCGATTCGATCAGCGCGACCGCAGCCGCGTGGTCTTCGGTTGCCATCTCGGTTCGAGCCAACCAGTATCCCGATTCGGCCTTGGCGCTACCGGTGCTGCTGGCGACGGCCGCTTGCAGACGCGTTCGCGCCGCATCGTAGTCACCTTGTTTGAATTTGATGATGCCCAACTGACGGTTGGCTTCGGCAGAGAATTCGGAATCGGGCCCCGACACTAAAAACGAAAACAGGCGTTGTGCGTCTTCCATCGCGCCTTGGGCCTGCAACGATTTAGCCAGCCCCAGGCGACTTTGGTTGGCCATGGCGCTCTGCGGATAATATTTCAGCGCCGTTTCAAACGTGGCTTGGGCCAGCTGCGGTTCGTTACGCGCGAGACGAAGTTCACCTAAATACGGCAACGCAAATTCGATCAATTCGTGCTTGGGATTATCAGCAACGAACGCTTCCAATGATCGCAGCGCGACTTTCATGTTCCCGGTTCGGTACGCACATTCGCCCAAACGGAACGCCGCCCGCGCGGTAAATTTCTGATTCGGGTTCTCGTTGAGGTATCGCTGATAGGCCGGGTAAGCAGATTCGAAATCGCCTTGTTGAACTAAAGCTTCGCCTAAGAAGAACGACGCAGGAGATGCTTGCGGTGCGTCGGGATGATCGGCGATGAAGCTTTTAAAAGCCTGGGCACTTTCGGCCCACTGAGTCCGCGCGTAAAAGCCCGCCGCGAGCGCATATTCGGTCTCCGGTGTCTGCCCATTGGCGGCTGGAAGCATCGCAAAACTGCCTCCGATTGCGAGGCAAGTCGCACAGAAGAGCCGTTGTTTGGTTGATTTTTTGTTAGGGCGAGCCTGATGAGTATGAGCCATCGGAGAGATCCGTTAACTAACCTTGAATAATATTTTGCATCTCAAAACGCACGAAAACGTCGACATTTCTGCCGACCGTTGCCGCTACAAGACGCAAAGTCGTTATCTTTTATCGTCCTCGTGGGGACCAAAATCGACTCCAAAGCCGGACGCCACCGGTTTCGAATGCTCCGAATCGGCAAGCCGTTCCTGTTGAGTCACCGAGGTTGTTTGCGGGGTTTAGGCAGACTCTTGTTTTGAACCGCCTTGGCAATATGCGGAGGTGTTTAATGGTGTTAGAATCGACTTTGTCGAACAATTTCCGGGGAACCTTCGTGTTACTCGTATTTCATGGCCCGGCCCAGTTGCCCGGCATGATCCCCCACACTGCTACTTGAATCGCTATTACTCAATGCCATCACGCAACCTGATTACGATCATCGTCACGCTATTCGCCTGCTACGCCTGCTACAGCGTTGCGGTGAAGAATCGCGATGCGGCGACGTTGGCCGAGGCACTGGACATCGTTGAACGGGAGGCGCTGTACGAGCGCGAACGGCCCGAGCTGTTCCAGGCCGCGATGAAGGGGATGCTGTCGGGATTAGATGCCCATTCGACTTACCTCTCCGGCGACAGATATCGCCACTTCGATGAAGAGATCGACGGGCAGTTTGGTGGCGTTGGTGTTTACTTCGAGAACGTTCCCGAAGACGGCATGTATGTGCTTGCGGTGATGCCGGGGCATCCGGCCGATAAAAGCGGACTTCAAGCCGGCGATTTGATCAAATCAGTCGACGGCCAATCCGCGGTCAATCGCGAACGTTCGGAAATCGCATTGTTGATGCGTGGCAAAGTCGGAGAGAGTCTCACTGTCGAATTTGAACGCAATGGTGAATTAAAGACCGCTACCATCCAACGCGCGATCATTCCCCTGTCGAGTGTCCACGGCTACGACCGCAACGCGGATGGCTCTTGGTCGTATTCACTGCCGTCGCATCCTCAAATCGCCTACATTCGCATCAAACAATTCGCCGACCCGACCACGGGGGAACTCAAAGCGGCGTTCGATGAGATCGGCGACGATGTCGACTCTATTATTTTCGATCTGCGAAACAACCCCGGCGGATTGTTGGACTGCGCAACCGACATTTGCGACATGTTGCTCGATGAAAATCTGACGATCGTTACGACTTGCGGACGAGGAAAAGTCATCCTTAGTAAAGTGCTGTCCGAATCCCCGCCAACGATTGCTCCGGACGTCGAAATCGTCGTGCTGATCAATCGCAATTCGGCCAGTGCTTCGGAGATCATGGCGGGTTGTTTGCAAGACCACTGCCGCGCGACGGTCATCGGTGAACAGAGCTGGGGCAAAGGCACGGTGCAGAAAGTGATTCGTATGAAGCAAGGCCGCGCCGCGCTGAAGCTGACGACGTCCAGTTATTGGCGACCCAGCGGCACACATATTGATCGTTACGACGACGAGTCCTTGAAGACGAAGAAGTGGGGCGTGCGTCCTGAACCCGAATTTGTTGTGTCGCTGACCGAAGCGGACGTGGTCAGCCACCTCAAGCAAATGCAAAACCGCGAAATCCGGGGGCTAATCCCGACCGCCAAGCAGGAACAGCTAATGCAGCTTTCCACCGAACGTTTCAAAAAGGCCATCGAGGATAATGCGGAACAGGACGCCGAAACAGAAACACAAAACGATCAATCACCAAGTCCGCTTGACGCCGTGAAACCCATCGACGTCGACGAAATCGAATCGCTGGACTTGGATCACGATGCGGTCTTGGAAAAGGCGATCGAGTTTTTGACCACACCGGCGATCACCGAGAAGATCGCCGCGTAATTTCGCACACGCTTAGATTTAACACTTCGCCCGACCAAATCTACGCGCGGGCAACGTCGCGCGGGCCGAGCGTTCACACAACTTAAATTCCAACACTCATTTTTTTCACCTATCAACATGCAATCGCAACAAATTGATTTCCTGAAGAACCTCGTCGGCACACCTGGGGTATCCGGATATGAACAACAGGTCCAACAGGTCGTGCGCGACTACGCGGCATCCTTCTGCGACACGATGACGACCGACCTGCATGGGAATCTTATTCTCTGCAAGAACCCGGACGCGGATGTGCGTCTAATGTTGGCCGGGCACGCCGATCAAATCGGTCTGATCGTTTCCTACATCGACGACGACGGTTTCATCTACACCCAAACCGTCGGCGGCTGGGATCCACAGCAGTTGATTGGACAGCGCATGACGGTCTGGGGAAGTGAGGGTCCGATCCCCGGCGTGATTGCGCGAAAAGCGATTCACTTACTTGAGGAAGGGGAAAGGAAAAAGGTCGTCAAAGCCAAGGATTTATGGGTCGACATCGGCGCTAAGAGTCGCCAAGAGGCGGAGGAACAAGTTCAAATCGGCGACCAAATCACGCTACAACTTGGTTTACAGCTGATGATGAATAACCGCGCCAACAGTCCGGCGATGGACAACCGCACCGGCGTCTGGGTCGTTGTGGAAGCTCTTCGAAGATCGGCGGAACTGAATCCGACGTGCGGTTTTTATGCCGTCGCGACAGTACAAGAGGAAATCGGATTGCGGGGTGCCCGAACCGCCGCCCATTCGATTGACCCGCATATCGGCATCGCCGTGGATGTCACTCATGCCACAGACTGCCCCACGATCGGCAAAAATCAAAACGGAGATATCGCTCTCGGTGGCGGCCCCGTCATTGTCCGCGGCCCCAACATCAACCCCGAGGTCAACGCGCGACTAAAGCGATTGGCCAACGAACACGACGTCCCGTTTCAGCAAAAAGCGCTCGGCCGAGCCGCCCCCAATGATTCCAACGCCCTTCAAGTCACACGTGGTGGGGTCGCGGCGGGCATCTTGGCGATCCCCAACCGTTACATGCACAGCGCGGTGGAAACGATTTGCTTGGACGATCTGGAGCACGCCGCAGATCTGTTGGCCCAATTCGCCGCTTCGGTGGAAACGGCAGAGAATTTCATTCCGAAGGTTTAGGACGGGCTACGGTCCAAGCTCCTAGGGCGGACAAAAACAGCCACCAGAAAACGGCTGCCAACGGGCCAGTGCAAAGCGGCAGCCTCCATCGTTACCCCGCAAACGCTCCTACACCGATTGCTGACCTCTTCAGCATTGCAAGGAAAAAAATTAGGCAGTAGGGATTGGGTAATATTTTATGATTACCGAGATCGAAATTCATATTTCCCTAACATTCCAAAGATCTGCTGCTTGAGTCTTCGTTTCGCCGAGACTTTTCCCCTGTCCGATATTTGGGTTGATAACAGCATTGGCGCAGAGGTGTTGCGCATCGACGTTTTGGCATGCACTTTGCTTCGATGGTGGAGAGTTTTCGTCCGAGAGACACTCGGAACAATTTCCCCCTTCAACCAATGATGGAGATCTTTGAATGACGTCTATTTCACGCTTGGGTTTACTGGCCGTGGTGGTGGCGAGCAGTCTTGCTTGCCTGCCCGACACCGCAGAAGCGAAGTGGATTCCAATCTTTAAGTGCCGACAAAAATCTGCCGAAGAAGCGGAACCTGCTCCGGAGCCTTGTCCTGCACCTGAACCGGCGCCCGCGTGTTGTCCGGCCCCAGAACCTGCTCCCGAACCTGCACCCGCTTCTTGCCCAGCACCGGAACCAGAACCGGCTCCCGTCTGCTGTCCCGAACCTGCTTCCGAGCCCGTTTGCGAGGTCGCCGAGCCTGAACCAGCGCCCGAACCGGAACCAGTGGCTTGTCCTTGTTGCTGTTGCGGCGAAGTAACTGCCGCTCCTGCGGCCGAGGCTGCTCCGGCAACAGAAGTTTCTGCTCAGGTCGAGCAGTATGGTATGCCCGAGTTGGCCGAGGGTGAGACTTTAGTTTCAATTTCACCCATTGAAGTCCCAACCGAAGAAGCGGCTACCTTTACCGTTGATTCCAAAGAATAATAGGCATTACCGAACACTAAAAGTTTCGATGAGTTGCCACCATTGATTGATTGGCCAGTCTTTCCCTAGCTGGCCAATTTTTTTTCCTCAACGGGGACGGGCAACTGAGCCGGTCGCTCCATTGCTTCTGACGCTTCGTTGAATGCAGATGCGGGATTCGTGGCCTCATCCACTACCCCACAGTTAGGCGACGCGTTTAACTGTCTTTAAAACCGTTGGGGTTTTGGCTTTGCCAACGCCAGCCATCGGCACACATCTCTTCGATGCCGCGTTTGGCGGTCCAGCCAAGTTCTTTCGTCGCCAAAGAAGGATCCGCGTAACAGGCCGCGATATCGCCCGGACGACGATCAGATACTTGGTAAGCGATCTCTTTTTCTGCCGCGTCAGAAAACGCCTTCACGATTTCCAGCACGCTGTAACCGTTTCCTGTACCTAAGTTGTAGGTGACAACACCCGGGTTTGACTCCAACTTCTTCAAAGCTGCGACGTGCCCAATCGCCAGGTCGACGACGTGGATGTAGTCTCGTACTCCGGTTCCGTCTTTTGTGTCGTAGTCGTCTCCGAATACGGACAACTTCTCCAACTTCCCCACGGCGACTTGGGATACATACGGCAACAGGTTGCAAGGAATGCCGTTGGGATCTTCGCCAATCTGACCGGACTCATGAGCCCCCACAGGATTGAAGTATCTCAGCAGCGCGACGTTGTTTGAAGGATCTGAAACCTGCCAGTCACGAAGAATGTACTCCATGATCAACTTCGATCGCCCATAGGGATTGGTGACTTCGTGAATCGGCGTATCAGATTGTTCAGTTAACGGAAGCTCCTTAGGAATTCCGTAAACCGTTGCACTGGAACTGAACACAAAATTCTTTACGCCGTGCTCTCGCATCGCGAAACAAATATTCAACGTGCCCGTCAGATTGTTCTCGTAGTACTCAAGCGGTTTGCCTACGCTTTCGCCGACGGCCTTCAGCGCCGCGAAGTGAATCACTGCATCGAAGTTATCAGACCCGACGATTTTGACCATCGCCGCTTTGTCTCGTAGATCTGCTTCGTGAAACTTGATCGTTTTCCCGGTCAGCTTCTCAACGCGGGCGAGTGATTCTTTGGAACTGTTGACCAGCGAATCGATGACGGTGACCTGATGGCCCGCGTTGAGCAATTCTAAGCAAGTGTGACTGCCGATGAAGCCTGCGCCGCCGGTAACTAAAACGTTCATATCTTGGTCTCGAAAAAGAATAAAAATCCACAAGGATGCCTGAGGCAAGCCAAAGTAAACATAGGTCCTAAGGAGGGAGATGCAAGCGACAATTGACTTGAATCCTTGAGTTCACCAAACGGCCCGTTTTCCCTCGATTTTGGCTATAAACGGATCTGGTTTTTGTAACATCCGAAGGTTTGGCGTTGCCACTCACGGCAACACCACAAAATCAATTTGCGTCTGCGACCACGCAACCAAGGACTCGCGCTCCGTTGAGCATCAATTCTTCGGCGGCAGATTTGGCCAACGTTTCGTTGGAGTTTTTGAGGCTGACCACGAGGTAACTACCATCGCACACGTCGCACCAGAGTTTTGCGTGCTTGGAATGAGCATCACCGGCAGAAACGCAAATAAATTGGTAGTCGCGTTTCATCTGTGCCGTCATCTTACGAAGCAGTTCATCCGAATTCCAACGGTCCGAGGGACATGAACCAACAGGCATGAAAGAAAACGAAGCAGACCCTTCCGACACAACCATCGGTCGCCAATCAGCGCTGCGATTAATGACCTCGTTTAGACCAGATTGATGGACCATCCCACCCGCGATCGTCAGCTGTCGCCCATCGACGTCTCCGTCAATCAAAAGCACTTTTCCGACATGACACTTCGCAAGGGCCGAAGCCACCTGCGCACAGGTTTCGTCGACGTTAGGATTGGGTTCACCGCCGACAAATAGCAACACCGTCGGTGAAGCCAAAGGGAAACGATCTATAATTTTTTCGACCAGAATCCCGACTTCGCCACCGACAAACTTTGGGCTTCTGTCGGTCTCATTTGCATTAGCCGTTCCCGTACTTGGGTGCGGATCGGACACGTCGATTTGGGGCTCCGCCTGCCCGCCTGCGGCCGACGCAAATGCAGCGGTGACCGTTGCGATCGCGGGAGCCTCCGAGGGATAGATGTCGAATTCAGATTCTGATTCCGACGGAGCATCCTCGATCGCAGTTGGGCTGGCTTGATTGGTCAATTGCCCGGCCAGTGATCCATCTGCGCCAAGCTTAGGGATGCTGACGAAGACGATCTCATGGTTGGGTGCGTTTGATTCAGATTTATTCATCGGCGGAATCTCAAGGTCGGACAGTGCGGATATTGCAGGGCTTCCGATGCCCTGAAGCTGTTGGTAAAGGGATTCGGTTTGGAAGTCTTGGCGGGAAGGTTTGGTGACTTCAATGATGTCCGCAACCGGCGGCAGCGGTAATTGCTGTTGTGGACTTGGTCCCTCCAGATTGCCACCAACGGTATCAAATGACGTTGAAGCTGGCGTTAGTTTCGACAACCACTTGCGCCCCATTGAACTAGTAACCGACTGATTCATTTTTCATCCCTGAAATGTGCTTCGTTGGAGCCAATGCTCCGATTGCGATCTCAATCTCGATATCGTTTCAGCTCTCGTCCAACTCGTCGCCTAAACAGAGCTGAGCTTTAGAGAAGTCGTGGTCTACTGTTTGGGCATGTTACGTAACTGATCAAACAGCTGACCATAGTCCATCCGCTGCGCTTCGCCGGTTGACGGTTCTGCATCAGCATACGGGTTTGGTTGTTCGGGTTGGGCCTGTGGCGATTGAGTATATTGCGATTCGTTTACACGCAAGATGTCTCGATCGTCGTTCGTCACGCCTGAGGGCGACTGGTAGTTGTCGTGATCGGTAATGGGGTACTCGACCGAAATTGAATCAACACTCTGCTCAGTTGCCTGAGGTTGGTTGAACTGGCTTTCGTTTACGATTTTCTGCTGAGCAAGTATCTCACGAAGCACTTGTTGTGATTCATCCAGCGGCGGTTGCTGAGGGTATAAAACGGCTTGAGGTTCGTTCGCAGAAGGCGCTTCAGAAGCATCATTTGTACCGTAATTAAAACTCTGCTCTTGAGCACTGGTTGGTTGGTTTACCGTTGGGGATGGTTGTGCGATTGGATTTTCTGAATTCGGAGAATGATCCGATTCGATCGCGCTGCGAAGGTTTTGCGCCATATCAAAGGTCTGGCCGCGAATCTCGTCTTCCATCTGTACACCCTCGGCAGGCACCGCCGTGTCGAGATAAGTACCGGCGGCGTACGTTGCGGCATCGCTGGCAGGGGATGGCGTTTCTTCTTCAAACGAGAAGTCACTTGTTAAAGCGGCAAGATCAGGATCAATCTCTGCAATTGGATCCTGAACTTCCATCACTTGCGAAAGGTCAACTGACTGAGAACTTTCAACAGGATAAGGAGCTTCGATCGGCTGAAGGTTTTCGACCGACTGGGGATCTGCGGTGGGCTCAAGATTTTCGTTTGGTTGTGGCGGTTCGGGAAACCTCAATTCGGTGGAGACTGATTGAACAGGAATGTACGATGTGGGCGGCTGTTCTGTGGATGTTGAGAATGTCGAAGAAAACCCTGTGGAGTCGGCCTCATTGTCCAACTGCGCGGAATCGGTTTGGTCTTGGGCAGTGTTCACTTCATCACTGGGCTTCAGATGCGACAGATGCTCCGAGGTGACCGACAATGATGACTTGTTCTGCTGAGCCACAAACGGCGAATAGGCGTCTTGGAGTAAGACTTCTTCTTCGAAGTCCTCCGCAAACGGGTCAATCGCAGGTTCCACTGATGGCTGTTCGATCGCCTCAACGCCCGCGTTGGAACGGGCTTGATCAATCAAACCTAACCCGTCGAACGCAGCCCGAACATCGTTTTCTGTATCTTCTTTGACAAAATCATAATTAGCGGAACTATCAGCACCGGCTTCAACGTCAACGATGTCCGCCTGTGGTTGGACGGTGTCGGTCTGTACCTCCGCCTGCTGTTGGAAGTTCGCTTGTCCCTGTTCCTGTGGTTCTGTTGAAAAGGATTCACTTTCGAAGGACTGATTCTCAAAGGATTGAGAATCAAAGGTTTGGCTTGAGCTATCGCCAACTTCGTCGCCAACATCACCCGCCGGTCCTGCGCTCACCGGTTCTGGTTCTTGCACCGGCGTACTTGGGGCATCAAACTGGGGAGACGAAAAATCAGAAACAGACGGAGCTTCAAATGCGTTTCCAGATCCGTATTGGAGCTGCTGTGGTGACGGAGATTCTTCCTCGGGCGCGAAAGGGTCGCCGCTTCCAAAGGTTGTCGTTGTAAATCCCGCGGCACCACCGCTGTAAGAGCGAAAGTCCGTCACGCCCAAGTTCGTGGGTAACTGACCACTCCAGGCCTGAGGCGCATCGCTTTCACTGACACCCTCGACCTCGGAATCTTCTTGGGATTCGGGCTGTCCGTAGACTTCGGTATGTTCTTGAACTTCGGTATGTTCTTGAACTTCGGACACATATTCGGCGTCAACCTGCCCGTCGGCTTGCTCGGGACCAGAATCGACTTCAACTTCCACTTCCTGATCCTGTTCATCGAAATTCGAAAAATCGGATCCCGACACCCGTTCATCATCCAGCGAACCAAACTCGACCACACTGTCGGACGAATCTCCACCTGAATAATCTGCGTCAGCATCATCTGAACAATCGACGTTGTTTGGCACGGGTAAATTTTGCAGTTCAGCCCAAGCGATCTGAACGATACCTTGCGTTACCTTAGCCCGGTCTTGAGCCGCGGCCACTGAGAGTGATCGTTCGCAGAGCTGGTTGATGACGCGCGGACATCCGTCGGAACTGCGTGCGACTTCGTCAATCGCTTCTTCTTCGAAGACTTGTTCTACTTGGCTGCCAGCACGTTGAATGTTTTCAGCGATATAGCTACCGACTTCTTCGCGCGAGAAATTTTGGAGGTAACTGCGTGAGGCAATCCTCTGACCGAAGGACGCCAATCGAGGATCGTTGAGTGATTCCTCAAGTCGTTGCGTTCCGGCGAGCACCAGTTGAGCTTGCGAGCGCCCTTCTCTCACCACGTTTGTGATCAGCCTAAGTTCATCAAGCAGTTCGATGGATAACCGATCTGCTTCATCGACCAACAGCAAAATACCATTGGGGTTACCATTTCCGTTTTTCAAATGATCGATCAACGACAAACGCAATTCCCCTTCACTCATATCGCGAAACGGCAAATTCATTCCAAACAGGATGCTTTGCAGAAGTTCGCTGCGCTGCTCAAGCCGGGAACACTCGATCGAAACGACGTCGAACTCTTCAGCCAGCCCCTCGCCAATGACCTGGAGCGTCAGCGACTTCCCTGTGCCCACGGCACCTATGATGGTGGCGGGACCGTTGCGGCGCTGGACGCAACTGCGCGATGCATCAATCGCCTGTTGATGAGATTGCCCTGGGAAGTATTCTTCCGTTTGGGGGCAAACGCTGAACGGCCGCTGCGAAAAATTGAACTTTTGTTCGTACATGAACGAAATCCTCTTAGGCCATCAAAGCCCAATGATTGGTTTGGGCAAAACGAGCCGCTAACACGAAAACTAATTACGGAACATCCAGAAAATCCTGGAGAAACCGTGAAACAAATTGTCACTGAACGCTTCTCGAATCTCTGTGTTGATGAAACAGAATCCAAGAACGATCAACGTCGCCGCAAACAAAAACAGCTCGGAAAAACTAACCACCGTATTCGCCCAATGCGATGCAGGTGCATCCTCGGGGTCTTTTGCCGACAATCGACTGTTGAGAGTCGCGGCGATAGGTATCCCCAATTTCGAAGGAATGCTGGCGACACTTTCAAAACCCTTCTGCTCGAATGGGCGGAAATTGAACGCCACCGCCGCCCCAAACAAGCTCGACAGCAACCCCAATAGGATTAGATTCGGCCATTTAGGATCACAACCAATCGGCTGCATGGATTTTGAACGGACTTCACGAACAGAGAAGATTGCCCCATTGGTCGTTGAATGCTGATTATTCGACTGTTCAACCATCGAGGCCAATTCTTCGACGCTGTCGCGCAAAAGTTGAAGATCCTGCGCCGGATCTGAATCGGCTGAATTGGAATAACGTTTTTCAGATGACGCGGTCATAAAGGGAGATGTGTTTGCTCCATTGGTCGAACGCGTTTGAAACATGGTCCGCTCAAGTCCCGCGATCGCTTGGTCAGCATTTTGCTTCAGCGTGTTCGCGGTGATCAACAACTCTTGCGTCGCGGCTTCATTTGCACGTTTGGTTCCGGTTCCAATGGAGGCCAAGGGATTGGCCAGGAAATCACGCGCAACGTTGGTGGTCAAGACATTCAGTAGATGACTCTCCGCCGCGGTGCCTCGTCCGCTGTATTGCAGATCCAGTCCATACAGTCCGTTCTCACCGCGCGGTGTCATCGAAATTTCAATCATGGGCCGGATCGAATCCAGCGCCGCGAGTTTATCAATGACTTTGCCTGGCATTTTTGAACGCACATCGGAGATCACCCTTTTCAAAGCGTTTTCCGATAGGTTTCGATGAATGACTTCGTCCAAAACCGATTTGAATTGGTCGACGGCGGCAGGGTATTTAGCCACGTCGATGTCGATCGCTGCGCGACTTCGATACCCTCGTGTTGCCAGCGGCCAAATCATGCTCGCCAGCAAAAACGTGGCCAGCGAAACGACGGCAAATGATTGCCAGCGTTTTCGACGCAGCACGCGTTTTATCACGTCTGTTTCTTTTATTATCGGGGTGATATCAGGCATCGTTTTCCACGGGCTCCAACCAAGAATTCTGGTACGCGACAAAATCGCAGCGCACATAGGAACAGGCTCGATATCGTCATTTGAGACCGACGGTCTGAAGTAAACCTTTCCGATTGTGCCAATTCTGACGATGTTTCGTGGAACCTTAACGAAAGTTTATGCCGGTTGCAGCGTCAGTTCCTGCGCTTTTGCGGGAAATGAAAGGAGCATTGAGATCTGAATTCAAAAACAAGTTGTCTCTCTACCGCTGACACATTCCGCTTGGACAGGCAAGCGCGCCGCCCCTACGTCGCTGATCTCTAACCGTTTACCTCAACAGCCCGCCAGCCACGAATTACGAAGCGGTGAGTGAGACCATCGTGCAAAGGGATCCCGACCCGAGATTTCCTTGGCTTCGGTGCCTTCTCCTATTTGCCATCATTCTTTAAAGTTACAGAAATCGTCGAGAGGTAATCCAAGCCACCGAAAGTTTTGCTGGCAAGGATCAACACGGGACCGTGTGATGCGCCTCTCAAAATACGTTTTGAAATACCGAGCCAGGAAGCGATTACTGTGAATTACGATTTTAAGAACCTTAAAGGTGACATCAGCGGAGGTTTGGTCGCCGGAATCATCGCCTTACCATTGGCGCTGGCGTTTGGTGTACAGTCGGGAATGGGCGCTGCCGCCGGGCTCTATGGTGCGATCGCCGTTGGTATTTTTGCCGCTTTGTTTGGTGGGACGGCCACTCAAGCCTCTGGTCCGACGGGCCCCATGACGGTCGTTTCGGCGTCCATCGTTTTGTTTGCCACCCAGGCTGCCGGATCGCTGGAAGACGGTCTTGGTTTGGTCCTCATGTGTTTCCTTGCCGGTGGAATATTCCAAATCTTATTGGGGCTGCTGGGGGTCGGAAAGTACATACGCTACTTCCCCTACCCTGTTGTTTCGGGGTTCATGTCCGGCGTTGGTCTGATCATCATCTTTTTACAGCTTTGGCCGCTGATGGGAAGTTCTTCGCCCAAGTCAACCTTGGAGGTCTTCACCAAAATTGCCGAACCGCTATCCAAGATGAACTGGTATGCCGTTGCATTGGGCATTTTGACTTTGGTCGTGAATTACACGTTTCCGATGGTCACTAAAAAGGTTCCCTCGGTTCTGGTCGCGCTGTTGGTTGGAACCGGCGTGGCGCTGGCGCTTGGCTGGGACGTGCCGGTTATCGGCGATATCCCCAGCGGTTTCCCGCCGCTGATGGTTGGATCATTCTTCACCGTAGATCCAAAGCACTTTGTATTCATTCTTCAATCGGGCATGACGCTGGCGTTGCTTGGTTCGATTGATTCATTGTTGACTTCTGTCATCGCCGACAACATCACCAAAGACCAACACAACAGCCGACAGGAACTGATCGGTCAAGGAATCGGCAACATTGTGGCGGCCCTTTTCGGCGGGATTCCCGGTGCGGGAGCGACCAAGGGAACGGTGGTCGCGATCAAATCAGGAGCCAAATCGCGACTCTCGGGCGTGACCCATGGCGTCTTCCAGTTGGTGGCGTTGTTGGGACTTGGTACGTTCGTGTCTTACATTCCGCTGTGCGTGCTTGCCGGTCTGCTGATTTCGGTCGGTGTGGCGATTATCGACTACAAGGGCTTCAAGCATCTGCCGTCGGTTCCACGGGCCGATGCGGTGGTGATGCTGGTTGTGTTGGTCTGGACGGTTTTTGGCAACCTGATTCACGCCGTTGCGGCAGGCGTTGTTCTGGCGAGCGTTTTGTTCATGAAGCAAGCCAGCGATCTTGCCGAAACCGAAACGACGTTGACGTCCTTGGACCCCGAACCGGTTTGGGATGACGAAAAGGAGTTTGCCAAAGAGCAAACCAAAGGTCCCGGGCAGAATGTTTTTATCAAACATCTTTACGGTCCGCTTTTCTTCGGATTCAGCTCCGGTTTCCGCGCCCTATCTGAACAGCTACCCGACGATGCGGAGACGCTTGTCGTGCGGATGGAACGGGTTCCCCATATTGACCAATCGGGGCTCTATTCGCTCGAAGATACGATTCTTAAGCTTAGCAAAGAGAACAAACGCACCGTGATCACCGGCCTGCAGGTTCAGCCCGAGGACATGATGCGGCGGATTGGTCTGATCCCCAACCTGATCCCAGAATCAGACGTGTTTGAAACCTTCGACGAAGCCAAAGCAGAACTGCAAACTGCCGGCTGAAGCAATGCGGGAGTGGATGAGCCCACGAATCCGGCCTCGCCATTACCCTTGAATTCAAAATACTAAGACCAGCATTTTGTGAAACGAAACTTTAGAAGCACCGGTTTGTCAAATGCGTCTTTTAATGCGGGCGCAGGATTTGTGGCCTCATCCACTACGCCAAGATTTAGACCAAACGTTGTGCAAACTTAGTGCCGCGAATCATTCTTCGTTGACCTCAGCAAGCTGGGCTTGGGAATTGCACCGGCTTCATCGATCCGATTATTGATCACTGGGACCTCATCGGCGCTCTGGCGGACCGAAACCAACGTCTCAAATTGTCCCTGCTGAACCGTTTGGCCTTTTTGATTGATCAATTTTCGGGACCAAAGAATCTGCCCCGCTTTTCGTCCGCGACCGGTCTTTTCAATGCACACCGTTTCGACGTGGACGGTATCGCCAAAATAAATCGGAGCCAGAAACTCCCAAGCCCGAACCGCCGTGAATGCAACGGTTTGCATCAGCGGAGCGGTGCTGCCTAAACCGGCGACCCAAGAAAGGCCCAATAAACCATGAGCGATCGGTTTGCGATAAGGCCCTTTTGAGGCGAAGTCATGATCGACGTGCAGCGGATTAAAATCCCCGGTCGAACTCGCGAATTGAGAGACGTCAGATTCGGTTACCGTGCGACCTTGGCTGGACCATTTCTGGCCAACTTCGACATCGTCAAACCACATCGATTCCATTCGATTTTCCAATCCATAAAAAAACGATCGCCTTCACGAAGAAGACGATCGTTTCATAAGTCGGGGTGAGAGGATTCGAACCTCCGACCCCCTGGTCCCAAACCAGGTGCGCTAGCCAGACTGCGCTACACCCCGATAGACAGAAAACGAGAAAACGCTCTTCCGTGGCTCGACATCCTAGCGAGATTCACTTGCCGACGCAATCGCTGTTTTCTACGTGATTTACAATATTTTGCTCCACACGCTTTGAGCATCATATTAGTTGTTTTAACGGCAAAAAGGATCGCGAAAATCAAGCCAAACATCGAACTTTTTCGAATCAACAGCCGTACCCGGTGATCGACACCCCATCTTTCTCTGGAGAATTTTATGAACTCATCAGCGCTTTCAACCGTTCAAATTCATCGCTGTTGGCATAATGGACGATGATTTGCCCCTTTTCGCGTGTGCCCTGTTTAATCTGGACTTTGGTGCCCAACGCCATCTTCAACTCGGTTTCAAGCTGACTGACGTGGCCGTTGGTGGTGCGTCGTGTACGCGCGGTCGTGAGCGCGGCGGGTTTGAGCGCATCCCCCGATAGATACTCGGCAACCATCGCCTCCGTTCCGCGGACACTGATGCCTTCAGCGATAATGCGGTCGGTAAATGAGATCTGCGCCCGTTCGTCGCCCAAGGACAACAACGCCCGAGCATGCCCCGCGGAGACACTTCCGTCACTGACGGCCGATCGAACCGAATCCGGCAGTTCTAACAGTCGCATCATGTTTGCGATCGTCGAACGGTCGATCTTTAACCGGTTGGCAAGATCCTCTTGGGTACAGAGGTGTTCATCGATGTAACGCCGGAAGGACAACGCTTTTTCGATCGCGTTGAGATCCTTACGCTGCAGGTTTTCGACAATCGCCAGCTCCGACACCAGACGATCGTCGGCCGTACGAATCCGCGCGGGAATCGTTTGCCAGTTCGCTTTGATCGCGGCGCGCAATCGGCGTTCGCCACTGATCAACTGGTAACGACCGTCAACGATGCGTACCAGGATCGGTTGCAAGATATTATGTTCGTTGAGGCTCTCCGCCAGTGACGCTAATTCTGATTCGCGGAATTCGCGGCGCGGCTGAAACGGATTGTCCTCGATTTCGTACACACTCAAATCGACGACGTCACCATCCTTGAGCCCGCCGCCGGCAGCCGAAGTAACCTTGTACGAGGTTTGCAATGGTGCGGTTGTTGGCGCAGTCGGCGCGGCTGTTGCCACAGGCATTTTTGGCACCGTGGCCGCAGGGTTATCGACGACGGCAACTGACGATGGCGATGGTGTTTCACCGACAACCTCTACCGAATTCAACAGCGACTCAAGCCCTCGGCCCAATCGTTTCTTCCTAGTCACGTTCAAGTACCTCCATGCACAGTTCAGTATAAGCTCGGCTGCCCCGGGATCTCGGTGCGTAATCAAGTACGCTCAAACCGTGGCTTGGTGATTCGGTGACTTTGACGTCACGCGGGACAACCGTGTCAAAAACGATCTCCCCAAAAAACTCGCGGACCTCCCGGTCCACTTCCAATGTTAGTTCAAGATCCTGGTCGTACATCGTCAGCACAATGCCACCGAAGGTCAGTTGTCCTGGACGCTCCAGCATGACCTTCTTGATGACCGCGATCATCTTCGCCAGCCCCTCCATCGCAAAGTATTCGCATTGGATGGGCATCAAGACTTCGTTTGACACTGACAACGCCGCGCGCGTTAATTGCCCCAACGACGGAGGACAATCAATCAGCACGTAATCGTAGGTATCGCTTCCCTCGGCCAGATGTTTCACGACCAGATCCGTATTCGCACCGGCCTTGCCTGCTAGCAGATCGGCGTCCAGGAAGGATCGGCTACCGGGAAGGACGTCGAAGGTCGAAAGGACCGAGCGACTGGTTTGGGCCGGTCGCACGCTGTTTTTGATGGGGACGTTTGCGATCAGCGGATGGTGATCGACCGCCTGGAGACCGACGCCTGATGTGGCGTTACATTGCGGATCCATGTCGACCAGAAGCGTTTTTTGCCCACTATTTGCCAAAGCAGCGGCCAGATTGATAGAAGTCGTCGTTTTTCCGACGCCTCCTTTCTGGTTTGCAATGCATATCGTTCGGCTCACGGATCCATCCTTGGATTAGTGCGCGATGGGAGGAAAACTGTTCGTTTGATTTTGATTCGTTTGGGCTCGCGCATCGGTAAACTAACACGGGACGCGAAAACCTAAAATGCCAAAGTTGAATCGAACGGATTTGCGCTCCCAAAAGTGAAAGCGGAAAGCAGTTGCACGTGGAACAAGCGGCGGCCAAGAACGAGCGCCGATGCGAGGAAGAAACGTGTACCAGTGTTTGCGTCTTAGGTCATTCAGGATGGGTGATCTGTTTGCTAGAGAGGAAGAAGAGAATGCAGATCCAACGCCGTTTCGATGCCACTGGATCTGGGAGTGTACCGCCCCCTGAATACCGCTTGCCTACTGTTCCACGCGAAACAATCTTTGTATCCACTTGATTCCGGTAGTGGACGAAGTTACGAGTCCTGCCCCTCGATTATCCTCCGCTTCAGCCTTTTAGATTGCAGCGGTTAAATCATCCGCCGGATTCGTGACCTCATCCACTACCGTATTTCAACTCAGAAGTAGGATGGGCACTCCTGCCCGTCCAGGCTCATTTGGTAGTGGAAGATGCTACGAGTCCAGCACTTCGATTACCCTGCGCTTCAGCTTTCTAAATTGCAGCGGTTAAATCATCCGCCGGATTCGTGACCTCATCCACTACCGGATTTCAACACCGAAGTAGGATGGGCACTCCTGCCCGTCCAGGCTCATCTCGAAGCTTCGCCAAAACAACTAACCATCCGGCCAATCACGCCTCTGGGGTTTCACGTGGAACCCAACGCGCGGATCAAACTCAACGCAGTGCTAGCACTCGCCCAATCTAATACTCATGTTTCACATAGAACCTTAGAAGCTATACGCATGATCCCGCGACAGGGTTCACTCGCGCACTTGCCCCGACATTACTAGGTAGGCGGTACTGATAATTAGAAAAGCCAGCGGCCCGGTAAAGATCACGCCTATAAAAAGCAACAAGATACCGGCAAAACCCACAAGCCCCGAGATGATACTGACGGCGATGATCTGGAGAACGTTCTTTTTTCCAATCGCCAGACCCATTGGAAACGCCTGAAAGACTTTCGCCTTGCGATCGGCAATCAAAAAGAAACTGGACCAGAACAGAAGTCCCAGCACCATAAAAAACAGCAGCATAATTGCGATGCCCACCCCAACGCCTACGGGGGCAAAATTTTCTCCCCCAGCTGCTCCGGCAAGCCCAGCGAGCAGTCCCACTATAAACAGTGGGATCAGCATCGCACCGTAGGTAACAATTGTGAAACCAATCAGCGGAAGGATTCGATCTCCCGACCCAAAGAGGTCACCAAGCTGAGCCTGTTCGCCACGGGCGGCTTTGAAAGAAAGATTCATCATCCCCGCCCAAATAAATGTACCAATGACAAGGTTTATCAGGAAACCGATAACGGCTCCCGGGATATCCAGAGCGGCTCCAAAGATGGTCGGAATTTGGCCATTTATCATCGCCAAAATCATGTAAATCAGAAACGCACCAACCATTAAACCCGTGTTATTCTTGAAGGTCTCATAGGCATGCCGAAGGATGAATCCGATGTCGCCTGACGTCGGAACAATCTCACCGTAAGCATCGCCTTGTTTCTTTACCGCAGAACTAGCGGCGTAGGGATTGGCCGAAGTGCTAGCAGCTCCTGCGGCGGCTGCTCCTGCCATCGGTTCGGCTTTGAATTTTGAAAACGGATCGGGAGTTCCGGAGGCACCGTTTTGTGCACCAAATTTTGAGAAGACCTCCTTGGCCGGCCTCCAGTTCTCCGAACCGACCTGTTTGATCTGACAGTCAGGCGTAATGCGCCCCTCTTCCACCCATTGATTCAACGTTTGCTTGTCCGCCGGTCCAAAAACGGCTCCGTTGACACTGGAGCTAACCTCGAAAGTCGCGGCGATGGCTTGGGCAGCGGACTGGGACGGGGACGAAGTCGCTCCACCCGGATCGGGGATCGTATTCAAATGGCCACAGTCGCTACAGCGGCCCTGCTTGCCTGCTGAACTGTCGGCGACGGAAAATTCCTTTTGGCACTGGGCACACTTAAATTCGATTGGCATCTACGATCCTGGTTCTGGTCGCTAAATTTATCGT
>CAKZVF010000040.1 GCA_937921995.1 uncultured Pirellulaceae bacterium
CAACATCAATGCCGCGGCTATTGTTGGTCATCTCAGGATAAAGGGTGCCGTAGTTGTGAGCCGTTGTGCCTTCGATCTTGGGCGTTGGAAACGGGATCTCTAAAAACTCGACCTTGCCCGTGTCAACGTTGATCCGCGCGATGCTGTGCTTGGGCCCCAAGTTCACCTGCCGCTTTCCACGTTTGCCTTGAAAGTAGAAGCACTGAAAATAAATGTAAGGGGGAACGTCGATGTTGGCATACCAAGCAGGAAAGACGGTCACCGCAGGATCCATTTCTTGAAAATTCACGCCGCTTTTGGTCGTGAATTCTTTTGCGGCCTCATCATAGGACGTCACCGTCACGTCCTGCACAAAGGAAATACGTTTGGCTTCTGTGCCATCGGCTGTGTTGAGCACAACCAAATCAGTTAATGTTTCATCCAACCAAAACGAATGTTTCTGGTTCCAGCACTGCGTCACCATCGTCTTACCGTCGGGCAGCGCTTTCCAATTCCAAACCGTTTCTCCGGCCTTGTCCCCATCGGCATAGGTCATCGTCAACCCTGCCGGTGCCTCCGGCGGCTTGTGATGAGCACCTCGACCGCTGAGCACGGCATGACCTCCGCCGGGTAACTTGCCCAGCACCGGCGTATTGTAATGCGTCAAACCTTCAGGAGCCGTCCACTTATGTGCGCCTGTTTTAGCGTCGAAGCCTTGAATGTAGTTCCAAGCATCTTTCTTGCGTTTGGGATCATCGTCAGCCAGCGGCTGAACGTTTAAAACAGTATCGCCGACTTTGATGGGTTCGAACTGTTTATTAAATGGCCGGCCCAGCGTAGGCGTCCAGCGCCGCGTCCAAACCTCTTCCCCGTCAACGGTCCAGCATCCCATTTGACCGCTGGCGTTGTAGAACCAAACGTGGGCTCCATCAGTGATCGGCGTCGGACTACTGCTACTGCTGAATCCGTAAGCGTAGATACTGGGCGCAGCAGGATCTCCACTCAGCTCCTTGCTCCAGCGCTGCTTGCCAGTGTTAGCATCAAAGCAGTGCATCACGATGTCGCTGCCCTTGCGTGTTTTAGGATCGGTCGCTTGTTCGGACGACAACGGCTTCATCGTCGTCAGAAAGATCATGTCTTCCCAAACCGCGATCCCGCTCTGACCGGTCTCGGGAAGCGGCGTTTTCCAAAGAATGTTCTCTTCTCTTTCAACGCTCCAAACCGTCGGCACTTTATCGTCGGTTTCCACCGTCCAGTTGTGATTGGGCCCCGCAGCCTGTGGCCACTGTGGAGCAGCTTTTAGGGCTCCGCCAAAACTGATAAGAACCAAAGTGGAAAAAGCCAGTGAGCCAAAAACTAAGCGGTTGTTTCGGTTGAGCATGTCAAAGCGTCCGTTATGAGAATTGCCGGGGTAACCAAAGATTCTTCGCAACTTAGTTTACCGCAAAATTCAGTACGTGAATTCTGTTAAAAAATCCTCGTAGACAGCAGGATTAATCTCACCAGCTGTAAATGCTCATTCGTATGGATCCACTAAGCCTTATCCAGCCCGCCGAACTTTCGTTTGCGTTTGGAAAAATCTTCGACTGCGTGCAGCAATTCCGCTTCGCCGAACTCTGGCCAGCATTTCTGCGTGATCCACATTTCCGAATAACTGATCTGCCAAAGCAGGTAATTACTGATCCGCATCTCCCCGGCGGTGCGGATTAACAAATCGGGGTCCGACATGCCGGCGGTATAAAGATGTTCCGACACCATGCGTTCATCAATCGCGTCGGAGTCAATTTCGTTCGCCTTCACCTTGGCACTGATCTGCTTCACGGCATCGACGATTTCGGCGCGGCCGCCGTAATTGATCGCCAAACACAAACAGCAGCCCGTGTTATTGGCCGTCAGTTCGAGGCTTTTGTCCATCTCCTTTTGCACATCGGCCGGAATCCGGTCGCGGCTGCCGATAATCTTCAGACGGATGTTGTTGTCGATCATCGTTTGGCGTTCGTCGATCATGTACTGTGTCAGCAGCAGCATCAAGAACTCCAGTTCCTCCTGAGGCCGCTTCCAGTTTTCGCTGGAAAGGCAATAAAGCGTCAGCTGCTCAACACCAATCTTGGAACAAGTCTCCGTCACCACGCGCACTTGGTGGGCGCCTTGCTGATGACCGCGCACGCGCGGCAGCGATTGCTGCTGCGCCCAACGACCGTTTCCGTCCATGATGATCGCGATGTGGCGCGGCCGTTTTTCCGGTGGTACGTCGAACGCCAGTTCAGAATTTGTTTCTATCGACGACATGAAATTTTCTGACAAAATATTTTTGGCCAATGGAGGGGCGATAGCCTATAGGCGGAAGGGCGATGGCCCAATGGCGTTCACTTTAGATTTAGGAAGTTCAAAATAGGTTTTTCAAACGGCATTTTCCTGGTTAGTTTAACGACTAGCCGGCAGGCGTCGGCGTTTCGCCCCGCCAAACACGGTCGCCTGCCGGCTCGTCGTTAAACTACTGTCTGATCTTTCTCTAAAGTAGGTGCCATTGGCCGCTGGTTCGTTGAGGTGATTTTTCCCAGTGTTTCGTTAAACGTTCGCCAACCCGCGGCTAACGCCCTGCGGCTCAACCGCTCCCACGCGGTTGAGCCAGAAAGCGAAAAACTACGAACGACCCTTTAAATATTCTTTTAGCGTTGTTCCTTCTTCCACGTGAATCGTTTGAGCACGATCAGGCCCGACGGAAATGAACTCAATGGGCCGGCCGATCAGTTTCTCCAATTCATGAGCGTACGAAATCGCGGCCGTCGGCAGATCGTCCAGACTCCGCGCACCTGTCACGTCTTGTTTCCAACCGGGGAACGTTTTGTAAATCGGTTTGACTCGTTTCAATTCGTCGATGTTGCCCGGGAAGTAATCAATCTCTTTCCCGTCCAAATCGTACGCCACGCAGACTTCGATCTCATCCAGTTCGCACAAAACGTCCAGCATCGTTAGCGTAAACGACGTAATTCCGCTCAGCCGCGCCGTATATCGCACGGCAACGGCATCAAACCACCCACATCGGCGCGGCCGACCGGTCGTGGTGCCATATTCGTTACCCATGTCTCGAATATGCTGTCCCGTTTCGTTGTCCAGTTCGGTAGGAAACGGCCCACCGCCAACGCGCGTCGCATAAGTTTTGCAAACACCGATGATTGTTTTGATCCAGTTTCCTGGCACGCCTGAGCCCGTTGAGATTCCTGTTCCCGAAGCGTTACTGGAAGTCACAAACGGGAACGTACCATGGTCGATGTCCAGCAGTGAACCTTGAGCCCCTTCGAACAGGATGTTTTTATCCGCATCGACGGCGTCAAGCAGAATGCGCGTCGTGTCATCGATCATCGGACGCAATCTTTCACCGTAGTCGGTGTATTGTTCGATGATCTTTTCCGCGTCCAGCGTTTCGGCCTCGCCGCCAGAAGCAGCTGCCAAAATTTTGGTTTTAACTTTCACGATCTCGCGCACGCGATCAGGGAAGCTGGGTTGAATTAGATCGCCCAACCGAATCGCAAAACTGCGACCCACTTTGTCCGCGTAACAGGGACCGATCCCGCGCAAGGTCGTGCCGATGTTGGCTTCGCCGGAAACCAATTGGTTCCACATGCGATCTTCCAGCGTGTGCCATGGCATCACAACGTGGGCGCGCTGTGACAGCTTCATGCGTTTGAACACGTCGATCCCGCGCGGCAGCAACGATTCGATCTCTTCGAGGATCGTCGGTGGATTGATCACGACGCCGGGCGTGATCAAATTCAAAACGCCCTCGTTAATGATCCCGCTGGGGATGTGATGCAGCTTATACACCTCATCGCCGATCACGACAGTGTGGCCGGCATTAGCGCCACCCTGATAGCGAACGACCAGATCCTTGCCTTCGGTGAGGATGTCGACGAGTTTACCTTTTGCTTCGTCGCCCCACTGCAAACCAATTACGCACTGTCCAGGCACAGAAAACCTCTATTCTTCAAAAGCGATGTATATTTGTTACCAAGGCGACCCCAAAACAACAGCACTTCTTTCTGCTGCGAGGGGCTCGCAAACCCGAAAGTTTAAGTTTTGGAGCCCAAAATGGTCAACCAGCAACCGACCCTCATCGGCTAAAACAGGGTTTAAAGTTACCCTGCCGCGAACGAAAACACTCTTGGGCGTAAATCCCCAGCTCGCCTGACCCGCATTTCTGATGCAGCCGATGCATCTGGCGGCAAGATTTCGCTCAAACGACGCGGGAACCAACCTAACTACGCTGCGTAAATCAGCTCTTAAGATTAAAATCACTGATCAGGATTTTTCAGGGGGCTTGGTCTTTGCCGGTCCAAATTTCAACCAATCAACGACGCGCTAAAATGATTATCTCATCCATTGCCAAAATCTCTCAATGCTGCCCCAAAGTGGCTGCTTGGTCATTGTTGTTGTGCGTGACGCTTTGCAGCACGGCGATCATGACGCCAACCGCCGCACTTGCTCAGGCCAAAAAAGACAAGGTTGCCGGCAGTAAACAGATCCGGGGTAAGAAACCCTCGAAGCGGGAAAAGCTGATTACCGTGCGTGGGCAAGTCGATCAATCCAAGAACGCCGGCAAGTTCAAGATCAACATCAAAGAGATCGACACGACGCTGAACCAACAAGTCCAATTGCCACGTGCTCCGTTTCCCCCAAAATGGGACAGAGCTTCCAATGCGGCCAAAGCGAAGTGGATAAAGCAGTTTGAAGAAACTGCTACGGGCAAGCGATTTATAGCGCGGAACCAAAAGATCCTCGCAGATGCTCCGGCGTTCAATTTACGATACAGCCCCGAAGGCGAATTCGTCGTCTACGATGTGCCACCAGGCGTTTATGGTCTACAGGGACGCGTGGACAAAGAGATTGACGGAGTTCTGCACGCGTTTGAAGTCTTCGCCAAAATCACCATCTCTGCCGACGTCGACGAAGTGACGCTCGACCCTTTGCCAGTTTTGGTGACGCCTTTGTTGAACTCGGGAACACCGGCGCCCGATGTCAATGTGGTTACCTATGACGGCAAAGCAAAGCTGAATTTGGACCATCCGAAGCTCAAAGGTAAATATGTCTTCCTGAATTTTTGGTCCGTCAAAGACTACCAAGACAAACAAAAGGGCATTGATCACCAACAGAACGTTCAGAAAATGGTCGCCGATTTGAAAGATAAGCGGAATCTGGGGCTGTTGAGTATCTGTATGGACAAAGACCGCGATGCCGCGGTGAAACACATTATGAACAATAAATATAAGCTTGGCCTTCATGGATTCACAAACGGCCGTGAACATGAAACCATTGACCGCTACGGAGTGCGTTCGACGCCGTCGGGGTTTTTGATCGATCCGGATCGCAATATCGCGATGTCCCAGTACGAGTTCTACAATCTGACCAAGGTGAAGGATTCGCTGACAACGGTAATCGAAGATCGGATCACCGGAAAAGACAAGCCAACGCCGGCGTCCGAAGCGAAGAAGGACGAGCGGTAGGAAGCGACTTGCTTGCCCCCGGGGTCAGGTCTCATTCCCAACCCGAACGGGTCAGCGCGGGATTGAGGCCGCTTCGTCCCGCGCTAACGCGTTTTGAAGTTGCACTAATACTAGCCCGACGCGCGAGCGAGTAGATATTTCGGCGGATTCACCATCCCTCGCTGGCGCGTCGGGCTAGTATTGAAATGCGTCGCGATTTCAAATTTGCGAGCGTTTTATTCAGTGGAATGAGAAATCCCATCTCAATTGTACAACTTCAAAACTCGCGCATCGGGTGGGGATTGGGAATCGGGAATTTGCGATACGTTTCCAACTGGAGTTCTGTTTTGTTCAATCTAATCAATATCACCTTTCTGGTTTTGGTTTCGCTAGGCACCTCGGTCGCTTGGGGG
>CAKZVF010000041.1 GCA_937921995.1 uncultured Pirellulaceae bacterium
GCAGATTTTCGGTCATCAGCAAAGTAATGCCCGTGTCGATGCCGATCACATCGCTGCCAAACCAATTGGTGCGCGGATTGAAAGCGTTAATAAATCCATAGTGACCGTAAACACGATCTCCAAAGGTATCCTTCTGATACAGCAACGTTCTCAACGCTTGCTGGGGCACCATCGGTAATCCACCGGCCGCAGCGCTGGGAACGATCGTCCCATCAATGCCGCGTTCGGGTTCGAAATGGCCTTGGCGGTAAGGCCCTCCCCAATCTCGATAACCGAAAGCACTATCGCTGCTGGTCAGTCCCCACAGGTCTTCTCCGTAGTGGCCCAGTTGGTCTGGGTAACGCTTGGACAGTTCGGTCATGAACTCAATCTGAGCCAGATGTGCGTTGACCGAATTTTCCCAGTAGCTGCGACCCGAAGGTGATTTAAAACCTTTGAAGTCA
Organism: uncultured Pirellulaceae bacterium; assembly: GCA_937921995.1. Classification (GTDB taxonomy): domain Bacteria; phylum Planctomycetota; class Planctomycetia; order Pirellulales; family Pirellulaceae; genus Mariniblastus. Next base: position 444 of record CAKZVF010000041.1, read on the forward strand.
AAGAATGCGTGCGGGTATTGGTGAACAAACATTGGCGGGTAACTGAGAAATGATTGACCGTTATGGTGAATCACTTCCTCACGCCGCCAAGCATTCCAGCAATCGGGCGAAACCGAGTTCTCGCGTGCTCCGATCGCAATCAAAACCAGCAACGTCAATTCGCTGAAGCGGTCCCATCGCGCGTCAAGAAAACCACCTTCGGGCGTCCATCCCATACTAAATTGGTTGCCGCCATTGAGCATCCAGTTCCAGTCGATGCGGTCACATAAACGGTTGGCCAAATCGACGATTGTTTGATCATCATGAAATGTGGTGGCCGCAACCATTGCACCGGCAAGCATTATCGCGGTGTCGATCGAGGACGCCTCGCTGTGAGGCGAACGATGTCCCGTCGCACAATCAATGAAATGGTAGACAAAACCCTTTTCATGGGCTGCGATCGTATTGAGCGATGTTAACAACCGCAGCGTCGAAGCATGAGCGACACTTGGGTCGGCCCACTGTGATCTGGCGGCAGAAGAAAACGAGGCTAGAGCGAAACCGCAGCAAGCGGCGCTAGAGTACGAACTCTGTGCGTTCTGGTTAAAAGAAGCCCGGTCGGGCACCAATCCGGTGACAGGATCAGCCGTTTCGATGAAATACCGGTAACATCGAGCCCGGAGGTCTTCAAGAAAGCGTTTTTGATCACTGCTTATTTGAAATGCGTTCACGTCATCGGTCGTCCGATTGGCCAGCAGATTACCAGAGACCATCCCCAGCCCAATCAAGCCCGCTTGAGCTGTCTGTTTTATAAAGTTTCGTCGATTCAATGTTGTCATCCCACAGTTCAGCAGAATCAGTCACTCTTCGGCTCTTTCAGACGCTTTCGATATTCGGCTTTTGGTTAAGCCGCGGACGATATGATCATCTTGCGGCCAAGTAAATACGAACAAGCGTCTCGAAGAACCGATAGCTTACCTAAGCTATCATCATTATATACATCGTTAAACGGACAGCGGAAACTTAAACTACTTTAAAAGCATATTAAGGGATTGAATTCCGTGACGAGGTGTGATTCTCGATAAGAAGAACAGATGAAAGGAAACACTAATGGGGCGCATTAACGCAAAGTAATTCGCCATGATTACTTCTTTATTGAAGCCTCATATCACATTAGCGAAATCTGCGAACCCTCGTCGGAGCTTGCGCGACTTGCGTCAAAAATGCTGTTTTTATCGTTTCATTTTTGAATTTGGCCGTTGTCTCCACCGCTGATAAGAATATATTCACAATAGCGGGAGCGGGAATTTCCTCCCCTTTGATGTTCGAAAATTCAATGCGCTTCATTGGGAACATTGATAACATCAAAGCCCTCTCCGTTGGCACGCTAATTGCACCTGGTTGTGCTGATGGTGACAAATTTACCGCGCTACCAAACTTTTGCGTGTTGTAGACACCTCTGACTGAAATAGCCAAATCCAAACCTCCGATCGCATCGAAAACCATAGCAAGTCCGTGGTGCGAGTGGATTCCATTTAGAAGAGACGAGGATCACATGAGTTTATCGACACCAAAGCCTCAATTGACGAAACATCAGAAATTGACAAATCATCAGATGACGGCGGACCGTTCAATAAACCAATCGGTACAATTATCCGAGCCTCTACGTCGACTCAATCTACGTCGACTCAATCCAAATGCGGTGATTAGCAATGATTGGGTGCCGGCAACGCAGTTTTCCAAGATGCACACGGCCGAACCGGTGCAGGTTGCTGGTCCTTTGCGGCCTCGGTGGTATTTCGCTCTCGTTAAAAACCTGCTCGCTAAAGTTATTTTCTTTGTCCGTTCCACAGCCTAATTTTCTACTTGCAAATGGCTGGTTTTGTTTGATGGCGACTCTATACAACGGTCACCAATGGCACGTAGTTATTTCACGCCAGCATGAAATGTTTACATAGCGCACGATAATGCAGGCATGACCGCATCACCCGGTGTACAACGAAACGACCCACCTTCTAATGGACTGCCGCGATCAAGCATGAACGCTCGACTGTTTGTCGGATGCGCGTCCACGTTGTTGTTCTTGGCCGGTCTATTGGTGTACTGGTTGATTATCAACCAAGATGGGCAAATTGGTTTTTTTGAAGTCTGCTCGGCGATTCTCTTCGCGATTCTTTTCGGCTGGATTTCGTTCTCATTCTCCATCGCTTCGCTCGGTTTTCTCATCTCGATCGCGCGCCTTTTTCGCAAACCCAAGTCAACCGAACAAGCGATCCACAACTACGCGGTCGCCAGTCAGCAACGCACGGCGGTGTTGATGCCTGTTTATAATGAATCACCAGAATCGGTGTTCGCCGGCGTCAAGGCGATGTTCGATTCTCTTACGGGGACCGGACGGGCTAACGAATTCGACTTCTTCATTCTCAGCGATTCGACGCGCTATGATGTTTGGCTGCAAGAAGAAGAACTCTGGCGGAAGAATTGCCAAACCGCCAGCGACCAACCCTCGGTCACTCAATGCCGCATCTTCTATCGCCATCGAAGTAAGAATACGGCGCGCAAATCTGGCAACATCGCGGACTTTTGCGAACACTGGGGGGATCGTTACCAATTCATGATCGTCCTGGACGCCGATTCGCTGATCGAAGGCGAAACCATGACGGCGATGGTTGATCGAATATCTGCAAACGCAAAACTTGGCATTCTCCAAGTCCCTCCAGTCCCGGTCGGACGGTCGTCAATGTTTGCTCGGATTCAACAATTTGCCGCCGACGTTTATGGTCCGATCTACGCGCGAGGATTTTCGACTTGGGCCGCCGGAGACGGAAACTACTTTGGGCACAACGCTATCATTCGCGTGGATGCCTTCAAACGGTTTTGCCATTTACCGGTGCTGCCGGGCGTAGCTCCGCTGGGTGGTGAAATTCTCAGTCATGACTTTGTCGAAGCGGCGCTGATGCTGAAAAACGGCTACCGCGTTGAAGTCGCCACCGACATCGAAGGTTCCTACGAAGAGTGCCCCACTACGATCCGAGACTTTGCTCAGCGCGATCAGCGCTGGTGCCAAGGCAATATGCAACACATCGCGATCATGCTGAGCGCGGGACTGAAGCCGTTCAGCCGATTACATTTCCTGACAGGCATTCTTTCGTATGTCAGCGCTCCGATTTGGATCGCTTTCATGTTCGTTACGATCGCCGCGCTAATTTTCGACAACTCCCCGGATTTTTCCGAAGGCAACACGATTCGGTTAACCCTTGGATTGTTTGTCGCATCGATGGCCATGTTGCTGATTCCGAAACTCTATGGACTGCTGGTAACGACGATCGAACGTAAAAAGCGCTTTGGAAAATCAAATGCGCTGACCCTGACCCTCAGCGTACTGCTGGAGACTCTCACATCCATTTTGATGGCCCCAATCTTTGCCATCTATCACTCGACTTTTGTCACTTCGGTCTTCACCGGAAAATCCGTCCAGTGGAAGGCTCAGCAGCGCGACGAACGAGGCGTTTCGTGGTCGGAGGCGGCGGGAAACTTTTGGAAGATGACGCTGATCGGAGTTGTCACGACGGCGATTGTCGGTTGGTTGATGCCAAGCCTGATTGTTTGGTACGGTCTATTTTCGATCGGTTTGATCTTATCGATTCCCTTGGCTATGACCGTCGCCAGTTCCAGCGTTGGAAAAAAACTACAGGCGCTGGGGATTCTATCGACGAGCTCCGAACTGCACCCGCCTCCGATCCTCAGCGGCCGCGACCGTTGGGAGCAGCGGATCAAATCGGTTCCGCTTGACGACCACGAGACTCTGTTCAAACGCGTCTTGACCGATGAAGCGACGATGTTGTCTCACTGCCGGATGTTGTATTTGACCAACAACGAAAACGCGATCGCGCCCGAAACGCAAGCGTGTGTCGAGGAGGTTTCTGCCAGTGGCGACGCGTCCTCGATTCCCGACGCGATTCGGTTTAAACTGCTCACCAATCCCGATGCATTGATGGCGATCAACGAAGCATTTTCAACACAAGCCCGCAGCGCCGGCCAGTGAATCAGCATGCTCGTGAAACCTTCGCATCTTGGTCGCCGCTGGACATCAAAAGATTTCAAAACCGATCCGGTTTCATGCGCTCAGAATA
>CAKZVF010000042.1 GCA_937921995.1 uncultured Pirellulaceae bacterium
CAAACTTCATTCCGGTTGGATGATCATCCGATCGGCGAATTTTCCTCAATCATTCCTTCGATTACGAGCAAACATAATGTATCGCTTACTTTTTTCTCTGTCATTGATTGCCTGTGCAACCTGTCTGGGATGTTCAACGACGCGCACGACGGACACCGCGCGAACAGGCATGGAACAACTGTTGATCTCAAATGCCATCGATCAGACTTTGAACAAAACCGCGTTGCCCGACGTCGCCGGCAAGACTGTTTACCTCGAAGAAAAATATCTCGATTCAGTCGACAAGGGCTACATCGTAGGAACCCTGCGACGCAAAGTGCTTAACGCCGGCGGCCTACTGGTTGACGAAAAAGAAGGTTCGCAAGTCACCATCGAACTGTGTTCCGGTGGCGTCGGCACCGACAACGTCGAAAGGTTTGTCGGCATGCCTGGTTTGACCGTTCCCGGTTTGCCAGTCGAACTTCCGGAAGTACGTCTGTATGAGAAGAAAAGCCAGTTCGGTACCGCGAAGCTGGGCATCGTGGCCTACGATACGCCCTCGGGCCAAATGGTTTACGATGGTGGCGGTGGTTTGGCGCGGGCAAATGATTCAAACTGGACCGTGTTGGGTTTAGGCCCGTTTCAAGAAGGTTCCGTCCGCAACGAACTTAATCGCGAAACGGGCGGTCTGAATGTAGCCAACGCGATCGACTTCAGTAAAACAATTCGATAACCATGCAACGCGTTGCTGGGCTTCGACAACTTGAAAATATAACAGCCACCCCATTTTTCGGGGTGGCTGTTTTCGTTATATGGATATGGCTGAGATGAAACCTAGTTCATCGCGACGGCATCAGATCCGGGATCGAAGCGATCAAACATCCGCGCCAGACAACGGATGCACAAATACGCCAATAGGCTCACTCCCGCCGAAGTGCCTGCTAAAAAGATGCCGCCAACGACCCATGAATGAACGGTGCCTGACAGTCCAAGTTGCTTGGTAAGGAAACTGCTCAGCAATGCCCAGAGCACCAAACCGGTGATGGCCAAAAGCCAAACGGCCCCTTTTCCAGTGAAGGTCAACACTGATCGAATCAAAACATCGGCGCCTTCTTTGTTTCGGCGATAGGGATGCAACATGAAGATGATGTTCTCCGAAGCAAAAATTAATGCATTCATCGGCACGATCGCCAACCAGCAAACGACCAAGAAACCATAACTGGCAACGCCAGCAAACGAGGCGATGATGAACACGATGGCTTGAAAGATTGAACACAAGACCACCGGCGCGGCCAGCTGCCCGATCACAATATTGATCGGTTCGATCGGCAGCTTCTTCAACACCGCCATGCGATCGACGTCGCGTCGGAAGTCCAGCATCAACGCTGCCGGTAACAGCAAATACGAATAGAACAAAAGGCTGGCCACCAGAAACAGCGCCGCGTTGGCCGGGGGCGTCGCAGCAAACATGGGAATGCAACAGAGGGCGACCGGAATGGAGAAACTGAACAACAACGTCGCTCGATAATTCCAAGCACCGTGGAATTGTCGCCAAGCGATTACGCCGATGCCACGAAAGCGCAGAGGAACACGCACCGCTGATCTTCGATGATTGGCCGTCGCTTTTTCGACCGACGACAACGATCGTAGTCGGGCCAAGTTTTTTCGATCCAGTTTTTGACGGGCCGTGACCATCCAACAGTTGGCCACCATCGCACTATAAGCTGCCGTGACAACAAATCCGCATCCGATCAACAGACGTTGCAGGAACTCAAAGTCGATGCTTTGCGTGAGAATGATGTCACTAAAGCATCGAAACGGATAGACAAAAAATGCGCCTAAGCTGGTGCGAGTATATTCTGCGACCTGTAAAGCGATTGCCAGCAGGAACTGATAGGCGGCGGGGCTGGCAAGTTTTTCTTGAGCCCCTGGTTGATCGGCAACGGTGAAGATCGCCGAACCAACGAGGCCTGTGACGGCAACGGTGGCTCCGGTTCGCAAGAAATTTAAATTGCGCTTGCCACAGCCGTAGACGATGACTTCGACAATAATCCGTATCAATTCCAGAAAGCAGAGCCCTAGCGTCATACCGATGAATCCAGCGACTAAAAAGTGCAGGTCGGGAATCATCACTAGCACAAAACAAAACGCTTTCAGAGCCGCCGAGATGGCGGTCGTTGTCATTCGGTAGACCACCAACGCCGATCGGTTAATCGGTGCCGTTTTCAGGATCTGGGTTTCGCTGGGCGTCCATTCGAAAGGTTCGACTGGCTTGCGATACACGATCTTCAGGATCTGGAACAGCAGGAAACCGCATAAACCTAGCGCGATACGTTCTCGCAACATGCCCCGGCCGGCTGGCTCGCGTAAAAAGATGCTCAGGATGATATTCGAAAGCCACACACAACCAAGCACCAGCGCGAAGATCGTTACCGCCATTCGTTTTGGCGATCGAAGACTACGGATCGCTTTGGACGTTTTGGCGGCGACGTTCTGAACGAACAGGCTACGTAGCGCGGGGTGAAAGATTTGATTCATTTTTTCTTGATTGGGGCGTTGGCGATTTGAGTAGGGCCGGTTCCCACCGGCCGCGTTGGGCAATGGTGAGGCTGATGGAATGAACGTAGGTTGGGCACTCTTGCCCGACCGAATTGCAAACGCGGTCGGGCAGGAGTGCCCAACCTACGGGTTTAAGCGGTCACTGGCATGGGTTGGTCGATGGCGGCGAAATAAATCTCCTCCAACGTTTTGGCAATCCCTTCTTCTTCTGACGTCATTCCCTCGGGTGTACCAAACTGTTGCTTCAATTCGTCGATCGTCCCGAGGAACTTGGATCGTCCCTGGTCCAAAATCAGAATGTGGCTGCAGATGTCTTCCACCATTGCCAATAGATGCGAACTGATGATCACCGCGGTACCTGATTGAGCCTGCGCGACAATCGTCGACTTCAACATGCGAATTCCGTAAGGATCCAACCCCGTCATCGGTTCGTCCAACAACAGGGCTTTAGGTTGCTGAAGATAGGCACAGCAGATCGCCAGCTTCTGTCGCATGCCGCGCGAAAGATCTGACGCCGGGCTATGGCGTTTGGGTTCCAATTCGAAATCAGCCAACAGTTTTTTAATGTGCGCCGTTGGGTCAGCGATTGAATAAACGCTGGCCGTAAATTTCAAGTGCTGTTCGACGGTGAGATCGGTGAACAACTCCGGATCATCAGGCACATACGCGGTCGCTTGCTTGGCGGGAATCGGCTGTTGCTCGATGCTGTGATCGTCGATGCAAACGGAACCGCCGCTGACCGAGATGATGCCAGCGATGGACTTGATCGTCGACGTTTTACCGGCTCCGTTGCGACCGACCAGTCCCAGCACTTGGCCGGGTTCAACGGTGAAGGAAAGGTCCGAAACGGCGATCGAATCGTCGTAGGATTTGCAGAAGTTTGAAAGGCTGATCATGTCGGTGTCCTGAGATTTGGATAATGCCATAACTTAGGACAGCCCAAAGAGGGACTTACTGGCCATTTCATAGCTTCCGGGGGCATCGGCCAAATCTGTGACGGTTGTAGCAATTTTGGCGAATCGCCCACCGTCTTCGCCGCTGCCAGAGGGCTGCGACTCTCTCCCTTTTTCCTTCTTTGCAGATCATGTCAAGAATCATGGCATCGCAATTCCACTTGGAGCACTTCGGTTTTCATTTTTCTAAAGCAGGCCTTGGCCGACGTGGTATCGTTGACCGTCGGGATTGACAACACGCAAAACTTTTTCAAGACAAGGTCCATCATGAAATCTCTTTGGCAGCATCTGAACCAAGTTTTGAGTCGAAAAGGCAATCGCGGAACAAGACAACGTGGCACGCACAGCATTGGCGACTACCAGTCACTCGAACCCAGAAATCTGCTTGCCGCTTTCACCGTCAACACAACCTCAGATGTTGTCGACCTCAATGACGGTCTGGTCAGTCTGCGAGAGGCAGTTACCGCCGCCAACACCAATGCGAACTTTGGCGACGCCGCTGCTGGTGATGAGACTGGCGACACAATTCAGTTCGCCCCCCAAATAGCCAACCAGGCAATCGTGTTGGTCGAAGGTGAAATCGAGATCACCGATGACTTGAGAATTATCGGCAATGGCAACATCACCATTGACGCCCAAGATCAGTCAAGAATTTTCTCGATCGACACCAATCAAGAAGACGTGTTGCTTTCCCGATTGACATTTATCAACGGTCGTGTTTCCGGCAATGAACCGTTAGGAGACAACACGTTCACAATCTCAACTGGGACCACATCGGGACCTGAGGCCCCATCGGTAGCAGTAGGCCCAGCGCGAAATGGCGGTGCGATCTCAGTCAGCGATAGTAACTTGCAAATCTCGCGATCTCGGTTTCGATCTTCGTCCTCCGGCGGCGCTGGTGGCGCGATCGCCAGTTTCAATAGCGACGTCCAGATTGGGCAAACCGCCTTTACCGGTAATCGGTCCAACGTAAATGGTGGTGCAATCTTTGCCGATGGAGGTCAAGTTAATGTATTTCAATCTAACTTCTTCGACAATCGCGCACTAAACGGAGGAGCAATCGCAATCGAGGGGGGAGAACTGTCCGTCAGCGAGTCTACGCTTAATGAAAATTTTGCTCGTGGCGACCAATTCGGAGGCGGGGCTATTTACGCATCCTTCGGCAATCCCTTAAGTTTCGCCGTAGATCCAGTAGCAATTTCTATTTCCGATTCAGTGATCAACGACAATGTCACCGCAGGTGACGGTGGTGGCATCTACTTGAGCACAAGTTCGACGGCATCTTTGACGGGGACTGAACTAGAGGGAAATATTGCCGGCTTTGGCAGTGAAGTTACATCCACATCCGTTGGTTCTCTTGGCGGTGGGATTTATAGCCGTGGCAACGCCTTCATTTCTGATTCGACGTTTTCGTCCAACGCCGCGTCTGAGGGCGGGGGAGCAATCGCGTCCGATGGATCCAACACCACCCTTCGGATCATCAATTCTAACGTAGCTGACAATCGCGCCCGAAGATTTGGAGGTGGAATCAGTTTTACTTCTTTAGGTGGTACCGTGACGATCATTGACTCGGAGGTTCTAAGTAACCGAGTCAATAACCCCATCGATCCAGCCAATCCTTCGGGCACTTCTGTGGCCCTCAGTGGCGGTGGACTTTTCGCAAGCGGTACAGTGGCAAGAAGCAGTAGCATTGTCGAACCCTTAGTCTTCGTCCGTGACAGTATATTTGATGGAAACTTTGCAGGTCACCGTGGTGGTGGCATCGCCGCTCTGGGTACGCGACTTGCGATTGCAGATTCGATTTTCAGAAACAACAACGTTCACACCGTTGTACCCTTCCTTCACGCCGACTCAACAGTTGGGGCCGAAAACGGCGCGACCGGCGGTGGCGCTGTCTTTCATCGCTCCGATTTGGGATCCGGCGCTAGTCCCGTCTTTGGAGAGCGTGTCTTCATTTCTGAATCTACATTTGAGGATAACAGGATTTCCTTAGCGGGCGCGGCTTTGGCATCCGCTTCGAGGCTCACCTTCTTGGGAGGTGCTATTTCGACCGCAAACAGTAATGCTACGATTACTTCAAGTAACTTCAACTCTAACATCAGTGATGGAGGTGGAGGCGGTCTTGCCCAAGTGGGTGCATCGACTTTGAAGGTAATTGATTCCCAGTTTGTTGACAACCGAGCCGGTAACAAGAACGCACTACCCGATCCAAGCGCGGTTTCTACAAGTGCTGCGACCCACCCTGCAGGTCTTGGCGGTGGGATTTATTCGCGAAATTCGCTGGCGGCAGTGGATGGGGCTTTTAACGCGGTTCGAATTGACGGCGGAGATTTTACTGACAACTCTGCTTTGGTCAGCGGTGGTGGGATCTACTCGGAATCTTCTATACCGGAGGTCATGCTTTTGGTTCGAGCGGACGACGGCGGAGGTGCCACTGTGTTCTCCGGCAATACCGCATTACGTGAGGATGGTGGGGCAATCGCCAGCGTCAACGCCAACTTGGTCGTTCGAGATGCCATCTTCGAAACCAGCAATTCCCGCAGTGGCGGCGCGGTCTTCGCGGCATCAGAACTGGCGGGACAAGAACTTCGAATCGTGAGAACAGTGATACGCGACAACGCCGCGCGACAAAACGGTGGAGCCGTGAATTTCTTCGATATTAACTTCGTCGAATTCGATAACTTGTTTGCAAACAACTCCGCAATCAACGGCCCAAACATCTTCGAAGGCCCAGCGGTTTAACAGAATTGACGCCTTGGGTAGTGCGAAAGAGGGCTTCTTTCGCGGATCCAAAGGCGACACTTCATCTACAACAGTAGATCTTTCATCACGTGCGCATGTTCCACACCGGTCAACTTCTGATCCAAACCCTGATACTTCACGCTCAGCCGTTGATGGTCGATTCCCATCTGGTGCAGAATCGTAGCGTGTAGATCGCGGACGTGGTAAGGATCTTTGACGATGTTGAACGAGATCTCGTCCGTCTCACCATAGACACCAGGTTTGACTCCACCGCCGGCCATCCACATCGTGAAACATTTTGGATGATGGTCACGTCCGTAGCTGTCCTCGGTAATGCCGCCTTGGGAGTAAACGGTTCGGCCAAATTCACCGCCCCAGATGACCAATGTGTCATCCAGCATTCCGCGCTGCTTAAGGTCTTGAACCAAGGCCCAAGACGCTTGATCAACGTCTTTGCATTGATTCCCTAGATCCCTCGGTAGATTTCCATGTTGATCCCAACCGCGATGGAAGATCTGAACAAAACGCACATCGCGTTCAATCAATCGCCGGGCCATCAGACAGCTGCGAGCAAACGTTCCCGACTTCTTGCTATCAGGCCCGTACATTTCAAAGGTCTTTTCTGACTCCGTGCTCAGGTCGGTCAAATCTGGAACTGACGTTTGCATCCGAAATGCCATTTCGTACTGCTTCATACGAGTCTGAGTCTGCGGGTCACCGACTGAATCGTAGGTCATCTGGTTCATCTTGTTTAAGTTATCCAACATCGTTCGGCGCAATCCGGGATCGATGCCCGGAGAATTCTTGAGGAACAAAACGGGATCTCCATGCGACCGCAGAGAAACCCCCGCGTGCTTGCCCGGCAGGAATCCCGATCCCCAAAACCGAGAGGAAATCGCTTGAGGGTCTTGGCGGCCGGTGTTACTTGCGTGGAGCACAACAAACTCGGGTAAGTCTTGATTCATCGACCCAAGTCCGTAAGACAGCCAGGATCCAATCGAAGGTTTTCCGCTGATCATGTTGCCGGTAAACATCAACTGATTGGCCGGTTCGTGATTGATCGCATCGGTGTGCATCGAACGGATGATGCACATGTCATCCACCATTTTTGCGGTGTGAGGCAACTTTTCGCTGACCCACGCCCTAGACTCCCCGTGCTGTTTGAATTTGAATTTGCTCGCCACCGCCGGAAACGTCGCTTGGCCGGAAGTCATCGTCGTCAGACGCACACCCGATTTAACCAACATCTCTTTAAGATCCGTTTTGTGCATCTCCTCCAGTTTCGGTTTGTAGTCAAACGTCTCAAACTGGCTGGGGGCACCGATCATCGAAAGATAGATCGCGCGTTTGGCCTTGGGCGCGAAATGCGTACCCACTCGGATGCCTTCTGCTCGAGATTCTCGATTCAGCAACGACGACAATGCCGCCACGCCCAATCCTGTTGCGGATCTGCGAAAAAACTGCCGCCGGCAAACGGATTCGTTGAACTGGTCGATGTTATTCATTAGTCTTTTCGGTGAAGGATTCGTTTCATTTCTTCAGGAGTGGAGTGCGGTTTCTACTTCATCAGCGCTTCGTCCAGATTCATCACTTGGCTGACAACGATCGTCCAAGCGGCGACGGTCGCGGCGTCTAGATCCTCACTGATTGTGGAATCACCTGCTTCAAGAAGCGCGTCCGCCTTTTCGGGTTCCTCTTCAAAAGCGTCCAGCGCCGCGCTATGGGTTGCCTTGAGCAAATCACGTTCTTGGTCGCTAAAGGACCGCGCCAGGAAGGATTGCCCCAGGGCGTCCGCCGATTCATTGAAGCTTCCTCCTTTTTCCACCAGACGTTCAGCAACCTTTTTTGCCGCTTCTACAAACTGAGGATCGTTCCACATGACAAACGCCTGTAGCGGCGTGTTTGTGCGTTCCCGCCGCACACAGAACACGTCTCGATCGGGCGAATTCATAATTGTCATCGTTGGCGGAGCGGCCGTGCGTTTCCAGAACGTGTACAACGACCGCCGGTAAAGTCCCTCGCCCACATCCGGCCGATAGTAACGCGTGTCCGATTGAGCCATCGAAACTTCCTGCCAAATTTTGGCGGGCTGGTAGGGCTTCACTGGAGGGCCGCCCAATTTATCAACCAGCAGACCCGAATTCTGAAGCGCCATGTCTCGTAGTTGCTCCCCGTCCAACCGCACGCGCGGACCGCGGCTGAGCAACCGATTGTTGGGATCCAGTTTTAGCTTTTCGGCACTGACGGTTTGCGATTGACGATAAGTCGAAGACGACACAATCGTTCGCAACAATCGTTTCACATCCCAATCATTCTCAACAAAGTCAGCTGCCAGCCAGTTGAGCAATTCCGGATGCGAAGGACGTGAGCCGGTGACGCCAAAATCTTCGGTAGATTCCACAATGCCGGTGCCGAACAAATAGTACCAGTATCGGTTTGCGGTAACTCGCGCGGTCAGCGGATTCTCCGGAGACACCATCCACCCGGCCAAACCCAAGCGATCTTTTGAGGCACCATCTTTGAACGAAGGCAACACCGCCGGCACATCCGCAGTAACTTCCTCCGTCGGCGACGCGTAGTCACCGCGGTCAAGAATATGGGCTTTGGGTGTCGAGTTCTTAAGCTCCTTCATCACAAGTGTGACGGGGACGGCCTTTTTTAGTTCCGCCAACTGCGCGTCGATCTCAGCCGTCTTGGCCAATCCTTCAGCGATCTTGGGCCGCTGGATTTCGAGCAGTTTTTGCAAGAGCAAGCGCCGCCCTGTCGCTTTGAGATCGGCAGCCTGATCCTTTGCGAACTTAGCAGCCTTGAACGCATCCTTTTTCTCTTTATCGTCGCTGTCTTTGTCCTCAGGCGCGATACTTTCGAATTTCTCGGTTGCTTCGGTAGCTAATTTCGATACGGATTCTAAAGTTGAACCGATCTGCGAAACGTGCGCGACTTGCAGATTATTCACCTCAGTTGCTGTGATCGCTTCATTAAAGAAATGGAAGTCACCGATCAGCACTTGGCCTTTGTTAATCGGATTCGCCTTGCCACCTTTACCTCGATCGTCGAGGCGTCCGAAGACGACCTGCGCTTCGTTCGCGAACGATGCGGTCGCGGGAAGGGTCAACGAAGTACGAGAACGATAGGAGCTCGCAACGCCATCAATATAGATGGTTAAAGGAGAATCTTTACGATTGTCGTCCATCACAACGAAAATATGGTGCCACTTGCCGTCGGTGATCTTGCGGTCGGTTATTACGTCCAGCATCTTTTCATCGGGGTCGGCAACCACTCGCACAATGGCCTGAGCCTTCCAATTCAGCGAAAGGTCCCAACCTACCTGATCGTCGGCAAACATCTTTGACCAAATCGTGCCAGCGGTGCCGGACTCAATACGAACAAAACCCCCACACGAAAACGATCGCCCAGAACTGGCAGGAACTTCCTCAGTAGAACGTATGAATTGCTGCTTATTGATGACGGGTGCCCAACCGAAGAGACCTAACTTGGAATCAACGTTTTTGTCTTCTCCCTTGCCTTCCAACGTGACGTCCTCGGGCATCGGAAGAAATTTGAAACCACCGCTTGGAATCTGACTTGGAGAGTCTTCCGCTTCAGCCAATTGACGGGCAATGTCGCCGGACCCCTTCTTTTGATTCTCTGATTTCCACTGTTCGTGATCCGATTTGAACTGGGCTTCAATTTCCCTGCGGTTCTTTTCGAGCGATCGTTTTTCGGCGACTTGGGCATCTGATGGAACCGCCAATACGGGAGGAGGCGCGTTCACATTGTTATCTTTTGCCTTCATCTCATTGTTACGAAAAAACGCCGTCAGCTGATAGTATTCCTTCTGCGAGATGGGATCGAATTTGTGGTCATGACAAGCCGCACAGCCAACCGTTAATCCCTGCCAAACAGCAAAGGTGGAAACCGTTTGATCATTTGCGTTGTTGACGGCCACTTCCGCGTCAATGACGCCTCCTTCGCTGGTTGTGGGCAAGCAACGATTGTATCCCGACGCCACTTTTTGATTCCTGGTTGCCTTGGGCAGCATGTCCCCCGCGATCTGCTCAACGGTAAACTGGTCAAAGGGCAGGTTGCTGTTAAACGCTCCGATCACCCAGTCGCGGTACGGCCAAATCGCTCGCCGATTATCAATGTGGATTCCGTGAGTGTCTGCATAGCGCACGGCATCCAACCAGTGCAACGTCCAGTGTTCTCCATAGTGATGCGATGCCAACAGCTGGTCGATGATCTCTTGATAAACTTCGTCGGTGGGATCCTTGACGAATCGCTTCACCATTTCAGGTTCAGGTGGCAAACCAACTAAATCAAACGATAGCCGACGAATCAACCGGTGAGGTGCCTCTTCCGCGTTGGGGACCAGCCCGGCTTCGGTCAACTTACGATGAACGAATGTGTCGATGGGATTTCGAAAGAAGGAGTCCTGCGCGTTAGTTTTTGCTGGCGCTGGAGCAGCGTCCGTATGTGGGAGCCGGGTAAAGGCCCAGTGTGTTTCGTATTCAGCGCCCTCGTCGATCCAGCGTTTCAAAAGCTCTAGCTCAGATTTAGTCAGCGGCGTCTTATGTGATTCCGGCGGCGGCATCAGCAGATCTTCGTCATCGGAAATGATCCGCGCGATCGCTTCACTGTTTTCCCAGTCGCCGGCAACGAAGGCCTCGAATTCAATTGCACTTGCGCGATCGCTGAGCTTCAAATCCGATTCAGCGTTCTGGGAATCAGGACCATGGCATGCGAAACACTTTTCCGACAACAGAGGCTGAATTTCGAAAGCAAAGCTAACCTTTTCGGCGCCCACTTCAACAGAGACTTCTTCCGCGCTGGCCGCATCGTCGACCGATGGTGCCGACACATCTTCGGCGTTCAAACGTTGGTTCGATTGGCTAACTAACGAAAACAGCTTTCCCCCTTCAACATCTGAACGCGAAAGAGATTCCAACCTGGCGACGGCACCGATCCACTGAGATACATCGACTTCAATAAACGACTCAGACTTGGCAGTTGCCATAGCCACTTCGAGTCTCTTGACCTCTTCACCGGCGACGCTGACAACAACAGTATCCGGCTCTGCGTCGGCGCGAGTTGGAATTCTGATATAGCGGCGATGAATCAACTTTTTGATCGATGGACGACCAGACTCAGCATCTTTGTCGGCACCGTGCGCAGCAGTCTGAGGTTGTTCTCCTGACGCTGTCTTTACGGCTCTGCCACAAAAGAAGAGAGCCGAAAATAAAACCAATAGTAAGGTTACACTTCTAGGCATAACATCCTTGAGATTGAAGCTGAGGAAGAAAACATGTGTGCTCAGCACCTAAACTATGTTACCAAGTGAGAAGGCCGAGTGTTTTTCGTGATTATTTGAATATTTGGTAATTGGAGTCCAATTTCCAGGTCCCTTTTTTTCATTTATATTTCTTGAGTGTGTCAACTCTTACTTTGGGCAACAGAACTCAGTACTTTTGACGTTCTCGGGCATCAAGCCGTTGCGGATCCATGAATTTGGCGATTGCGATTGAGAGCAATAGAAATCTCATGATTCGACAGAGTTTGCGGACAATCAATCTGCATGTTGCCCTTTGAATCCTCCAACGCCGATAAAACTAAAACCCTGCTTGATTGCCGCTCTTTTCCACATAGAACTCGCCTCCAAAAAATTGGCGAAGGGAAATATCCGTTTCGAAATCGCCATTCCCTTTTAGCGGTTAAATCTCGATCACAACGACGAGAAATTGGACTCGGTAGATCAGATTGCTATTATCCTGATTTTGAACAGTGCATCATTGATAGGCCCACCTAATGAAATCCCTTTCTAACCAGCTTTCAAGTCTTAAGACTTCCTTTAACACCAGATTGAATTGCAGAACACGCAAGCGGTCTTTGGCGAGCATCAGCGCTTATCAAAGTTTAGAAAAACGAAACCTATTAACCGCATTCACCGTCACGACGATCGAAGACTCACTGGCCGCCGATGGCTTGGTCAGTCTCCGCGAAGCAATCCGCGCGGCTAACACGAACAGCGCTTTTGTAGACGCTCCGGCCGGGGATGTTAACGGCGATACGATTGCATTCGCACCTGGGCTATTAAACCAAACGATCAGCTTGGATCTCAACGGTCTTATTTCTTCCAACCCTGGAGTGGTCAACGACCTACCCACAATATTAGGCGAAATTGAAATCTCTGATGATTTGCAGATCGTGGGCAATATTGCAATCGATGCTCAGCGCAAGTCGAAGATTTTCGAAATCGTAACAAGTGAAAACGTGGTTTTATCTGGTTTGACATTCGTAAACGGTGTCGCAGGCAGGGGGCTGTTAAGTGAAAGGCGGGGCGGAGCGGTTGAAGTTTTCAATGGCAATTTGGTAGTCTCGAACGCGACTTTCCTTTCGTCGAACGCCGCAGACTTTATCCGCGTTGATGGAGATTTAAATGAAGGGGGCGCTCTCTACAGCGTTAACAGTAACGTCCGGATCGGGCGCACGACTTTCTCTGACAATGTTGCGACCGTAGGTGGAGCTATCTCTGCGCATGACAGCAACATCCAGCTATTTAAAACGACCTTCAACGACAACATTTCAGAATTCGGGGGTGGGGGTGCCATCTTTTCCCGGGGCGGGCGATTGTCTGTCGTCGATTCGAATTTTCAAAATAACACGGCAAGCTCTGGAGGGGCGATTGACTCTGAAGGAGAGCTGTTCGTTTCTCAGGCAACATTCACCAACAACAACGCGATTGGTGAAACAAACGGCGGCGGAGCGATACTGTCTGGTGGAGATGGGACGCGGAAATTCATTCGCGATTCCGACTTTATCGGCAACCGTGCACGGGTAAGTGGAGGTGGCTTTTCGTTGCAGAGGAATTCGACGGCGTTCGTGAACAACACGCGGTTTGAAGGAAATGTGGCTGGGGATGGCAATGATGGATCAACCAATCTGTCCGCTCACGGCGGCGGTATCTACAACGTTGGTCAACTGTTTGTTACCGGTGGAGTTATCGAATCAAACTCGGCGCTCAATGGAGGGGGCGGAGTTGGTGCTGAGGACGGACTCGTTCGGCTCAACGGAGTGACGGTTCAAGGCAACCGAGCTGGAAGTTTTGGGGGCGGTGTCAGTGGAGTCGCGACTGACATAACGCTGATTCAAACGGTTTTCTCTTCGAACCGCGTCAATAACGAAATGGTCCCAGCCGGTACGCTGACCACTACCGACATACGGGTAGGCGGAGCTGTGTTTGCCAGCGGGCAGGAGGCCAGCGGAGCAGGTGATTACTCGGTGTTCATCAAAGAAAGCGATTTTACTTCAAACTTCGCCGGCCACGGCGGAGGCGCTATCGCCGCTGAAGGCGTCAAACTCAGGATCGTAGATTCAAATTTTAATGACAACGTCGTTTACACGATTGTCGCTCCAGTTTTGGCTTCGGGCGAAACATTTTCTGGCGGAGGTGGCGCCATCCTACACCGCTCCGAGAACGGCTTGGGCAGAAGATTTATTATGGCTCGCAATTCCTTCAGCAGAAATAATATTTCGTTTGGAGGGCAAGCCAGAGACTTTGGCTCTCGCCTTACTTTCTTAGGAGGAGCGGTTTCCACAATTGACAGCGATGCCATTGTCCTCGGCAGCAATTTTCTTGCTAACACCAGCGACGGCAGCGGAGGGGCGCTAGCACAAACGGGCTCCTCCACCTTACGGTTAGTCGACAACACCTTCACCAACAATAGGGCGGGCAACAACCAGATTCCGGCGACAGCCAGTTCGGTCTCCTTCGGCAGCCCGGACAGCCCCAATGGCTTGGGAGGTGCCTTTTATTCGGATAACTCAGAAGCCACTTCGGCGTTTCCAATTCAAATTTTCGGAGGAGTGTTTTCAGGCAATTCTGCACTCAAGAGTGGAGGAGCAATTTTTGCGACTTCTACCGATCCCCAAGCGCGCCTGTTTGTTCGTGCTAACAGCGCCGGAGAAGGGGTGAGCTTCATAAACAACAGGGCATTCGCTGAGGACGGTGGAGCGTTCGCCGGCAATGGAGTCAGCATGAATGCCAGAGATGCTTTTTTCGCCAGAAACGCGGCACGCAACGGTGGAGCTGTTTTCGTTGAGGGAGGAGGCGAACTGAGAATTGTATTCTCGGACTTCAGGAGAAACGCAGCCCGAATCAACGGAGGAGCGGTAAACTTTGCGGATACTGAATTCGTGAATTTCCAGAACGCTTTCTTCAACAATACTGCAGTAAACGGGCCAGACTTCTTTGAGCAAAACTAGCCTTTGTGGCACTCTGCCTGATCCTTTGAAAAATCGGTGGTTGAGCGATGAAGCGTAGGATAATCTCGCGTTTCTCCCGCTATGGTTGGTCTATCCGCATCAAACTCGACAAACCGCTTACAATTGATCGACCAGCGACTGTCATTTCCGACGCTATTGCGCATCCTGCCTCTAGGAACGAATCATGAAATCACCCCTGAGATATACTACCAGCCTCGATCCCCTCAAGAGAATCTCGCGGCTGAGCGTAAAACGCAAATCGCGCAAGTCCTCCTCTGTTGGCACTTCGTACCAGAGCTTGGAAAGACGAAATCTGCTAACGGCTTTCACCGTCACAACGCTCCAAGACTCAGTGGCGAGTGATGGCGAAGTAAGCCTTCGGGAGGCAATCGTTGCCGCTAATACAAATGCAGTTTTCCGCGATGCCGGCGCAGGAGACATTGCCGGCGACACGATTGGATTCGCTCCACAACTGGCCGGCCAAACACTACGGGTGAATGCTGGAGAAATTGAAATCACCGATGATCTGAGGATCATCGGCAACGTTACACTGGACGCCCAAAACCAATCAAGAATTCTCACAATCACCACCAGTGAAAAAGTATTGATTGCTGGCCTAACGTTCGTTAGAGGTCAGACGAGTACCGGTTTGACAAATAGTAATGGCGGCGCAATTGAAGTAATCGACGGCAACGTACAGATTTCTCGGGCCGAGTTTCTCGATTCAACGGCTAGGCAAGGCGGTGCGGTTCATGGCATTAACAGCAACATTCAAATCGGAAGATCGACCTTCACCGGCAACCGCGCTGGGGCAGGAGGAGCTGTCTACGGTACCGATAGTAACATCAAGATCTTTCAATCGACTTTTACCGATAATCATGCAACCATCGGTGCAGGCGGTGCTGCCTTTTTCTACCTTGGACGATTGTCAGCGGTCGAATCGACCTTCAGCGAAAATACGAGTCGTTCAAGCGCCGGCGCTATCGGCGCCAACGGACAACTGTTCGTTAGCCAGTCAACGTTCACAGGCAATCACGCGGGATTTAGGGGCGGAGGCGTCTTTTCCACCGCATACGGTAGCTTACCAACAATCATTCGCAGCTCCGATTTCATCGCGAATACATCTAAATACGATGGTGCAGGTTTTTACCTCAATAGAGGAGTCACCGCATATGTTTCCGGTACGCTATTTGAAGGAAATGCCGCTGGGACAGATGGAGGAAGTCGCGGAAGCGATAGGGGCGGCGGGATTTTCAGTCGAGGCCGGTTATTCGTTTCTGATTCGAGAATACTATCAAACACGGCCCTCGATGGTGGAGGAGGAGTCGGTGCTGAAGGCGGAAGCGTGTTGCTAACCAATTCTCTGATCTCTGGGAATCAGGCCGGAATCTTTGGCGGCGGTATCAGCGGCGAAGAGACTTACATTTCGGTCATCAACACAACCGTTACTTCAAACCGAGTTAATAATCCTATTGTCCCGCCGGGCACCACGACCACCACCGAAACGTTCGTTGGCGGAGGGCTGTCTGCGAAAGGACAAGAAGATAACAGCTTCGCGACTTACTCGGTTTTCATTAGAAACAGCAATTTCAGTTCTAACTTTGCCGGACATGCCGGAGGCGGTGTATTCACTGAAGGTGTCAGACTGCGAGTCGTCGATTCGTCATTCACGGACAACTTGGTTAACACGATCGTCGCTCCTGTTTTGGATTCAGGTGAAACCTTTTCCGGTGGAGGCGGAGCTATCCAGCACCGATCATCGAATGGCAAAGGTAGAGAGTTGTTTGTGTTCGGCAGTGTTTTCCGTGGAAACGAGCTGACCTTCGGCGTGGAAGCCCTTGCATTTGGCGAACGTCTTCCCTTGTTGGGCGGAGGAATCTCCACAATCGATAGCGACGCCTTTCTACGAGAAAATTACTTCATCGCCAACTCCAGCGAGGGCAGTGGTGGGGCACTAGCCCAAACCGGCTTCTCGACGCTGCTTTTGATCGACGCAGACTTCATCGGAAATAGTGCTGGGACGAATCGACTTTTACCAGCGAGTGGTTTTGACAACATCGGCAGCGACGACAGCCCCAACGGTTTAGGAGGCGCCTTCTATACTCAAAACACGGGAGCAGCATCTCCGTTTCCAGTTCGAATCTTTGGCGGAGATTTTAACAAAAACACCGCATTTAACGGAGGAGGAGCAATTTTTGCAGACTCCACCGATCCGCGAGCCAGTCTTTTTATCAGGGCCAATAGCGCCGGAGAGGGGGCGCGCTTCATCAGCAACCGTGCATTCGCTGAGGACGGCGGTGCGTTCGCTGGAAACGGGGTCAGTATGAACGCCAGAGATGCTTTCTTCGCGAACAACTCAGCCAGAAACGGTGGCGCAATTCATGTCGAAGGAGTAGCCGAACTGAGACTTGTGTTTTCTGAATTCAGGAAGAACATGGCGCGACTTAGTGGCGGAGCAATATATTTCACTGACAATGAATTTGTGAACTTTAAGAATGCTTTCGTAAACAATTCTGCGATCAACGGGCCAGACTTTTTTGAAGATTCGACGGCTTAATACTTCTCTTGGTCAGAAGATTGTTACTTGAAAGTGGTCGCAGAATGTCCATTTGCCCGAAATTTCCTTGGTTTTTAAGCTCTAGGTAAACCTGAAGCACCTAATACTGGGACTATTTCCTCTCTTTTTCAGGAATTTTGCGCTATCCCCATTGAGCGTTTTGGGCCTTTCCATATACTCCTTGTCCACATCGCTGATTAGAAGTGTTCAACGGAACGAGCATTGGGTGACACGCGATGGAGTTAAGTCGCCCCAATAATGCTTTTCTTTTAAATTCGAGTGTTGAACCGGTTGACGAAAGTCGACTGATTACTAAAATCTCGACCTCCAACATGAAGCCAGTTTTTACGACTCCGCTTCCTCTGCTCTGGAAACCAATCACACAGACGTTGATTGTGGTGAACATTGCTTTGAATTGAGCAATCTTTCTCACTGTCAATTTCGATTCGCTTTATGCGATGAAAGATTGGTAGTACCTGCCGGACGAAGCATTCCGGCGACTGTTCTTTGACAATTTAGTTGTAGATTAAAGATGGCATCTGAATGTTTGATGCTGGCCTCTATGCTGCATTCCTTCGCGGGAAATGTGGTTCAAGGGTCGGCACTTAAATCAAACGTTCGAACACCACTCTTGAAATGCGTCGTGTCAGAGTTTTCCGACTCTGGCATGTTGAAAGATGAATGAGGCGAGTGGTTACCTTCGCCGGTAGCCACACGAACGAACGTGATTTAACGATCATGTTCAAATAGATATCGTTATCTGGATTATATATGGTTTGATGTGTTGATCGTTTTAGACAACGTTCAAACGCAAGTTGACGGTTCTCCTCGGAAGACTAAGTGCGAAAGTGCTTTTTCGACTGGAGAGATTTGGATATTTGTGGTCAAGCTATTAAGGGTGCATGGGGGATGTCTTGGCATTAGAAGGCGATGAAGGGCGTGGAAATCTGCGAAATGCTTGGGGTAGTCGATAAACAGGCGTTGATCCCGAGATTCCTGAATAAGCTTCTGCTGAATACATAGGCAGTTGTCAGCAAACCGAGTGAACTGAAACATCTAAGTAACTCGAGGAAGAGAAAGAAAACTCGATTCTGTTAGTAGCGGCGAGCGAAAGCGGAACAGCCCAAACCAGTGGGGTTTCCCTGCTGGGGTTGTAGGACTCTCAATAACGGAGTTAGAAAATTCAATTTAGAAGAACGACTTGGAATGGTCGACCACAGAGGGTGACAGTCCCGTATTTGAAAACATTGGATCTCCAGAGAGCACCTGAGTAGGACCCGTCACGTGAAACCGGGTCTGAATCTACGGGGACCATCCCGTAAGGCTAAATACTCTCTAATGACCGATAGTGAACTCAGTAGCGCGAGTGAAAGATGAAAAGTGCCCCGTTTAGGGGAGTGAAATAGTATCTGAAACCATGTACCTACAAGCGGTTGGAGCCCTAT
>CAKZVF010000043.1 GCA_937921995.1 uncultured Pirellulaceae bacterium
GTACAGCGACATCAACGGCGGTCAGTTTGTCGAGATTCCTTCCCAAGGCCAACTTTCGGCCGCCGGATATTTCGCGCCCGCGTTGATGGAAGCCGGTTTGATCGAAGACGACAATGTCTTCGCATGTGCAGGGTTGGGACAGGACCAGCCTGTTCATATTCCCAGCATCACTCAGATCAAGTCCGCGTCCGGCTGCCAATTGGCTCATCTTCACCGGACCATGTCGGGTAACTATGGTTACTCGATGGGTTACCAGATTGAGGATCGTTACCAGCCGCTGGCCAATCGTGGTTTAACGAACACCGTTTTGGTGGCCGACATGCCGTCGCTGAATCAGCCAGGCCGCCATAGCCTCAACCATGGCAACTGGGGGCAGAATTGTCTGTTTGGGGATGGCCGCGTCGAGTTCATTCGAGGCGATTCTGTTGGGGAAGATGCCATTTTCGAAAACGACTACGGCGTCGTCGCGCCCGGCACCAGCGAACACGACAGTGTCATCGCTCCCAGCCATCTGTCGCCGGTGAAGTGGTAGTACAAGTTTAACGACAAGCCGGCAGGCGACCTCGTTTGGCCGGGGAAGACACGGTCGCCTTCCGGCTTGTCGTTAAACTGAGAACACGGTCGCCTGCCGGCTTGTCGTTAAACTGAAACACGGTCGCCTTCCGGCTTGTCGTTAAACTGAGAACGCGGTCGCCTGCCGGCTTGTCGTTAAACGGGGACTGTGGTGTCAGATCGTTTCCAAAACAATCTCTGTTTCCGGCAGTGACTGAACGAAAATTTTTCCGTACTGCTTCGTCTTGATCCGTGGATCCAACACCACGACGATGCCCGAATCGGACTTGCTGCGGATCAGGCGGCCGAAACCTTGTTTGAATTTGATCACCGCTTCGGGGACTTGGTAGTCGTTGAAAGGGTTGCCTCCGGCTTCACGAATCGCATCCAGTCGCGCCTGTAACAGTGGTTGGTCGGGCACACTGAAAGGCAGTTTGGTGATGATCACATTTTGCAACGCATCGCCCTGAACATCGACGCCCTGCCAAAAACTGTCGGTCCCAAACAGAACGCTGCGCGGAGTAGATTTAAACTGATCCAACAACTGCCCGCGCGGCGTGCCCGCCGCTTGGCTGAAAATTCCATAGTCGTTCTCGGACAACCAAGGCGTTAGATCGCGCTCCGTCCGCCGCAGCAAATCGTAGCTGGTAAACAGCACAAACGCATGGCCGTCGGTGCGTTTGACGTACTCCTTGATCGCATCGACGCATTGCCGTTCGTGCAATTCTCGATTCTCCGACGGATTGGCCATGTTCGTGACCAGAATCAATTTGGCTTGATTCTTATAATCAAAGGGGCTGCCAAGTTTGAGTACGTCGCCTTTGGTCATCCCGACGCGGTTGCGAAAGAAGTCAAACGAACTACCACCGGTGGCGATCGTTGCGCTGGTCATGATCACGCTGTCGGTTTTGTTCAGCAAATGTTCACGGATCTCCGGCCCTACGTCGATCGGCGCGGCCATTAAACTGATCAACTGTTTGCCTTGCCGGTTGAGCGATTGCTCCAGCCAATAGACGCCGCCTTCCAACGATTGCAACCGCCAGCTCTCGATCGCGTTGGCGACCGCCGATAGTCGTTCGCTGGAAGAAATAAGGTTCTGCTTCGCTGAGGTGTCGTCGATTTTTTCGGCGGCCTGCTCGATGGCGTTGCTCAAATCGTGCAGCATGGGTGAGAGCTTGTTCTGCACGATGCCCGGTTTGCTGACGCGTGTGCTGTTGCTTTTCCATTTGTTGTCGCTGGTGCTTCTTTCGACCCAGCCAAGCAAATCGTTGAAAAACGTCTGAGATTCGGTCAGCGCCTGAACGACCGTGCGCTGTGCTTCCCCCAGCCCATGCACCACCAGCAGCCCTTTGTTCCGCGCGCCGTTGTACAAACGCTTGAGCGTGTATTCGACCTGTCCCATGGTGATGCTGATGCCCAAGTGATCACTCGCCACGTCGACGACCGTATGAGCTTCGTCCAGAATCACGGTGTGGTAATCGGGTAAAATGTTGACGCCTAAACGGCGCAGGGATAGATCCGAAAAGAACAGCGCGTGGTTGACGATCAATACGTCTGCGTTCTGCAAACGATTCCGCGCCTGGAAATACCAACAGTCGGAGTAGGTTGGGCATTTTCGTCCCAAACAATTGCTGCTGTCGCTACGGACTTCGTCCCAGACTTGCGGCAGAACTTTGATCGGCAGATCGCTGCGAGACCCATCTTTGGTTGTCTCGGTCCATTTCTTGAGCATCGGGATTTGGTCAAACTCTTGCTCGCTGGCGAAAACGGTTTTGCCTTGTTTGGCGGCGTCTTGTAGCCGCCGCAAACTGATGTAGTTGCCGCGCCCTTTCGCCAACACCGCCGAAAACTCTAAAGGGATGACGCTGTTAAGGAACGGAATGTCTTTGCTGATCAGCTGTTCTTGGAGACTGATGGTGTGCGTGGAAACCACGATTCGTTTCTTGGGTTCATCCTTCGCGGCTTGGTTGTCCGCCAGACTGAGGATTGAAGGGACGAGATACCCAAAACTTTTGCCGACGCCGGTTCCTGCTTCGACGATGAGGTGCCGTTTTTTTGCGATCGCATTGGCAACGGCGTCGGCCATCTCGATCTGCTGGCCTCGATGTTCGTACGCGCTGAGCCGCTGAGCGATTTTTTGGCCTTCGCCAAGGATGTCATGGGGGGTTAGCATAAACTTGATTGGAACATGGTTTAGGTCAATTAAAAACCGGTTAATGCGATCGGCGATATTTTTGTCAGCATTGCGGGCTTTGAGGCGAAGCGGTGCTGCCACGAATTCCAGATTTTGTTTAAACTAACGAAAAATTCCTTCAAATTTTAGAAATGGCGACTTCTCATGAATCAATTAGATCAACTTAAGCAGTGGACAACCGTCGTAGCCGACACAGGCGATTTTCAGTCGATGGCTGAGTTCAAACCTCAGGATGCAACGACCAACCCATCGTTGATTCTCAAAGCATCACAAGATGCCAAGTACTTGTACTTGGTCCAGCAAGCTGTTGACGAACTCAAGGGCAACGGCGGAGGTGAAAACGCATTGATCGAATCAATCATCGACCGAGTGCTAATTCTCTTCGGTAATGAAATTCTCAAGGTCGTGCCTGGACGCGTGTCGACCGAAACCGATGCGCGTCTGTCCTTCGACACCGAAGGCACGATCGCCAAGGCGCGGACGTTGATCGACCTGTACGAAAAATCGGGAACCGACCGCAGCCGGATTCTGATCAAGATCGCGTCAACGTGGGAAGGCATCAAAGCCGCCGAGGTATTGCAGAAGGAAAAGATCAACTGCAATTTGACGCTGATGTTCTCGTTGGCGCAGGCGATCGCGTGTGCCGAAGCGGATATCAAATTGGTATCGCCGTTTGTGGGTCGCATCTACGATTGGTACAAGAAAAATGAAGGCCGTGATTACGCCGGTGCCGAAGATCCTGGCGTTCAATCGGTCACCGAAATCTATAACTACTACAAAAAGTTCGGCTACCAAACCGAAGTGATGGGCGCCAGTTTCCGGAACAAGGGGCAAATCACCGAACTGGCCGGCAGCGATCTTTTGACGATCAGTCCCGGCCTGCTTGACGAGTTGCAGGGTTGCGAGGATCCGATTGAGCAGAAACTGGACGCTTCAAGCGCCCAAAGCATGGACATCGCGAAGATCAACTGCGATGAAAAATGTTTCCGCTGGATGATGAACGAAGACGCGATGGCGACTGAAAAAACGGCCGAAGGCATCCGTAAGTTTTCTGTCGACATCGTGAAGCTGGAAGACTTGATTAAGGACATGCTAAAAGCTTCGGCGTAGAGGCAGCCTCTTGTTACACCTATCACTCTGCTTTCTTTTTTGACGTGCCGGTGGCTTATACCATCGGCATTTCTTTTCTCGTTCTCTGGCATCCGCAATCAAGTCAGCGCCCCGCAAGTCAATGCCCAGCGGCTCGCCTTGATTTTTGGCGATTTCGAGTCCTCTCCAAGTCGGTTCGCTCTCCGGGGAATCGCTCGCCCAATCAGGTGGGTAATGGGATTTACAGCGGTTTTCCCATGGTTTTCTGCCCTTTTCTGTGAAAAATCGCACCGAAACAAAACCTTCTGTGTTTTGCCTATCTTTTTCAAGTTGACATCGAGAGCGTCTCAATCAACATATTTCACTCTCAACTTTGACATTCCCACCCGTTCGGTTCAGTAATCGTAAGGAGTGTGGAGACTTGCATTTCTATCCAACCGGAGATGGCTCATGCCTCAATCCTACCTTACCAAAGCCTTGTCCCTTCTATTGTTGGTCGTGGGCGTCAGTCTTATCGGTTCTCGCGCCGCTGTCAGCCAGACCGTCATTTTTGAAGAGAGCTTTGATGCTCGGCCAGCAGGCCCTTACACCGACG
Source organism: uncultured Pirellulaceae bacterium (assembly GCA_937921995.1). Lineage (GTDB taxonomy): Bacteria > Planctomycetota > Planctomycetia > Pirellulales > Pirellulaceae > Mariniblastus. Next base: position 4,431 of record CAKZVF010000043.1, read on the forward strand.
CCGAATTGGACGAAGATTTTGGCGAACCACGTTTTAACAATGGTGTAACCGAAGGCCGCGTTCGCGTGGTCAGCGGTTCGCAGGCTTTTGGCGGTAGCGGCAGCGCGTTGGCAACTTTCTATCCCGCTGGTTTCCACGGGACCCGCGAAACGGGGGCGCAATGGCCTTACGAATTTGGCGAATCCTACGAAGAGGCGACGCTGAGTTACCGCGTTCGATTCGGAACCGGTTTTGACTTTGTTCGAGGCGGCAAGCTACCTGGTTTGGCAGGAGGCACAGCACCAACAGGAAGCACCCAAGCGACCGGCTTCAACGGCTGGTCGGGTCGTTTGATGTGGCGCACCGATTTCGATGGCGTATCCGGCCAACCCCAGCAATTGACTTCTGGCGGGATCACCTACGCGAAACACACCGATTCGGGGTTTGCTGGAGACGGAAGACAAGAAGACCGAAACTTCTTTTTCAACCCCGATGGTAGCCAAACCGAATTTGTTTCTGATCAGTGGTACCAGATCACACAGCGTATTGTCATGAATACGCCGGGGGAATTTGACGGCATCCAGCAGATCTGGGTTGATGGTGTCTTGGTCATCAATGAACAGAACATTCGCTATCGCTTGGACGACTCTTTTGCGATCGACCAACTGTACTTCAGTACGTTTTATGGTGGCAACGGAGATTGGCGGACGTCAAAAGATGAAGAGGCATTCTTTGATGATTTCGTTGTGACGATTCCCGATGGAAACTCTGACGGTGGCCCAGACGATGGTGGATTCGATGGTCCCGTTAGTGTCCCAGGGCAGTTCGACACACTTGCCGCTGCATTGGCTGCTTGCTCCGACGGCGACGTCATCGAATTAACTGGCGAGATTACCGAAAACGTGACGATCAACAAAAGCGTCGTAGTTCAAGGGCTTGCCGGTGCAACGATTGTGGCGGCCAATGATGACGCGGACACAGTCACCATCGAAGCCAATGACGTGGTGCTCAAAGGGCTGGAAATCGAGGGCGGTCGTCGAGGAGTTCATGTCGAAGATGGCTCGCACAACGTGGTTTTGGAGGACCTTTTTGTGCATGGCACAGGAAATATCGGCATTCTGATCGAATCCGATTGCAACGATCTTTTCCTGAAGGATTCCGAAATCCGCCAGTGTGATAACGATGGCGTGCGGATTCTGAGCGATCATGTTGTGCTCCAAGGCAACAATTCCCATCGGAACCGAGGCAATGGTTACCGTCTGATGGACACCGATACTGCTACCTTTGATTCCAATCGAGCTTACCTGAACAACATTCACGGTTTCCGGATTGCAGGCAGTCACTTTGATTTTACGAATAATGTATCCCTTAATAGCCGACTTCGAGGCTATGCCGTTGAAGGCCACGGCCACATGCTTTTGAATAATCTTGCACGGGGTAACGGATCGCACGGTTTCAGCATCGACGACGCGACTGATTGCGTGCTGTTCGATGATCGAGCCCGTTTCAACGGAGGCCATGGCTTTCGCGTGGAGACTTCCGCAGGCAATTTGATAGATGACCTTAACTCAACAGGCAACGCCGGACACGGAGTTCTGTTGTTGATGTGCGGTCACAATTCGATCGTAAATTCATTCATCTATCAAAACCAGCGCAGCGGTGTTCTGCTGAACAATTCGACGACGGACAACACCGTGTCCGACAATGTCATTCGCTCCAATTCGGAATTCGGCATCGCCGATTTCGGACACAACACCATTGGCAGCAACATCGTCAGAGACAATCTTGGCGATTAATGAGGTTTGAATTCTGCTTCAACTCTTTCTAAAGCAGAAGGCCGTAAACCACGATAGCGCACCATGCATTTCATGGTGTGCTATTTTTTTGCCCTCAAGGTTTGTTATAATTCCAAGCGCAAGCCGAGATGCGTCGCCGTTGCCTCGTTAAGCCGGCTCACGTTCGGTTGCGGGGGGATTGCACTTTCGTAGGCAGCGGTGGCGTGGTTTGCTATGTTGCTGTGATGGTGTTGTTTGTGGCGGCCTTCAAGCGCGGCGGATCATTGACGGTTCTCTACCCCATTTATGCTTCAACCTTCATTTGGGCAGCGCTGATCGCATCGCGTGTGTATGGCACACCCGTAACGTTGACCAATGTGGTGGGCATGGGATTTTTGATCGTCGGTATGTTTCTGCTGGGGAAGCAGGGATGACCGAACCAAAACACGAATCTTCAGATCGACGGCCTATCCAAAGCCGGAATACGCGTTGGGCAGAACTGGGAACCAATGGATTGGTGAAACTTGGCATTTCGCCAAACGGGATTTCAGTAATAGGAATGTTTGCCGCGTTGGCGGCTGGGGTGTTGTTCTCTTATACCAGCGCGACAACCGGATTGTGGCATCGTGCGCTTTGGCTTTGTGGTGGCCTGCTGTGCCAAGTCCGCCTTTTGTGCAACTTGTTCGATGGGATGGTAGCCATCAAACGAAATATTGCATCGCCGGTCGGCGAACTTTTTAACGAAGTGCCCGATCGTATATCTGATGTCGCGATCTTGATTGGGTTGGGGTTTGCGGCGGGGGGGGATATCCAATTAGGATTCAGCGCGGCGCTGGTCGCTGTCTTCGTGGCATACGTGCGTGCAATAGCGAAGTCCACAGGAGCTCCCAACGACTTTTGCGGGCCGATGGCGAAACCCCAACGGATGGCCATCGTAACCTTGGTAGCGCTCTACATGGCATTGGCTCCCATTTCTTGGACAGGCAATTGGAGTGTGGTTAGGGTAGCGCTTCTGATTGTCATCGTCGGAGGACTGTTGACTGCGGTGCGTCGTCTCATTCGAGCTGGTAAGCATCTCAAAGGAGCATCCGCGTGATGACGGTGCAGGAACGACTTTTTGGTGCAACACAAGCTTTTGAGCATCCCGTTACCATTGGGTGTGTCGCGCTAATTCTATTGGGGCTGATAACGGCATCGGTGCTTGTGCGTGTCCTAAAACGCCGTGAATCTATTTCGCCGGAAACGTATCAAGAGTTAATCGCGAGAACACGATCGTGGTACGTTTTAGCAGCCGCCATGATTCTTCCGATACTGTTGGGCGCGGCGTGGGTTTGTGGGTTTTTCTTGTTTCTTAGTTTGTTTTGCTTTCGAGAGTTCTCAAAAGCGACCGGTCTCAACGCTTCAAGAACGGCTACTGCCAGCGTAGTGATTGCGATTCTGGTCACTTACTTTGCGGTGATAGATCACTGGATGGATTTGTTTACCACCTCTTGGGCGCTGGGCGGTTGTTGGATTGCGATCATCGCATTGTTGCCAGACCATCCGCAGGGATATATGAAGCGCGTCGCTCTGGCCTTCGTCGGTTTTTCGCTCTTCGGAGCCGGACTTGGTCATCTGGCCTTCATTTCCAATGACGAATTGTTTCGGCCAATTCTGCTTTGGATTCTCATATGCACAGAGCTCAATGATGTCTTTGCATATCTTGCTGGAAAGACGTTGGGAAAACGCAAGCTCTTGCCTAACACCAGTCCAAACAAAACTTGGGGAGGCGCTATCGGTGCGGTTGTCCTAACCACTGTGTTGGCTTCCTCAGTTGGTCATTTTGTTTTCGAGGGAACCACAGTGAACCGAATTCATCATTTGGTGATGATGGGGCTGATCATCAGCGTTCTTGGGCAATGCGGTGATTTGGTTATTTCGTCAATCAAACGTGACCTGGGCGTGAAGGACATGTCGACAGTAATACCGGGACATGGGGGTGTGTTGGATCGGTTTGACAGTCTGCTGCTGGTTTCCCCTGTTGTGTTTCACTATATCAACTATTTCAAATCCGACGGAATTGGCGGTGACCAAGTCGAGCGCATCCTTTCCGGTGGATGAGGATTTCGCGTTGGTCCGCAAGCCAACTTATTTCAACTCGACCAAATCCTTGAAATCATGCGGCACGAATAGGCTGCCTTGGGTGGTTTGGATTTGGTCGGTGTTGAGCATTGTTTCTAAATCACCGGCGGTGATGGTGCCGGCGAAATAGGAATTGAACGCCGTCAAAACCTCAGAGATTTGGTCGCCGGTTTGGTGGACAAACTCAATGCGGAAATCTTTGATGCCGGTCTGCCACCATTGTTCGACGCACTGGCCATCGAATTGCACTTCGGCCCCAAAGACCGTATTGCGGCAACCAACGTCGGCCATGACGGGATGCTTGCGGCCTTGGTTGTCTTCGATTGAGATCTGGTGTTTTTCGCACGGGTGTCCGCAGTTGGAACTGTCAGTGCCTTCGGATAAAAATCGGCAAAACACACAGTGCTCCATGTGGAAAACTGGCAGGTGACTGTAGGCGATCACTTCCAGTTTCTCCGCCGGAATCTGTTGCGTTAATTCGGCAATCTGTTGTCCGTTTAGATCGTAGGTGGGCGTGATGCGTTTGAGCCCCATCGCCAAATAGGTTTCCACCGAAAGAAAGTTGGCCGCGTTCAAGCTGAAATCGCCAATCAGTTTGCCGATCGAACGAGGGTCCTCCACCAAATCCTTCAATAACCCACCTGATCGAACCAAAATATCGCATTCCAGCGACAGTAAGAATTTGATTACGTTTTGTTCGCTCGGTTTAAGCACGCGCGGGCTGGCGGCGCGGCAGTGGATGCCGGCGGACGTTACCTTCTCCACCGAATCACGCAGCCCATACAACTCCAAATAGTCAAGCGTAATCGACGCCGGTTGAGCTGCGATCGCCGCATCTAATTGGTCGGCCGAACGAACAAGAATATGAAGATCAACCTTGCCGGTTGCCGAATCGGATGCGGTGGGGATTTGAACGCGTTGTTCTAACAGTGCTTCGACGCGCGGCGTGGCCTCGATCGGAATGACTTGTCCGCTTTGGCTAAATAGGCTGTCGACTAATTCTCGCCGGATTTGATTGAGTTGACTGGTGGGCAGGAACACCGGGCTGTCGTTTTCAAAATGAATATCTTTTAGATGAAAGGGCGTCCCACCAAGCCGCCCCAGTTTCTCCGTCAGGGCTTCGGCGTCCAGCGCCCGTTTTTGCGCGGCCGCCAGCGGTTCTTCGCCGACGAAGGATGCCGTCAATCCATTGCCCAAGGTCGCCGTGACAGCGATCGGTTCTCCGGCTTTTGCAATGACTTCGAAACTGATCGGTTTGGTATGAACGGGAGTGCTGGGTTGGGTCAGTGGTTTGAGCTGTTTGACCAATTGGGCATCGCGCGTTCGCCAGATCAAATCACCGGCGCGGATGCGACTGAAATTGATCTCGCCTTTGCCAAACTCCAGTTTCACATGCGTGTCATCAATGCGCGTGACTTCGTAGATGTGGCCGCCTTCTTCGGGTTCGTCAGGGCTGCGCCAACCGGCTGCATCAAACACGACCCCATCTCCGCGCTTCATTGGCTGAAGGACTTCTGCATGGACCGAATTTTTCGTCACCGCCGCCACGGTCCCGACGCGGACACCGCGATTGCGTGGCGACCGTCCGTCAACGACTTTTTGATGATTGATGCCGTGGATAAAGTGGGGGCCCAGTCCGCGCGAGTAGACTTGAGTGATGTCGTTGAGTTCCTCTGGCGTGATTTCGTTTTCGACATCCATCATCGCCAAATCAATCGCTTGCCGATACGCGGATGTTGTCACCGCAACGTAGTTTTCGTCTTTGTAGCGGCCTTCGATCTTCAAACAGTGCACGCCGATGTCGATCAATTCGGGGATTTGTTCGATCGCGTAAAGATCACCCGGAGAAAGCAAGTATCGCAGATCGCCCAAGTCCTTTTTCTCTCCGTCGACGATTAGGTCGTAGGACAGGCGGCAGGCTTGGGCACATTTTCCACGGTTGGCGCTGCGACCGCCCCACGCTTCGCTGCTGAAGCATTGGCCCGAATAGGAAACGCACAACGCGCCATGAACGAAAACTTCCAGTTCGACGTCGGTTTGGCTGGCGATTTTACGGATGTCGGTGGTGCTCAGTTCGCGGCCCAGCACAACGCGACTGCATCCAAGCGACGCCGCCAGATCGGCACCTTGGGCGCTGGTGATCGACATTTGCGTACTGCCGTGAATGTGCAGATCCGGTGCGATCTGTTTGGCCAGTTTTGCGATGCCCACGTCTTGAACGATGATCGCGTCGACACCGGCGGCCGCCATCGCAAGGATCGCTTGTTCGGCTTGTCGGATCTCGTGATCGAAGACCAAAGTATTGAAGGTGACAAAACCTTTGACGCCACGTTGGTGGAGGGTTTCGATGACTTCGGGAAGTTCCTCTAAATCGAAGCCAACTTTGGCGCGGGCCGAAAAATGGTTCAACCCAAAATAGACCGCGTCGGCACCGGCTTCGATTGCCGTCTGTAGCTGAGTCCAATGTCCCGCAGGGGCCATGAGTTCCGGTTTTCGTCGTGTAACGTTCATTGCCAAAGAGTAGCAGGGCAGGGGACCGGTCGATAGGAGTTAATCTTCAAAACCGGCGTCAAGAATGTCGAACGCTTAGGCTAATGCCGATCGTTCCAGCGGCTGAGCTGTGGACTAGCGCGATTCCAAATCCCAGTCCTCTAAATCCAGCGCTTCAACCAGTCGATTGGTTTGGATTCCAATTTCGATGGCGTCATCGACTTCGCCGTTGGCCGCTTGTTGACCGGCCAGCATCTCTAGATGTTGCACCAGCTTGAGTCCGTTGACGCGCGCGCTCCAATCCTGAGGCATATCGGATTTCAATTGAAGCAATATTTCACCCGCCAATTCCAGCATCACGCGCGCCGCAGCGACATTTTCTAACTGGACATGCAGTCCGCCCAATTCCGTGCTGACCGAGCCATACAGTTGGCGGTAGGCCAGCATTTTTGGAAAGCGCTGGGTCAGATCTGCGATCGAAGCCTGAGATGTTGTCAGAGAGACGAGGGCCGCATTTTTGTTTTGATCTTGGGCTGCGATGGCCTGCGTTAATGCCAGCAGGTACTGATACTGAGGGTTCGTAGGCGAAAATTCTTTGAGCGCTTTGAGTTCGTCGATGGCGACCTGCAGCGTTTTTTTGGAATCAGGATTGCCCTCTCGGCTAAGGTGCAGCGCGAGATTGCAATAACTCTCAGCGCGCGTGACTCGGACTCGGTGATCATCTGGCGTGGCACGTTTGAGCAGGTCGATCTCAGTTACCGCGGCGTGGCCAAGCTGCGTGATTTGTTTGAGCATCGTCTCTAGTGGAGCCTTGGGCAGGTTGCCGTCTTGCAGTGGTGCACTCAGGTCAAACGCATTGTCTTTGGTTTGAGAATCCGACCCAGCCGATGCATAACGTACGCCGAAAATCATCTTCACGTGCCCGGACGTGATCTGATTGACCGTTTGCACCCATTTGAGCTTCAAGGCGGGGTCTTCAAAATCGCGATGTTTCTCTAACTGCTCTTTTGAAACAAAGAACAACTGCAGCCCTTGTTGCCACTGGCCTGTGGATGTCAGCAGGCTTGCCATTTCATTCCGCGTGGCGACGGCCAATTGCACCGCTTCCACAGAATCCATGGGGCGTGCTGGCATCCGCGCCAAATCCTCAAATTCACTGAGGGCTTCCTGGTACGAAGACAGAGACTGATCTGGTTGTCCAATCAACCGGTAAACGTTGGCCACCAAACGATTGGCGGTGGCGGCTTGCCTTTTGACGTCTCTGCTGAATTTGTTATCGATGGCCAGTCGCTGGTAGTAGCCCAGCATCTTTTCGACAAATTGAGCGTCTTCTTTGGTGATCGCTTTTTCGATGCCGCCGATTTGCTCAAACCCATAGGCGTCACTGCCTTCGAATGCGCTATCACCTTGGGTGATGTATTGTTGAAACGTTTGATCAAAAGCCTCCAACGCAATATCAACGTTCGATTCGGCGCGGTTAAGCGCCGATCGAGTGACCACGAATCCGATCGTCATCGTGACCACCAGCAGGGCCAGCGTCAGTACGGAAAACGCGGCCAAACCGGCGGCCAGCGGATTGCGTCGGCTGAAGCGGACGACGTTATCCCAAACCGACATCTTGCGCGCAGCGATCGGACGATCGGCGATGAAGGCGCGAAGGTCGTCTCGCATTTCTGCGGCCGTTTGGTATCGGGATTGCGGTTCCCGCGCGATCGCTTTTCCAATGATCGTCGCCAGATCGCGCGGCAAACGGGCGTCGACTTTCTTTGGAGCAGGAGGCATTGAGGTCGTGACGGCTTTGATGACTCGCCCGGGGGAGGAGTTCTGGAACGCTGGCTGGAGCGTCGCCATCTCGTACAGCGTGAGTCCCAGGCAGTAGGTTTCGCTGCGCGTGTCATAGTCGCCGGAGAACGATTCGGGGGCCATGTACTGAGGAGTGCCAATAATGTCGCCCGTTTGAGTTAATGCCTCGTCAACGATATTCTTTGCCAGTCCGAAATCTGTCAGCCACACGGTGCCATGTGAGTCCATGACAAGATTGGCCGGTTTGATGTCGCGGTGGAGAATGTTTTTTTCGTGAGCATAAGACAGCGCGTCAGCGATCTGCTGTCCTGTGTCGGCGACCCACTTATATCGATTCTTGGCAGGTACGGTTTGCTCACCAATGATCAGCTCTTCACAACTTCGATCAGGTTGAGTCGCCTGAGTCGCCTGAGAAGAGGGCGTCGTCGCGCTCTCTGGAGTGGCTGGGAAATTTACGGTTTCGTCAGTGCCCAGCGCTTCGCCCCGGAGAATCTGGCTGAGTGACTGGCCGTCGATGAATTCCATCACGTAGAAGTGCAGCCCATTGTCTTCGCCGGCTCCGAATACGCTGGCGATGTTGGTGTGGTGCAAACTGGCCGCTGATACGGCTTCGCGGTGGAAACGTTCAAGGTGTTTCGTATTGCTGATCAAACCGGCGGTCATCACTTTGATCGCGACGCGTCGGCCGAGCGTCTCGTGAACGGCTTCGAAGACGATCCCCATACCGCCACGACCAATTTCGCGAACGATACGATACTCGCCTAAAAAATCGGGCACGTCAATTTCAGTGAAACGCTGATCAGGCACCGCAGAATTGGGAGAATAGTTCTTCAATCCCTCGATCATCGCGACCGAGGACAACAGGTCGGGGAGTTCCTCTGCGTGGGCCGGGTTTTTCTGAACATACTGCTGAACATCAGGTCTGCGGCCGGCTCGGATTTCGGCCGTGAACTCCTCTACGATCGCTTCGAGCGTTTGTGTTTCGTCTTGCGTCTGTTTCATCGTGTTGACTTAAAATGCTTGACGATTTGTTGAAACTTTGAAGGACAGGTTTTCAGCCTGCCATCAGAAGCGTTCTGGGAGAAGCATCGTTCTGGCAGGTTGAAAACCTGCCCTGCTTCATCCCAAAGCGTTCTCCTCAAGTATTTCCTTTAACCGTTTCAACGCGCGAAGGTATCGCTTGCTGGCTGCTGAGGTTTCGATTCCCAGCACTTCTGCCGTTTCGATATTGGAAAGCTCTTCGAAATGACGCAGCGCGATGACTTCACGATCAAGTTCGCTCATTGTGTTTAAACTGTCCTGCAGCATTTCGATCTGGTACGACTTTTCGATCAACTGGCTGACCGAAGTCATCTCCGCGACCAAATGCGCCGCCAACGCCATTGACGTTTGCCCGGCATTGTTTTGTCGCGGCCTGTTAAACGAAATCTCTTTTCGGACGTCGCGTTTTTCGGCTTCGAAGTGCTTGCGGTAAATATCTAAAATGTGTTGCTGGGTTTCTAGGCGAATCCACACGAAGAATGGCATCTCCGGCTTCTTCAAGTATCCGTCCAATCGCTGCGCAGCGCGGACGTAGGCTTCTTGAAGAATATCGGACTGGCTGATTCGACCGTTCAAGCGGTAGTCAAGTCGGAACTTGACGATCTTTTCCAAGCGACCACGGATTTGCGAGAAATATTTGGCGAGCGCTTCTTCGCGATCGCTTTTGAGGTCCGCAATAATCTGTTTTTGAGCAGGCAGTTCCATGTACTCATCATAGCCTGTTAATGTTCACGCATGGATGAAGAAATCAGGACACCGGTTAGACAAGTTGAAAACCGAGACGCGAAAGAGTGGGTTTTTCCCGATGGGAGGGCTTGTTGGCGAGCCTGGGACGATGACTAATAACTACCGGGTGCTGTCGGCGGTCGTACCTTTAGATATCTAAGGGTATGCTGAGCGTACCCTCTTCGGTACTGCCATTTTCAGTACTGCCGTTACCAATACTTCCCTCTTCACTGCTGCTGCCACCGGGCTCTGCGTCGCCGGAGTCGTCATCATCCGAATTCTCGGTGTCTGCATCCTCTGAACCTTCGGCCGTAGGGCCAGCGTTGCCTTGGGCGGGGTTGATGAATGTATCTACCAGTTCGTTCAGATCTTTGTAGTGATCTTTCCCGTAGGTTAGTTCGCCACCGGTATGTCCGACCCAGCCAATGGCCGCGGCCAACGCGATCGCGCAAAGTTTCCACATCGTCCCATCGTCAGGATTGCGGCCGCGGGCGGCTTTGGCAAACAGGCAAAGCAGTAATGCCACAACGGTCGTAATGATTCCACCCAAACGGTGCCAGAAGACGGGCTGTGATTGGTCAAATAGATCGGCGATGGTCGTGACTGTTCCCCGGTGTTCCATCGGGCTGTAGTACCAGCCTGAAGCGGTCGCGATGATCGCCCCCAAGGTCCCCAGCCACAAACAATAGTAAGCACAATCACTCATCACAAAACTTCCGCCGAGGCTTAGTATTGCGAACAAGCCGGCTCCCAATAGCAGACCGATCGGCAAGTGGACCGCAGCGGTGTGTAAGGATCCCAGCGCGTTGAGCATGCGTTGCGTCTCGGGCGAAACGGGTTCGGCTACAGCATCAGCACCATCGTCTTTGTCATCTGAAGCTCCGCCGACAAGTGCAGAAGTGGCGTCGCCATCTTCTGAATCGGCACCGTCCACTTGGGCGCCTTGAGCAATCCAAGCGCTCACAAGTTGGATCTCAGAAGTTTCGGGGCGCGGTTCGTGATCAATCGGTGGCATGAGGTTATCGTCATCTTCTTCCAGCGTCATGTAGGTATACAAATCGCTGGTTTCAGGATGACCTTCGTTAACGTAAAGCAGCATGTCGCTGTTGACGTCGATGCGGAATGCCTCTTCGTTCTCTTCGCCGTGGCATTCAAGGCAGTACTTGTCAAAAATCGGTTTGATTTGAGCTTCGAAATCAATCTTCTCTACGGACATCGCGGTCGCTGTTGTGGCAATCAGCATCAACATGTAAACGCACATGATGTTTAGTGTTGTCTTCATTTCAAAATCCAAATCTACTAAGGCATTCAACAAGAACATAAATTAAAATTCGATAACCGTGGCAGGCCTTGCCAGTTCAGGCCCGGCGGTTGTCAGTACGAAATTTCGTATATTTTACTTAAAACTACCACCGATACTATCGTCGGATTAATACGAAGAAAGCTTTATCTTTGCCATGAAGGCGGTCAGAATCTTCCAAATCACTGCAAAGGTGCTTGGTCTGCTGGCAAAATCATTATCTTCCCATCCCCCAGACGACCGGTACGAGACACTTCGACGATGCGGTCGAAAACGGCATCTACGAATTCATCTTCCACCCAAATCGAGATCTCAACTTTGGGAACAAAGGCCAGCGAGTATTCGTTTTCGCCGTAGCTTTCAAGATAATTCTTTTGACGTCCATAGCCTTTGACTTCGCGAATGTTGACCTGTTCGATACCTTCGGCCGGCAAGTTTTCGACAACCTTTTCGGCCAGAAAAGGCTTGATGATAGCCAGAATTAATTTCATGGGTTTTCTCGTGGACAAGTTGGCAACATATCGGTGGACATGAAAACAAACTTAACCTCCGACCGATTTACCGATGCCTATTAAGGTCTCACTCAGAAAGGGTCTCGCTTAAGGAATCATTTATGGTCTCACGGCGGCCCATGTCCAATGGCGATCTGAGCTCATGGTAACGGTTTGCTTGCCGTAGCCAAGATCCCCAACGATTTGCTGAACTTCGTCAACCCTCAGCGCCGCGTGCAGGGACTGTAAAAACAGTTGCTTGCAATAGTCCGTCGCACCGCCCGCGTATTGCTGCACCAGCTGTTGTGCGGCGGCGTCTGAATCGGGCCGCGCTAAATCGCGTACAAATAGTATCCCGCCGGCGGCAGTGATGCGATGCATCTCGGCAAAGCAACGCACCGGATCTGGCAAATGGTGGATCAATGAGTTACTGATCGTGGTGTCGAAAGTTTCGTCTTCGTAAACCAGCGCTTTGGCATCGCCCTTGGCCAATGTGATGCGGTCGTGCATGTTAGCCGCTTCGATGTTGTAAACGGCCTGGTCAAGCATGTTGACCGCGTCATCGATCGCCAGAACGTGGACCGAATCCACGCGCCGGCACAGCTCGATAGGAACCAGCGCCGTACCGGTGCCCAAATCTGCGACATCAATCGCCAGGCCATCATAGCCAGCGCTTTGGCAGCGACTGGCGAATGCGATCAAGTCGTCAGTGAACTGCCGATTGACGTTCGTGTTGTCCATACGGTTGTACTCTCGAGCATCCTCGAGGGTGTCCATCAGTTCTGGTTCCAGCGTACGTTTGAGCATTTCCGTTTTCCATGGACGGTGGATGTTTTCCTTTGAATGTTTACCTTTGAGCACGTAAGTTTTTTCGGCGATCCTGAGGGTTCTGGCCGAACAAATTCGACCCGAGACAACAAAAAAAGGGGGAGCGTGTTTGACGCTCCCCCCTTTTAGGCATATTGCCAGTCTGCCAAATTGCCTTGCTTAAGGAGCACCCGCCAAGATATTGATGAATGGCTGGATATCCAAGAAGTCTAGGTCTCCATCGCAATCACAATCCGCTTCGGCTTGAAACCCGTTCGAAGACAAAAGCATAATGAATGGATTGATGTCCAAAAACGTGACGTTGCCGTCGAGGTCGACATCACCCTTGAGCACTGCCGTTGTTGGAGCGAAAAAATTGACAAAGTCAAGATTGGTCGGGAACGTGCCCTGTACATAGTTCTGCTGGTCCCAAACGATCGTATCAATAGGGTTGTCGAACGATCCGCTTGTCGGAGTTGCGAAAGTCTGAACGCCAGTGGTCGCTCCGCTGATCTGCCATTCCTGCACCGTGCCATCAGCGCTGAAACCAGTGATTGTTGTGCCGGCATCCAGAATGGCACCGATACGTTGAATGGTGATAATTGTCGGAGTATCATCAGGATTAGACAGGACTTGCATGGTGCCCGTTAAAGAAGTAGACATTCCGCCACTTTCAAACAGAAACGCAGTCGTCTCATTCTCTTGAATGAATCCTGCACCAGTCAATGAGAAGTTGCCAGAGACCGAGATGTCGTCAATCGACCCGTTGAATCCAAAAGTATCGTCGATGGAATTAAAATCAAAAACCTCGGCTGTCGGCGCCGGACCATTGGCTGGATCGTTCAAGCTGAATTGCAAATCGTAGTTACGTGCAACGATCGAACCAAGTCCACCATCACCCATGCCGTCAAAATCTGTGTCGCCCGAGTTGTCGATCTCTAGGGTGGGAGCCGGCACGAAATCGATGGTTTGGGTGCTGAACTGAAATCCGCCCGCACTTCCAATGGCAAATGTGATCAATGTGCCATTGACTTCCGCGGTACGATCAATGTCCGCACCACTACCGGCACCTAAACCGGCTCCGGTGAAGCCATCGAAGAAGATGG
>CAKZVF010000044.1 GCA_937921995.1 uncultured Pirellulaceae bacterium
CTGCCGGCCAAAGACTTTGACATCGTCATCGGTAAATATTTCGCGGCGGTTCTGGTTTTTACGGTATCGCTACTGTTTTCACAACTGTCTAACTTCGCGGTCCTGTTGTCGATGACCGGTGGGCAACTGGATAACTTGCTCCTGTTTTCGACTTACTTGGGATACTGGTTCGTTGGCATCGCGATGATCAGCCTTGGTACGGTCGCGTCCTTTTTAACCAGCAACCTCACCGTCGGGTTCATCTTTGGAGCAATCTTCAATGCACCGCTGGCGTTCTTTTCCAACGCCGACGTGATCTTCAGCGACCAAAAATGGATCAGCCGCCTTTTCGAGTGGTCGATTCTTGAACGTTTTGAACCCTTTGGCCGGGGACTGATCACCGCATCGTCGATCTGCTACTTCGCAGGCATCGTCGTCATCGGAATTTACCTCAGCATGATCCTTATCGGACGCCGACATTGGCTTGGCGGACGCGATGGGACGTCGCTGTTGTGGCACTATATTCTGCGCGCCGCTTTCCTGTTTGTTACCGCGGTATCGGTCGTCTTAATCGTTCAATACAGTTTTCTAAATCGCGCCCGAGTCGACATCTCCGACCGCCAAGTCAGCACGCTCTCTCCGGCGACGCTGAAACTGCTGGACGATTTATCGTCTGAGGATGAATCTCAGCCGCCGATCAAAATCACAGCCTACATCGGTAGCGACATCCCCAGTGAATTCGTTCGCACGAAGTACGATCTGGTAAACCTGTTGCGTGAGTTTGATGCCCTAGGTGGCAACCGCGTGAAGGTCGACCTTTATCAAGGCATCGAGCCGTTCAGCGCCCAGGCGATTCTGGCGTCTAAACGCTACGGCATCCGCCCTCAGAAGTTCACCACCCAATCGCGCGGCGCGACGCGCCAAGCCGAAGTGATTATGGGGATGGCCGTCTCCAGCGGCGTCGAACGCGTCGTGGTGCCGTTCATGCCTTACGGAACACCGGTCGAATACGAACTAATGCGGTCGATCAACACCGTGGCACAGCCCAAACGAAAAACGGTCGGCGTGGTCATCACCGATGCCCTGATTCAGGGCGCTGTCGTTCCACGCGCCGATGGCCAAGCGGCACGGATTCCGACGCTGGCGATTCTTTCGGAGCTGGGTAAACAATACGAACTGGAGGTCGTCAGCGCTAATTCTGAGATCGACCTCTGGTTACAAGACGACGAAGACAACCAACCGCAGCGTCGGTTCGACGTGCTGATCGTGGCTCAGCCTTCAAAAATGTCTCAGCAAGAACTGGACAACGTCATCACCGCGATCCAGTCGGGGCAGCCGATGGCAGTATTTGAAGATCCGTTCCCAAATTCCTTCAGTTTTAAGAACCACGTTCCGGGAACGTTTTTTGGACGTGTTATCAACCGCGGTGGAGAAACGGCAGACATTCAAAAACTTTGGCAGGCATTGGACATCGACACCGATCGCAGGAGTGCCGGCAACGATCGCTTTTTGTCTTGGGTCGTGTGGCAACCCATTTCCGCGAACCCTTATCCGAAAAATGCCCAATTGAATCAGCAAGAGTTGGTCATCGTCAAAGAAGAAGGCGAAACTCAGCCAAACTTCAACCCTGCCCACCCCGCCAGCAGCGGCATCGCTGAACTCTTCTTTCAGTACGCCGGCTATGTAAAGCCAACCGAAACGACAGAACTGGAGTTCATTCCGTTGGTTGCCACCGGAAGCGCCGGACGGATTCGCAGTGATTGGTTGCAGCCCCAAGTCCCCCTTGGTGCTCGAGACCAAAACCGTGGTTCTGCGGGGGGCAGTTTTGTCCTCGCGTGTCACATTCGCGGCAAGGACTTTGAGGTCAACGCCCCTGATGCAGCGCCCGACAAGAACCGTGCCAACGTCATTTACGTTGCGGATTTGGATGTGTTGTCCGACTATTTCGTCAACATCCGCAACCAACCCATCCAGGGCGGCATTGAGTACCAATTTCAAAACATGAGCTTCGTGCTGAACATCGTTGACGCGCTGGCGGACGAAACAAGTTTTCTTGGACTCCGCAATCGACGCCTGCGGCATGTGACCTTGGGCGAAATCGAGGCACAGAAGGAAGTTGAACTTCAAAAGGTATTTGAAATTAACCAAGCGTTCGAAAAGGAACACAAACTGGCGCTCGAAACGGCAACAGTGGAAGCGAAAAAGAAGCTTCGACCGCTGGAGAACGAAATTAAGGACATCCTTGCCTTACGCGATCAAAAGAAATCGTATGACGCTGCAGCGCTGACCGCCAAGCAAGGCATCATGAAACAGCAGCAGCAAGAGCAACAGCAAAAACTGTCGGTCAAGGTGCAGGAACTACAGAACGAACTCAACGAGAACAAACGTCAGGCGGAACTGGATGCGGAACAGAAGATTCAAGAGATCCAACGGAAGTACAAACTGGCGGCCGTGATCATCCCCGTGATCCCACCGTTTCTCTTGGGCGTCTTTGTTTACACACGCCGCCGATTGAGAGAACGCGAAGGCATTTCGAAAGCTCGCCGGCTTAAGTAACGGCAACCAAAACACGCAACACCCAACGAAATTATGAAATCAGCCTACTTCACCACCATCGTCATGGGCATCATCGCGGCGCTGACGGCAGCCTTTGCGGCGGCAAGCTATCCATGGCCAGAGGCCGTGACACAGAACGCTCAGGTCAGCAAACCGCTGTTTGAGAACTACGAAACATCCGCCGTCCGCGGTATCGAAATCATTGCCTACGACTCCGACCGCTCTGACATTGAACGCATTCGGCTCAAACGCAGCGGACAAAATTGGATCATTCCTCAGAAAAGCGGCTTCGACGTCACCGGCGATCAGCGCGTCATCGAAGTTACCCGAGCACTCAACGATCGCACCGTCCTGGAGGTCAACTCAGACAGCCAAACCGACCACGTCAACTTCGGCGTCGTCGACCCTTCCGACGTTGGCGTAACCACGGCGCGATCACGACTGGGAACAAAATTGGTGCTGAGCGACCGTGACCAGAAAACCATCGCTCACATCATCGTCGGGGATCAAGTCAAAAACAGCCCCGGCAAATACTACGTGCGTGTGCCAGGGAAACCAACGATTTACACCATCGAGTTTGAAAAGGGAATTTTGACTTCTGATTTCGCACAGTGGGTAGACCCCAATTTACTGGAACTGCCAACCGACGCCTCTGATGGACTTGCGATCTCAGGATTCGCCATCAATCGCCATCGCACGGACCAAGAAACGAAAAAGGACGAACCGCTGTATCGGGCAACTTATGAAATTAGCGACCAGCAAAAGTTAGAGGTCGTCGCCCTTTCAATCAGCGGCAAAGAATCCGATTCGGAGGATCTTGCGCGCGTTTTACCCAATGGTTTCACCGAATCGATCGTCCGGTCTCTGTTTGGTCTCAGGCCTACTGACGTTGAAAAGCAGAACAAAGCCGTCATTGAATTTTTGCGGCAAACCCAAACAGGCGACGATGAAAAAACGGTATCCCAGTTGGCCGAACGTGGTTTCATCTACAGCGGTTATGAAAATGGCGGACATCGCTTCACCGGCACCAACGGCGAACTTTCAATCCTGCGTTCGGACGGCGTGCGTTTCACATTGGCCATCGGTGAATTGGCCAATCGTGTCGGAGGTGAGAGCCTGAGCTTACTATATCAAGCGATCGTGACGGCCGAAATCGATCCGGCAGCGTTTCCAGAGATCGAAGAACCTGACTCTAACGACGAATCTGAACAGAAGGCTTATCTGCGCGAGAAGAAACAACGCACCGAGCAAATAGCGGCCGCTCAATCGCAGGTGAAACAAATCAATCGCAAGCATCGGCCGTGGATTTACGTGCTGGACGAATCAGTCATCAATGGGTTGTTCCCTGAAATTGATTCTCAATAAGTAGAGCCGGTTCCTACCGGCCGCGCGCTGCTCTTACCCAAAAAGCTGGTGGGAACCCGTTCTGCTCTCTACTTCCGAACGCTCATAAAAAATGGGGCTTGTTAGAAAATCTAACAAGCCCCAACGTCTTTAATTTAAGCTGACCTTCAGAAAAGATTAGCTGTTTGTTTCGGAACCAGCTTCTTCGGTGGAAGCGGCCGCCAATGCTTTTACGGCAGCTTTGTATTTAGCTCGCGCTGTTTGCAGACGAGCCGTCATGCCGCAGCAGGTTTCTTCACCATCGACGACGTAAGTCATCTTGGCATCGGAAGAAGAAGCCAACTCTTTGGCCTTCATTGGGCAGCTGCATGCTTCTTCGCCAACTTTGTAGGAAACGTTGACGGCTTCCACAGCCGCTTTTACCAATTCAACGTTCTTCGCACCTTGAGTCGGGCACGCGCAAGTTTCACCCGCGATCGTGGTCTTGCCAGAAGTTTCGCACTTGCATGGTGTGATGAACTCATTGACCATTGCTTCGGTTTGCTCGACCAGTGCGGTCATGGCTTCTGTTTTGTCATCGTAAGTTTTGTCAGCAACGACGTAGTGGATTGCGGCGCTGTGTTCTTCGGCCAGTTTCGCGGCCGACTCGCTGCAGCATGTCTTCTCAGAACCGACTTGGTAAGACATTGTTGGCAGTTTTGCCATCGCCAAAGAGACGGGGCATTCGCCTTCGCACGCTTCTTTATCGGCACAGCATGTTTTTGCGGCACCCTCAGTTACTTCAGCAACCATCTCTTTAGGAGAGGCGGTTTGGGTTCCTTCTTGAGCGAGGGCTTGAGTTGAAAGAACACCAAGTGTTAGTGCAAACGCGGTAAATAAAAACTTCATCTAGAGAACTCCGTGGCTAAAAATTTTTGTAAGAGAAAGGAGGAAACAACTTTCTTGTGACTTCGATTGTAACGCCTCGCCTTACTCTGGCAAATTGATTGCCTGTCCGAGAAAGAATAACAAAAACGAAGCGCACTTGCTTTATACAGCTGTGTACCGAAATAAGTGAAAAACCTTACACGGAAAAAATTCGTTTTCTCTAGAAACCAAACATTTCAACTTTTCCAGATCACGCCGGCGGACCGGTTTTTGTTTGAAATCGAACACATTTCCATGAACCATCTGACAAGTGTCCACGTAAAACACGCTTCTCTGGTGCTGGCAATCATGCCCAGCCTGCTGTCAGAACGCCTTTTTTAATGTCACAATCACACTATCACGGCGGGCGTAATCCGCTAAAACGGTCATCTTTTCCAATACGGCCTTTTTGAGTCGAAGTTGAGATGCAATCGGTCGAAATTTGAGTTTGAATCTTGTCAAATTTGAAACAGGACGTGTTCGTAACATGGTCGCGTTTCGTTTTTGAACCAAGATTATTGCCACTTGTTTAGGAGTGTTTTGAAATGTTGAAATCAATGTTAACCGCTACCCTCGGTGCCGTCTTAAGCGTCGCGCTATTGGCCGTACCTGCGATCGGGCAAGGTACCGCTACCGAAGCGGTTTCCTCTACTGTTTACTTTGATATCGAAATCGACGGGACGCCAGCAGGCCGTGTCGAATTTGGCTTGTTCGGCAACACCGTGCCCAAGACCGCGAAAAATTTCCGCGCTTTGTGTACGGGCGAAATGGGCGAAGGAAAATCGGGCAAGCCTCTGCATTACAAGGGCAGTAGCTTTCACCGTGTGATCCCCGGTTTCATGTGCCAAGGCGGTGACTTCACGCGCGGAAACGGCACCGGTGGCGAGAGCATCTATGGCGAAAAATTTGCCGATGAGAACTTCAAATTGAAGCACGATTCTCCTTACCTGCTGTCAATGGCCAACGCCGGTCCCAATACCAACGGATCGCAGTTCTTCATCACCACGGCGCTGACGCCTTGGTTGGATGGCAAGCACGTGGTTTTCGGACGCGTTACCAAGGGCGAAGAGATCATCAAAGCCGTTGAAAAGCTTGGTTCGCAAAGCGGCAGAACGCGCTCCAAAATCACGATCGCTGACTGCGGCGAAGTGAAGGCCGCGGGCAGCGGTGCCAAAGCCGCCGGAAGCGGGGCCAAGGCTGCAGGTAGCGGTGCCAAGGCTGCCGGTAGCGGTGCAAGATAGACACTATCGCTCCAACGCTGAATCTTAATCTGTTGCAAACACACGAGTCTGCTTTGAAGGCCGCTCGTGTGTTTTTTTGTTTCGAGGATGTATAATACGGTTTCTTGTTTTTCTTTAATCCGATCGCACTTGAACCATAGAATGAAACACGGATCGCAACGCGCCTTCACCTTAGTCGAACTATTAGTAGTGATTGCGATCATTGGCATCTTGATTGGCATGTTGCTGCCCGCGGTTCAGTCGGTGCGCGAAGCGGCGCGACGTACTTCTTGCCTGAACAACGTTCGTCAGATCGTTTTGGCGACGCTGGGATATGAAGCAGCGTTTGGACACTTTCCGCCAAGTTTCGAAATCACGCCCGGCACAATCCTTTCGGGGAACAATGGATCGTGGTCGATTCATGGCCGGTTGTTACCTTTCGTTGAACAAGCCAACGCCTACAAATTGGTCGACCTTGATCAGGCTTGGGACGCGCAAACCGAAACGGGCGTGCCGACGCTTCGAATCCCAATTTTCCAATGTGCCAGCGAAGTGAATGACACGGTTCGGATTAAGAATGGGGAGCCATTCGTTTATCCGCAGAACTACGGCTTCAATTTTGGGACTTGGCTGGTCTACGATCCGGTTACCGGCCGGCGCGGCGATGGTCCTTTTTACGTCAACAGTGAAACTCGCTTTGGATCGATCAAAGATGGATCCAGCAATACACTCTGCGTGGCCGAAGTGAAGGCTTTCACGTCTTACATCCGGAACACTACCGATCCTGGGCCAACCGTTCCCACCGACCCTAACGCATTCAACGGATTGTCAGGGCAGCTAAAACTGGGAACCGACCTACACCAAAACACGGGGCATACCGAATGGAGCGATGGACGCGTTCACCACTCCGGCATCACGACCGTGTTCACACCCAATACGGTGGTGCCCTTTGAGCATGAAGGCCGTACCTACGATATTGATTTTAATTCGGTGCAAGAAGGCAAGAAAAGTGATCAACCGACCTATGCGGCCATCACATCGCGCAGCTTCCACACCGGCGGCGTCAACGTGGGAATGCTCGACGGATCAGCCCGCCCGATTGATGCCGCGATCAACCTGAACGTCTGGCGCGCGATCGGCACCATCAACGGCGGCGAAGTCGTTTCGAATTTTTAAAAATTTCAAATTTTGAATCCTAAATTTTGAATCCCAAATTTCGAATTTCAAATTTCGAATTCCCCATTTCGAATCTCTCATTTTCGAAATTGAAAATTAGAAATCCGAAATCGCCCCTAGGGCGCCTCTAAACTGCGCCAGAGATACCAACTGGCCACCGAAGCATAAGGGTGCCAAACTTCCCCAATTTCGTTTACC
>CAKZVF010000045.1 GCA_937921995.1 uncultured Pirellulaceae bacterium
GCGGTGGAGGTTGATCGCTCGGTAGCGGACCGCCTGATACAGCCACGCCACTGGATCAGGTGGCATTTCTGTTTGTCGTGCGAGTTCCATCATGGCTTCCTGAAGTGCGTCCTCCGGAGCGTGGCACCAGACCCGCGCGTACAACAGCAGCGCTGATGCGTGCTGGTTGTAAAGCCGTTTCAGGATCTCGTTCACGCGGCCGCCTTTGGCGTCGATGGGGTTTTCGGATGACTGTCGAAAATGACAATCAACGTGGTTTTAATCGCCGTTTCAATTATCTTTCACCGCCGCGGTAGATTTATCCCACGCAAACTTCTTTTTCTTGTTTTTTCTTCAAAGTTCATTCCGGCCCCGAGAACACAACCGCCGGGGCAGCGATTCCACTTTCGCGCCGTTCCGCTTACAATACGCGTTTCCCGCAATTCCTCGATTCAGTCGCCCGTGTCCAAACGCCGCCGCAATTTAATATCGCTGCTGATTGGGGCACTGTTGTCGATGGGCGCGACGCCGGCTTCGGCTCAATTCGCCGCCGTGCAGCCTTGCCCCGCAGATCTGCAACCGGGTTTTGACTCGATCACCACCGAGCAGATCCAATCACTCGTCTCGGTGCTGGCCGGGCCCCATTTCGAGGGACGCGGCACCGGACAAAAGGGCTATAAGAAAGCCGCTCATTGGGTCGCGGGGAAGCTGGCCGAATATGGCGTCGAACCGATCTACTCTGACGGTGGCTATTTTCAGTCGGTGCCACTGCAGCAAAAAGTCCCCATCATTGAAGAGTGCTACATCCGGGCCGCCGGTGGCATCACGATCAAAGCGCAAGGCAATATCGGTTTTGACACCTATTCGTCAAAACCGTCGGTGTTGGGCAACCTGATTTTCGTGCGCTGCCCAAACGGTCGATTCAAGATTCCACCCTCGGTCATTTTGCGCGATTCGATCGTGATCTATTGGGCGGACGATTCAGTACTGAAGTACGCGTCGCAGAAAATCGAAAGCCACCAACCTGCGGCGATGCTGCGCGTGGTCAATGGTTCCCCGCAATCGATCAACCAGCCCACCTTTGCCACGCAAGTCCCGATGGCCATCAAAGGAAACATCTCCGCAACCGCCGTCGACCGATTGTTGGCAGGTTCCGGTTTAAAACCGATCGGTGAAGACGTGGCACCTCCGGCAGAAATTGAGATCATGGATCCGCGTAGCAGCGTTTCGCTGGCCAACCCGGTGCGGCTGCGCCGGATCGAAGCGCCCAACGTGATCGGCGTGATTCCCGGTTCGGAGCCGAGTCTTCGGCATGAGCATATCGTCATCGGATCGCATTTAGATCACATCGGCATCACCAGCGGCGGCGTCTATCGCGGCGCGGACGACAACGGATCGGGTTGCTCGGCGGTGCTCAGCATCGCCAAGGCGCTGACGGCGAATAAGGTGCGTCCTAAACGAAGTGTGATGTTTATCTTTTTTGCTGCTGAGGAAATTGGGTTGGTGGGTTCCAATTACTACTGCCAACGACCGGTGCTGCCGCTGAAAGATATAACATGTATGTTGAATGTCGACATGGTGGGCCGCAACGAATCCTCGGCCAAAGAAACGGCCGATGAAAACGAAGGCAGCATCCATTTGATTGGTGCCCGTCAAGGCGGCAATACTCTGCACGATGTTATCTTGGACGCCAATCGTCACGTTGGGTTTCGCTTCGAACTGGATGAAGAAGCCATCTTTGATCGCAGCGACCAATACAACTTTTTCAGAAAAGGCGTCGGTACGGCTTTCCTGTTCGGCGGCTTTCATCCCGACTACCACCAACCGACCGATCGCATTGATCGTTTGAATTTCAAAAAGATCCAAGCGGCGGCAAGGCTTTATTACCTGACCATTTTCAAAGCCGATGAACATGGCCCGTTCCCCGTGGCGGTTCAGCGGCGCGAAAAACTTCAACCCCTACAAAACCCGAAATAGAGATACATAGTAGCGATGGCGGTACTGTTACAAATTCGCGGCGCGCACAAGAGCTACGGCGACCAACATCTGCTCGACGATGCCAACGCCACAATCACCGACGACAAAAAGGTGGGCTTCATCGGTCGCAATGGCGCGGGTAAATCCACGCTGCTGAAGGTTCTGTTGGATGAGGAAGAACTGGACGCGGGCGAGGTCATCCGTCATCCGGATTTGAAAGTTGGTTACCTGCGGCAGCACGATCCGTTCGAGCCCGGCGAATCAGCGCTTGATTTTCTGATGCGCGACAGTAGCCAACCGGATTGGAAATGCGGCGAGGTCGCGGGCCAGTTCGAGATCAAGGGCGATTTCCTCAACGGGCCTGTGAGCGCACTTTCGGGTGGTTGGCAGACGCGTGTGAAGCTTTCGGCGCTGCTGCTGCACGAACCGAACCTGTTGCTGTTGGATGAACCGACGAACTTTTTGGATCTGCGGACTCAGTTATTGTTGGAAGAGTTTCTAAAATCGTTCCGTCATGCGTGCTTGATCGTTTCCCACGATCGCGCCTTTCTATCGGCAACCTGCAGCGAAACTTTGGACCTGTCCCACGGCAAGCTGACCATGCACCCGGGACGGATTGATTCGTTTTTACAATTTCAAGAGGAGCGGCGGGAACACGATCTGCGGGTCAACGCGACCGTGATCGCGAAACAAAAACAACTGGAACGGTTCATTAACAAAAACCGCGCCAACGCCAACACGGCTTCGCAAGCGCGCAGCAAAAAGAAGCAGCTGGATCGTCTGCAAGTTGCTGAAATTGCAACCGAAGCCCCGCGCGCGGTGATCGTCGCGCCGCAGATTGATCCGCGACAGGGCACCGCCGCCCGTTGTGTGGATCTGGCGATTGGCTATCCCGATCTGACCGTTGCCTCAGATATCCAAGTCGAAATCGAACACGGGGAACGGGCCGCCATCGTTGGCGACAACGGCCAAGGCAAAACGACGCTGCTGCGGACGCTGGTGGATTCACTTGATCCCAAAGCAGGTCATGTGAAGTGGGGTCACAATTGCAAAATCGGCGTCTATGCCCAGCACGTTTACACGACGTTGGATGAGAACGACACGGTTTTGGATTATCTGGAACACATGGCGCTGACGGGAACGACCAACCAGCAGATCTTGGCGGTTGCCGGTTCGCTGCTGTTCCGGAACGAACACACTAAAAAGAAGATCAAGGTTCTCTCCGGTGGCGAACGGGCGCGGCTTTGTATGGCGGGTTTGATGTTGGGCGACTACAACATTTTGGTGCTGGACGAACCGGGCAACCACTTGGATGTGGAAACGGTCGAATCTTTAGCCAACGCGCTACTGAAGTATCAGGGCACCGTCATCTTCACCAGCCACGATCGCCATTTCATGAAACGCATCGCCACGTCGATCGTCGAAGTCCGCGATGGCAC
>CAKZVF010000046.1 GCA_937921995.1 uncultured Pirellulaceae bacterium
CTCGCCAGCAAAATAGTCGCTGGAATCGAAATGGTGGAAAATCTGACGTAGCAGATCCAAGTGATCTTTCACCGTCACGATCGACGCCGCGATCTCTTCGATGTTCTGCTGATCGGCTTGGTTGTACTGAGCCAACGCCAGATTCAATTGTTTCTTGATGCCGATGTAGTCAATCACCAAGCCCTTTTGCTTCGATTCGAACTTGCGGTTCACTCGGGAGATTGTTTGGATCAGGTTATGACGTTGCAGCGGTTTGTCGATGTAGATGCTGTCCAGCGAGGGCACATCAAAACCCGTCAGCCACATATCGACGACGATCGCGATTTTGAAATTGGATTTTGTGTTCTTAAACTGACGATCGAGCTCCTTACGGTAGTCCTTGCCGCCCAGCAGATCGTAGAGTTCCTTGTCGTCGTCTTTGCCGCGCGTCATGATCATCTTGATCCGCTCCATCGGCTTGATCTTCTTCCGCTCGACCTCCGTTAGCGCTTCGCCCTCGGCACATGCGAGAACTTCGTTCCACTGCGGCCGCAGCGCGATCACTTCTTGGAAAAACGCCCACGCGATCTCGCGCTTGCTACAGACAAACATCGCCTTGCCTTTGACGGTGGATCCTTCTTCGATTCGTCGTTCATAATGAGCCACAAAGTCAGCGGCGAGGGCTTTGATGCGATCCGGATCACCCAGAATCGCGTTCATCTGAGCCGTTGCCTTTTTGCTTTCGTCAATCTGATAGTCGCTGGCCCCTTCGTCGGCGCAGCGCTGGTAGTAGGCCTCGATCTCTTCCAGCTTTTTATTGTCCAACAGCACCTTTGCCGCGCGGCCTTCGTACACGATCCGCACCGTGATTTCGTCTTTCACCGATTCGGTCATGGTATAGGCATCGACGACTTCGCCAAACACGTCCAACGTGGCGTCGATCGGAGTGCCGGTGAAGCCAACATAGGTTGCGTTCGGCAGCGAATCGTGCAGGTATTTGGCAAAACCGTAGGTCTTCTTCACGCCCGATTCGGTCACCGTCACCTTTTGATCCAAGTTCACTTGGCTGCGATGAGCCTCGTCAGAAATGCAGATCACGTTGGTGCGTTGGGTCAGTAATTTGGTGTCTTCAGTGAATTTGTGGATTGTGGTCAGGAACACGCCGCCGCTCTTGCGGCCGGTCAACAGCTCTCGCAATTGTGCGCGGCTTTCTACGCTCAGTACCGTTTGGTCACCGATGTAGTTTTTAGCGTTGGTGAATTGTTTGGAAAGCTGGTCGTCGAGATCGGTGCGGTCAGTGATCAACAGGATCGTGGGGCTTTCGAAGTCGAGGCTCTTCATCAACAGCCGCGTCAAAAACAGCATCGTGAAGCTCTTGCCGCAACCGGTCGCACCAAAGTATGTGCCGCCTTTACCATCGCCCTCGGGTTTGCGGTGTTCGAGAATGTGTCGATACAGCTTTTGAGCCGCGTAAAACTGCGGGTATCGGCAAACGATTTTCTGTTCGGCTTTGGAAACGTCCGGGAAGTAGATGAAGTGCCGGAGGACTTGCCGCAACCGCCGCTGATCAAAAAGCCCTTGCAACATCGTGTGCAGCGAGTCAATGCCATCGCGACCGGCCGACTCGTTGCCGGTGATTTTCTCCCAAGTGTAGAAGAATTCATAATCGGCGAACATTGAACCCATTTTGTTGTTCACGCCATCACTGATCACGCACAGCGCGTTGTACTTCATCAGTTCCGGGATGTCGCGCACGTAGCGCGTCGTCAGTTGTTTGTACGCATCGTGCAGCGTGGCGTTTTCGCGAATGGCACTTTTGAATTCGAACACCACCAGCGGCAAACCGTTGATGTAAAGAATCGCGTCGGGGATTCGTTTCTCGCGGCCTTCGATTTCCAGTTGGTTGACGATCTTGTAGATGTTGTGGTCGGCCGGATCATCAAGGCGATACCCCGCGATGTTTTCTGCCACGGTGGCCGCAGTCGTACGTAGATTGGGCACTCTTGCCCGATCGCTTCTTGATTGAGCGCCTTTTGATTGCGTATCAACAGAAGGATCCCCAGCAGCGGGACGGACAAGAGTGTCCATCCTACTTTGACTTAAATCGTCATAGTCAACCAGTTGAACGTACAAATCCTTCTGACTGCGGTCTTCACGCTTCAGCAGCAATCCATCAGACACCCATTTGCAGATCGTCTTATTGGAGTCATACAGATCGGCGGCATTGAGCGCATCCAATTGGCGGATGATCGAATCAATTTCACCGTCGGTGATGCCGTCAGCAGCGTATCGCTTGACCAAAAAGGCTCGCAAATCAGATCGAATTAGGACATCGCTGAAATCCCGTTCAATGTCCGTGCCACAAACATGCGGATAGCCCTGCTCATCCAACAGTTGGATGATTGCTTCTTCAAGCTTTGCTTCGGTAAATTTAGAAATCGTCATGCATTGCATTCTAATATCAATAGCGTTTGCTTTGGCGCGACAACATCGCCCACAGTTTCTGTCTCCGTGAGTTCTTTCGGGAATCCTCGACCATTGGCTGCCTGACGTTGATTGAATTCATTGGAGAGAGTAGTAGAGTTTTGAGCAAGCAATGTTGTCAATTTCATGTGTCGTTTCCTAAAGGTCGGACCGTCCGCCGTTTGCGCCTAAAGAAAAATCCCTTGTAAAACCTTTGCTTGCAGGAGTCCGAACTTCCAAAATCGGTTTGCGTCTAAAGAACATTTGGGTGCGGGGCGGACAGGCTAAGCCTTGGCCTCTTTTGCCTCGTTGAAACACGAGTAAATTGCTGGTTTTCTTATGATTTTGGCACCTTGATGGCCCCTTTTGTTCAATTCGGCCTGATCGGTATATCCTATCTCGCTGAAACGGCGCGATTATCGGCATGATCTCCGTAAAAACCACCGATCGCCTCAACCCTTTGATCTTTCTTCAATGTGTTTTGCCATTAAATGATTTCAAAATGACCAACTTTGATTTGCAATGAAACAAGAAAACTGTTGTTTTACCGGCTTTTTGTCTAGTTCCTTGCCTAATTCTTTCCTAATTGGATTTGTGATGAAATAGCACACCTACGCCCAAGCAGGAATGTATCGCGCGTACCGTGTCGAATCTGGGGCATTCGGATCACCTTTGATCATCTTCTTTTCTTTCGCTGACGCAATAATTTGCGAAACGGCATTGCTACTACCCGCAGAAAGGCCAAAACGATTCCGCAGCGACTGATTTGTCATTTGCTTTCTCATCACCCACTGAAGCACACAATGCTGATAACAAGCACGAACGCGATCGCTGCCATCCATATCTTTAAAACTTCTCGGCCCGTGAACCACAACAATGGTTCGCTGATGAGCCACAAGGAATTCCGGAGCGGGAAGTTGTAAAAATTCGGCCGTTTCAATGACGCGGTCAATTCCGCTACTCTTCTCTTCACAAATACCGAGCCGACGCATCAGGTCGGCCAGACGCTCATTTCTCGATTGGTAGCCGTCAATAAAGCGTTCGACCGGAACGATCGGAATGCCAGGATTAGAAATCTCAAGCCGATTGTTATAGATCTCAACGGTCGGACAAGCACCAGTCATCGTGAGGTCTTGATGAATTAGGGCATTGGCGACCAGTTCTCGAACGACTACTTCGGAAACGAGCTTAATGTCCTTTCGGATTGCCTGTTCGATCACCTCATTCTGAGGAAGTTGGCCCATCACGTAAGCTACGAGCTCTGCAAATCCTACAGCGTATCCTTTTTCGTTCGTAATGTCTGAACGCGTCGTCATTTTGGATTCGCCTTCATAAACGATCACGCGAGCAGCCTTGCGACCAATGCCGGGAAAGCGCTTTAAATCCTTGGCAAGCAAGACCGCTCCCATGTTCAGAATGGAAAATGCATCTGACGATTTTTCAACCAACCGTTCGTTTACCAATCGCTCGATGACACTTCGCTGTTCTGTTGGATACGGAAGGTTCAAAAGATCAAAAAACGCTTGTGTATCTAAAAGCTGCACAACCTCAGCGGCTGCGACATCTTTTAAGGCAATCTCTTCTAGCCAGTCGGGCTGCCCCTCAGCGAAAATGCGGCGAAGCTGATCTTCGCTCATCGGCAAAAGCTCTTCGCCAGACCGCATCAAATAGGCACCATCAAAGTGGTATGCCGTTCCTTTCGGGCGTGATGGAATGTCAAACACGAGGACACGTCCGTCGGGATGTGTCACTTCGTGAATATCAACTCGAAAGCCGATTGCAGTAAACAACTTTGCAGCCATCTCTGTCGGATTGTTGAAGGCCGCTGTTCCAACAACAGGTCTCGGCGGCTTGTCCGCGATCCCCATCAAAAGGTGACCACCACCTTCGTTGGCCAAAGCGACACAGTATTTATAAAGCTTTCGATTGTCGAACTGATTCTTGGCTTCCTTGAATTCCAGATTCTGGTTTTCGGAAGGAGCAGTCCGCCAAAGATCAATTTGTTCCGGTGTATAGGTCATGGAATTACTTTAGTTGCTATTGGACGGTCTTTTTTCTTAGCGTGTAACCGGACAGAGTTTGTTGGGGAATGTTTTCTTAAGTGGTGCATGTGGGCGATTTGAAAATCGTGTTCGTAGGCTGTCGACGGCAAAAATCAGGCGTTCGAATCCGCTTTCAGTCGCGGCATTGTATTCACGATCAGTTGGGGAGAGTCCGTGTTCATCTTCCCAGCCGTATTCGTTAGCAAACAAGCCGAGATAGATGTCGGTTCTAGCAACTTCCTCCAGATACACGTCATCGGCTCGCCGATCAGCGGCCGGCAGATTCTCAAGCTGGAATGGCGAAAAGAATTGAGACAACAGCGGGTCGAAAGTCACATAGTCGCTGACCGCATCTCGAATGTCCCGTAACTCTTTCTGCACGCTACTGATGAAAATTTGACGCCTCACTATTTGTGCTCCTTCGCATTTGTGCGGCAGTGCTCTCTTACAAACTCAACCCACGATTCGTACCAGTGCCAATACTTGTCTGCGACCTTTACGCCATAGCCTTTGTTCGGGTTCTTAGCGTCTTCCGCCTTCCACAACGTCGTATGTTGATGCATCCGAAACCCCTTGTGGCCTTCGGCCTTCATCACATTGACAACTTGAGTCGCAGTGAATTTTGGTCGCTCTGTTTCTTTAATTACGGCATATTCCACATTTGCTTTGTCTGCAAGAGGTGAGTCGCTTTTGACGAACTCGATGACATGATCGGCTTGGCCCTTTCGATTGGCCGTCTTCGGAACAAATAGGATTCTGTACGCGTATTGCTGACTCGCGTATTCGTCATCACTCAACGCTTGGTCAAAATTTTGAACGTAAGATTTTATGTTGGCGGGCAGCTCCGGATGGTCGGTAAGCATGTCCTTTTGTTCTTTTTCAATTGTGGAAAATTGAAGACTGAAAGAGAGATGTTTGTCAATTCCGTGGTTGTCACCAAAGAGTTGTTTTACATAAGTGTTGAAGTTCAAACAGCACGCCTGAAAACGGGCGCTCAGAAGGTCGTCAATTCGAGATGTCATCTGATGTTCAATTTCATGACGCAACCCTATCAGAAACATTAGGTTCTTAGTCGTGAAATTATCGAGAGGGCTCTGCGCTTCGGTGATGCACCGCTGAAGGTCCCAATGTCGATGCGCTCCCCGAGGTGTCTTGTCAAATTTTTTTCGCTCCCCCGTCATCGTGAAGTAGCGATACTCAACACCCTGGGATCTGTAGTAAGCGTGCATAAGATATGTCCACGCAATTACCATTAGCACGATGTAAGCTTCGGCTTTAAATGAGATATTTGGGTTGTTAAATATCTGAACGGCCGACAATGAAGCTTCCCGAGACTTTTTTACAAGTTCCGATTTAACAGACCCAACGCGTCGAGTTCGCTTCTTTTTTTTCGCCGACTTACCCATTGGCTGCCACCAGTTCCTCGGCGTCAGGAATGCGAAGCTCGCCGGAGAGGAGTTTGGGGAGAAGCGTGTCGCGAAGTTTGGTTAACGTTGAGATGTCTTTACAAGCACGAACACACCTCAGATAAATGGCCTCGGCCTCACTATTGAACGCCGCGAGTATCAATTTGCTTGGAACCAGTTTTTCAATCGGCCGGAAGTTCTTTTTGCTGATCTCTTGAAACGTACTTCCGTTTGCTCGATCTTCGATTCGTCTCATGTTAAAGTCGGCCCAGCATCGCAAATACAGAGGGCTGTACCTGTCGCTTGGGAGCATCGCGATTATGCCTTGGTTGACTGAAACTGGGATGTCGGAAATAGCCAAATAGCCAATCGGTGCCCTCGATGACATTAACAATGTCCGCACTGGCAAAATGCCTGAGTTGATTTTGGCAGCGCCTGCGTCCGTTAAATGCCGCTCAGTGTTAAGTAGGACCATTGAGTCAAGACGCGACATGTCCTTTGGTGTGCAGAATGAATGTTCGCCACCGTCCCAGTAATCGGGGTTTTTGGTGCTGGGCGTTCCACCGCCAACAGATTCCACCTCTTCGCCTATCGAACTCACCTCCCAGCCTTCTGGGGTCCAGCCCAGTTCGTCATCGAAAACAAAGGCATCGGGGAAGTGTTTTTGAATGTTTTTGGGGAGGGGGTTGCGATGTGTGCCGAGGTCGCGGCGGGTTTGGGCTCGCTGGGAGAGAGGCTCGGGGATGGGGTTGCCGGCGGCCAAAGCCTTGTCGATCACCGGATCGAAATCCACAAACCAGCTCTTGAACAACGCCCGAGCCATCGACTCCAGCGTCCCGTTCATCTGACGGTTCAACTCGATCTTGTCGTCTAACGTGCCAAGAATGTATGCGATGGATTTTTGAGTTGGGATAGGCGGCGTTGGAATTTCCAGTTGCTTTAGGTCCGTTCCAGTGATGCCTGCGACTGCAACTTGTCTCATGATTGATCTCATGAGAGCTTTGCCATAATAGGACCCAAAGTAGTAATACAGATACTCAGAGTTTGCTTTCGAATGGTCCGGTCTCGCTCGAATAATTGACGACTCGAAAGTCGTTGCTTCGTTCACTTCCTTTACGATAGAACATTTCCCCGCTCCCTCGGCTGTGAGTGATCTTCGCGCGAAAAGCAAATCACCCTCGTTGAGCAAACAGTTGACCGCGTCTCTCTCGCTGATTTCGACACGTTTCATCTCAATGTCAAAGAGACGAGGATGCCCGAAGAGTTCGCCCATGTTTACGATGCGTGCGCCACGTCCATGAAACTCTTTCTTTTTGTAAATTCCGTTGCGAATCGGCACTGACAAAAGGTCACCAAATTTAATCAAAGGCCATTCACTTGCCATAACCCAGCGCCTCCAGATTCTTGCGGATCGCCTTGTCCAGCTTTTCCGCGTCCTCCATTTGCTGATAAAGCGTGGTGGTCAACTCGGTCATCTTGGTTTCAAACGGAATGCCATCGTCTTCCAGCGGTGCCGCGCCGACGTAACGACCGGGCGT
>CAKZVF010000047.1 GCA_937921995.1 uncultured Pirellulaceae bacterium
AGCACGTAGTCGTTGGCCGCGATGTCGGCGATGGTCGCACTTTTGCAGAAGCCGGGACGGTCGGCGTATTGGTCGGATGTTCCGCTCGCTGACGCTTCGGGTTGTGATGACTCACTCGCTTGCGCTTCGGGCTTGTATTTGTCGGGTTTGTGTTTGTCGCTTCGCCATTTGTGATAGGTGTCGGTGATCTCGGAAAGGTCGGATTCGGTCAACTCCTTGTGCGTGCGGTCGACCATCGTGCCGTGGTTGCGAGCGTCGATGAAGAGCGTTTCGCCAGTGCGGTCGCGGTAGGTGATGTCTGTCACATTAGCCGTTTGGGCGTTAGCCCCGGTTGCGTCACGTGATGACGGCGAAGGAACCGGGGCTAACGCCCTGCGGCTGATCGTTCGGGCCTTCTTATTCTTCGTCAGAAACCACAAACAGACCGGAATCTGAGTCGTGTAAAACAACTGGCCCGGCAGCGCGATCATGCAATCGACTAAATCGTTTTCGATCAACTTCCGACGAATGTCGCCTTCGCCTTTGGTGGACGTCGACATCGCTCCGTTGGCCAACACAAAACCAGCCACGCCGTTCTCGGACAGTTTTGAAACCATGTGCAGAATCCAACCGTAGTTGGCGTTGCCCGTCGGCGGGACTTCGTAACCGCTCCAACGCGGATCGTCGGTCAGTTCGTCCGCGCCCCGCCACGCTTTGAGATTAAACGGCGGGTTGGCCATGATGTAATCGGCCTTGAGATCCGGATGCTGGTCTTTGAAAAACGTGTCGGCCGGGACTTCGCCAAGGTTGCCCGAGATGCCGCGGATGGCCAGATTCATCTTCGCCAGCTTATACGTCGTGCTGGTTTGCTCCTGCCCATAGATGGAGATGTCTTTCTGGTTGCCGCTGTGGCTGGTGATGAACTTGACCGACTGCACGAACATGCCGCCGCTGCCACAGCACGGGTCATAGATCTTTCCGCTGTAGGGCTGGATCATTTCGGCGATCAAGTTCACCACGCACTTGGGCGTATAGAACTCGCCGCCGCCTTTGCCTTCGGTGGCCGCGAACTTACCCAGAAAGTACTCGTAGACGCGGCCGACGATGTCTTCCTGCGAACTGGCGTCTTTGGCTCCAGCGCCGGCCACGGTGTCGATGTTGTTGATGCTGTCGATCAGCGCGGCCAGTTTCGCCACGTCGATGCCCATCCGCGAGAAGTAGTTGTCCGGCAGGGCTCCTTTGAGCGACGGGTTGTTCTTTTCGACCGCATGCAGGGCACTGTCGATGCGGACAGCGATGTCGTCCTGTTTGGCTTGGGCGGCGATCGTGGACCAGCGGGAGTCTTCGGGCAGGTAGAAGACGTTCTCCATGGTGTAGAAGTCGACCATGTCGACGTAGTCGCCTTTGCCGTCCTCGATCAGAGCCGCGCGGCGTTGCTCAAAGCGGTCGCTGACAAATTTCAGGAAGATCAGCGAAAGCACAACGTGTTTGTACTCGGATGATTCGACCGTGCCGCGGAGTTTGTCAGCGGTGTCCCAGAGAGTGGCCTCGAAGGATTTGGAGGCAGCGGGTTTCTTTTTCTTGGCGGTCGTCTTTTTCTTGGTCGCAGCTTTTTTGGCCATGAATGCCTGTGTTGGTGCAGTGGTGAGCGTTGCAGAGTGGGGAAGCGCCTGTGTTACGCTCTTTAAAGTGTAACGAGTTCGGCATAGCAAATCTATCGAAGCGTTGGGGGCGTTCGGAAGTTGCGGTCTGATTCGCCGCTGGGATTCGTGACCTCATCCACTACGCTGCTTGGCGGCGATCTGTGGGTATGCTGCCGATGACGCGCTGGTAGATGGCTTCGACTTGTGTCGACAGCGCTTGCGGATCAAAACGCTCGAAAACGAATGACCGTCCGGCCTGGCCCATCTTATTTCGGCGCTGAGGATCGTTGGCCAGTTCGATCACCGCCCGGGCGATGGCTGCGGGTTGTTTGGGCGGTACGATCAGGCCGCTGACGTCGTGTTGGATAATCTCTGGCAACCCGCCGGTATTCGACGCAACCACAGGCGTACCGGCCGCCAGCGACTCAAGTGCCACCAACCCCAACGGTTCCTCGATCGACGGCACAACGGTTAGGTCGAACGCGGCCATATAGTCTTGCACGTTGGACCTTAGCCCCAACCATTTGACTTTGCCAAGCAACTTCCGTTTGAGCAAGATCCGCCGCATCTGCTTGACGTAGGCTTCGTCGCGATTGAATCTTCCCAGCAGGACCAATTTAAAATTCGGCACCGCCGCAGCAATCTCTTCAAGCGCTCGGAATAAATAGATGTGCCCTTTCCGTTTTACCACTTCGCCAACCACGCCGATCAGGAAGTCGTTTTCGCCTGTTTTCAACTGCCGGAGGACTCGGCGTTTGCTCAGTTCCGTGATGTCGTTGAAGCGTTCTAAATCCGTAAAACAGTGGACCGTTTCGATACGCTGCTTGGGCACGCGATTGATTCGTTTTTGATAGCGGCAGGTCGCATCGGAGTTTGCGATCACGTAGTCATTGAACCGCCAGTGCAACTGAAACGAACGATTGTGGGCCGTGGCGATCACGGGCACGCCGGTTTTGTATTTCAGCAACACGCCGAACGCATGAGCGCGGCTCATGTGGGTGTGGATCACGTCAAATTTTTGCTCCGCCATCCAATCGCTGACGCGCTGGAGATCGGCCGGCCTACGATCCATTTCCGAATGAAAGAACTTCACGCCGGGGATATCCTGATGCTCAATCCAGCCATCTTCACGGCACAGAATCGTGACCGAGTGTCCGCTTGCGATCAAATGTTCGGTCAGAAACTTACAATACGTCAGCGCACCGTTAATGTGTCGACCGGAAGTAATCTGAAGAATGTTCAAAGGACAGAAGGCAAAAGCCGTAGAAAATGAGATGGATCGCCGGCAGCAGTGTACAGATCAGCTGGGAATCGACGCTATGTCAATTTTTTTCTGGAAAACCAAGCGGTTTCTTCCGTAAAACGAGACTTTTTTCTTGCCGGGGCAAAGTGCCAGATGTAGGCGACCGCTGTTGTTCCGCTGCATCCCATCGGTCGTTTTCCAGCAAAAAATGGGGCGCGGCCGGAAGGAACCGGCCCTGCTACTAAAAGACTGGCAAAAGAAAAGCGGCTGAATTGCTTCAACCGCTTGAGTTTCGGTGAATGCTTCGACAGCGTTTAGTGGATCGGTTGAGAGAATCCACGAGCCGCGAAGAAAAGTTCCTCGGTCGAGATCAGCACCTCGCACAATCCAAAATTGGATTCCGTTGGTGGGCTAAAGGTGAACAGACCGTTTTGCGTAAATCCGTTGGTGGCTCCGTCGAGTCCCAGTCGGAATTCGCCAGGTGCCGCGGATAGGTCTTCAATGACGACACCCAGTGCGAAGACGTTGTTGGACATGTCAATACACATGGACGCAAATCCAACAGGAATGTCATCAAAGACACCGATATCTGGAACGTCATCGTCGTCAATATCAATCGGGTCTCCACCATTGTCCAAGACGAATGGGCTCTCGTACGCTCGCAGGAAGAACTCTTCGTTATTGACCGCTTCGAAGTCGGTGATTAAATCATCGTCCAAGGCAACGTTGGAACCAGGAATGTTGTTGTCGCCGTCTTGCCCTCGGTCATTTCCATCAAACGCGTTGTTGGTAATCAGAGCGTTGATGGTTGCCGATTGATAGGTGTCAATCGACAAGCCACGTTCGAAGTTGTCCTGGAAAAGATTGTTGATGATCCTTGCCGAAATTCGACTGTCGCCAAAGGCGTTGATTCGTACGGCATCTTGGAACAGCAGATTGGTTCCATCTTCATCGGTGACAACAGCCTGATCATCGAATCGACCATTGTTGTTGGCGTCATTGTTGTAGCCAGCACCGTTGTTAAGAATTTGGTTATTCCTAAAGTCCAATAGAAGATTTGAATCTCCAAAGGTGTTGATGTCGACCGCGGCACCGGTCAAGGCGTAACCTAAACCATTTCCTTGGGTGACAAAGTCGGGGTCCATAGCACTATCAGGTACCAAGAACCGAGGGTCTCCATCCCCAAACACGGTGCCGAAAACGGATCCAGCAAAGTCTTTGATCAGGACGTCTGTGATCGTAAGTCGTGTCAAGCTGTCCACGGCTGAAGTACTGTTGTCTCCAAACGTTCTAACAACAATACCTTGGCCGCCGAAGATCTCGTTCGCACCATCGTCCGTAAACGGAACGTCGGATGCTCGATCGTCCGCTGTTGGTAGCACGTTACTGACCGCTTGGATTTCCGATTCGGCGATTCTCACATCGGCCAACGTGTTTCCGGCTACGTTAAGGAATACACCGTTGTCGGTGACAATTCGAGTGGTTTCGATATCCACGACGTTGATGTCGCCGCCGCCTGAATTAGCGAAATCGAGATCAATACCGATGTCGCCGTTGATGATTGGGAAGCCGTCAATATTGGCCTCCAATGATTTTGTAATGTCCACGTCGGAAATCGAGGTGGTCGTAAACGAATTGCCAACCGAGCTGACTGCGATTCCGCCGGCGGAGGCCGTTGATCCCGGCATTTCAATATTGACGTTCCGGATGACGGTGTTGACCTGAGAAGGCGGCACACCATTGGCACCATTAGCCGCGATGAAAATACTTCCCCCAGAAGCTTTTGCATTGTTGATCATCTGCAAAGCAATGGTGCCAGTATTAATGATATTCGCGTTAACAATACCACCGTTATCAGCTAATAATCGGATGCCATCGCCGAGGTTTTCGCTGATAGAAATCATGTCGATGATGTCAATGTTCAGCGTTGATCCCAATCCGGCGGACGTCGCAAAGATACCGCGTCCACCGTTGTCGATCGTCAATCCCGTGACCAGAATGTCTTGCTGAGCCCCGTCTTCTTCGAGGACGAATTCGAGATTGGATCCCGCACCGACGCCGTTACCGTCGATCGTGCTGACGCCGCCGTCAGCATTGCCAACGAATGTCATCTGGCCATCGGTTGCATTAGTGAAGTCAACGGTTTTGATACCGCCGCCAATGTTGTTGGTGACATTCGCATTGACGATGTTCAGATTTCCATCGCCTCCGTTGACCAGAATGCCGATTTCGCCGTTGGAATCAGACGTGTGCTGAAGGATGTCGATGTTGCCACCGGCGGTCAAGTAGTCCGAGATCCGCAAACCGTCCCGGCCATTGGTGCTGGTGATGTTGTCCGATAGCGAGACCGTGGCAGCTTCGAAATTTTCGAGGTGGATGCCGTCAAAACCATTGCCGGTTGAGGTGTTGCCGTTGATCGTGAATGTGGCGGCCGAGTCAACTGAGTTTCGAATGTACAGACCATCAATGCCTTGGCCGGTCAACGTATTGCCGCTGATGTTCCAATCGCCTTGGCTTCTACTTAACAGAATTCCGTATTCGTTAGCATCGGAGATGGTGTTGTTTTCGATGGTACCTCCGTTGGAGCCGTTGCCGTTGATGCCGTGGTCAGCGCCGCTGCCGTCGATGGTGACGCCTCGGACGATGTTGTTGTCGGCCAAGATGACGACGTTTGAAGCACCGTCATTGGTCAGGATCGTTGCGTCTCCGGTGTTGACGCCCAATCGGAACCGTCGACCGCCCTGAATGTCGATCAGTTGTTCCGAGCCACCGCCCAGTAGTAACTGGCGGTCTTGCAGTCGAATGCCACCGTCGAGTGTTCCGCCTGACCCGACAAAGATCACGTCGCCGACACCACTGTTGGCTTGAACGTCAGCCAATGTGTCGAAGGGGTTTTCTGCCGTTCCATCGCCGCCGGCATCAACGCCATCGGCCACGTGAACGACGTTGTAGGGAGCGCCCGTGAATGGGTCGATCGCTAACTCTATCGCTTGGTTGAACCGGACGATGTGATCGTTACGGTTGGTTTCTTCAAGATCGCGACCGATGCCTGCGTATTCCGAGTTGCGGCCTCCGACACTACCGAAGATGTAGCCAACGCTGAACGATCCGGTGGTGCGAAAGCGATCATCGTGGCTGATTTCGCCACCAAGGATCAGTCCGCGTTTGCCTTGGGCACCGATGCGAATGCGTCCACCACCAAACGAATTGATCAGGTCGCTGCTGTATCCGTAGCCACCGACTTCAAACGTTCCGTTCATGAACGCCATTTGCTTCGGACGCAACCTTAGCGTCACGTCGAAGCCTGTAAGCGCTGAATCAACGCCCTGTTGCAGGAGGATGTTGTTGCCTTGAAAGAATGTTCCGCCAACGGTTCCTTCGGACGTGAAGTTCCGCTCGCCGATCGGGAAGTAACCGTTACCGATAAGGTCCCAGCGGCGGCTTTTAATCGCGGCGTTAATTCCTAACTGAGAGAAGTCGTGTCCAAAGTTTCCTTGTTGGTCGCCGTCGAAGTCGTACCAGGCTCCCATGACGATGTCTGATTTCGCGGCCTTGATCGAGAAAACGCGTTCGATGCCCACGTTCGCGAAGAATCCGCCATTGTCTGCGATCGAATGATGCAGACGTGCCTCGGTTAACCATCGTCCGTCCAAGAAATCTTCGAACAAGCGCGTCTTACCGCCGACAGTCAGATAGGATCCCGTGTAACCGAAGCCTTGGTCGGCGAAGTTAGAACCGATCCACATGCGACCGGGTAAACCAACGTTTAGATCCGTGGCGACGCGGCGAAAAGAGTCAGGCTCTGCGACTTGGTTCCCCAACCTTGGACCCGCAGCGAATTGGGCCGTGGCCATGTCGAGATCCATCCCGAACATTGCAGCGAAGGCTGCGGCAAAGGTTACCAGTGTCAACTTTTTCTTCATCGATGTCTCCCGAGACGCGTCTCGACGATATCCGGACTGATTGAACTAACAGATCCCGCGCGTTTTTACGCCGGAAAAGTTATGCATGTGATACAAACCATCGACACCGAATCATCACTACCATTAGTATTTCCCTTACAATTGAATTAATTGTCACAACTTAACAGTGATAGCAAACGCGCTGACAGCACTTTGTAGTTGCGGTAGTGGACGACGTTAGGAGTCCTTGCGGGAAATTTAGGCGTTGCGATCTAATTCCCCGCTGGGATTCGTGGCCTCATCCACTACGTGAGCGGTTGAGTCGCTGTCGGGCCGATTTTCCCTACAAACGCGCTGACAGCACTTCATTCGTTGGTTGCCTTAGATCTCCAGCGGTAGTG
>CAKZVF010000048.1 GCA_937921995.1 uncultured Pirellulaceae bacterium
ACTTAGGTTGCGATGCGGTGTGCGGGGTATACGACTCGGAGAGTCGAATTACGTAACTCGACTCTCCGAGTCGAGCGCCCGACCATCACGCTGCACTGCTGCTGCACACCCAACTGCTGAGCCAGCGGAGCGCCAAAGTGATCGGCACAACAGCCACGGCGGCAGGGATTGCGTAAACGAAGGAGCTGCCCATCGCAACAATTGGGATCGCAAACCACGTCACCGTCAGCAACGATCCCAGCGGAATCACGATGCCGATCAAGGCCATGCGTTTCAGCGGTGCTGTTTGATTCATTTTCGCCAGCAAATACAGTCCTGCAAAGAATCCGAAAAACGAAAACAGAAAGATTCCCGTCGCGACGATTGACCATCCAACAACAGCAACGTTGGCAGTTTCCAAGGTCCAAGTCGCACATGCGAACAGCAGGCTGACCGGGACAAAGACGCCAAAGAGATCGCTCATTTCAATCCGCGCAAACGTCCAAGTATCGAGACCTTCGAGGTCAGCGAATGGCGAAAAAATGGCCCATCCGATAATGAACGAGATCGCCATGTACGGCAGAATTATGATTTCCATCATTGGGTGGCAGGATAACCGCCCCGCGCTGCTGAATCAACACAGTAACGTTGTGTCGCACCTGTAGTATTCTCGCCGGCACCGCTCACTTGCCATCAGTATCGCCGGCCTCTCGGCCGTTCGACCTCTCTTCCAGCCAAGGGGCGCTGGTGTCGAGAGCCACAGATTTTGGATAGACTTCGTGAACTTCATTTCCCCAAGACAAGAAACTCTGTCGACTTAACCCAGAAACCACGCCATGAATTCTCCCACCCCGCGACCTTTCGTTTTGGCCGAAACCAACTGGAAAACAGTGAAAGAAACCGACTACTCCGTCGCCGTTTTGCCATGGGGGGCGACCGAAGCCCACAATTATCACATGCCCTATGCGACCGATAATTTTCAGGTCGACCATGTGATGATCGAAGCGGCGCGA
This sequence comes from uncultured Pirellulaceae bacterium, assembly GCA_937921995.1. GTDB lineage: Bacteria > Planctomycetota > Planctomycetia > Pirellulales > Pirellulaceae > Mariniblastus. The sequence goes on from CAKZVF010000048.1 coordinate 993, forward strand.
TTGGCGTGGGAACAGGGCGCTCAGACGATCGTGTTGCCATGCGTTCCCTTTGGCGTGAACACCGGGCAGATGGACATTAAACTGTGTGTCAACATGAGCCCTAGCACTCAGCTGGCGGTGTTGAAAGATGTTGCCACCGTCCTGCAAAACGCAGGCATCGACAAACTGGTTATCGCCAACGGTCACGGCGGGAATCAATTCAAGCAGATGATGCGCGAGTTATCCCTTTCGCATCCGGGGTTGTTTACGTGTGCGATCAATTGGTGGCAAGCCGCCGACGGGAAAGCGTTTTTTGATCAACCCGGCGACCACGCGGGCGAATTGGAAACGAGCTGCATATTGCACATCGCGCCTGAGTTAGTCCGGCCGCTTGCCGAGGCCGGCGAGGGTGCGGCGAAGTCGTTCAAGTTTGCGGCATTTTCCCAAGGCTGGGCCAGCGCACCCCGCGCTTGGACTCAGGTCACCCAAGACACCGGCGACGGTAACCCCAAGGCCGCGACGGCTGAAAAAGGGGCGGCTTTCTTTGCCGCGACCGGCGAAAACATCGCGCGGCTACTTGTTGAGTTAGCGGCGACCGAAAATGGCCAAATGTACGCGTGAATCTGTACGCGTGAATCGGTTTGAGTAATTCCAATCGAGTAATTCGGTATGTGAGATTCGAAGCCTAGTAATTTTTGGGCGGCTCGTATATCTTCGTATTTAGTTCTTTCACATTTTTATGATTCTCCAATCCGCTGCGGCGATTGCGTACCGTTACGCAATCGGCTCGTCTGTCGGTCGCGATCGGGTTGTAGAGAAAATTAGGCAATCGAAATGGCCGTAGGGCAATTTTTAGAAACACCGCTGCACCAATGGCACGTCGATAACGGCGGGCGTATGGTTGAGTTTGCGGGTTGGTCAATGCCGGTGCAGTATGCCTCGGTTGTTGCCGAACATCATCACACACGAAAAGCGGTGGGACTGTTTGATGTGTCGCACATGGGCCGCTTATTCTTCAGCGGTTCGAAGGTCGATCAATTCTTGGATTCCCTTTCGACTCGCCGCATCGTGGGAGTTGCTCCCGGGAAAGTCCGTTACTCGTTGATCTGCAACGAAGACGGAAAGATTCTAGATGACGTATTGATTTATCACTTGGCCGCCGGTGAGGGGTTCGCATCGGGCGAAGCGTCAAGCGACTCTTTTTACATGATGGTCTGCAACGCCAGCAATCGGGCCAAGATCGTCAAATGGTTCACCGATCATATTCCCGCGGAATCGAATATCAAAATCGACGACCGCACGGAATCGACGGCGATGATTGCGGTTCAAGGGCCACACGCCAACTCCGTTGCCGCGCAACTTGCGTCGGTCGATCCGCAAACGTTGGCTTATTATGGCGGCTGTGTTTGTCAGATCGAGGAAAGTAACGCGATCGTCAGCCGGACGGGCTACACCGGAGAAGACGGTTGTGAATTGATTGTGTCCGCAAACGTGGCGGCGGCCGTGTGGCAGAAACTGCACGACTTGGCCGCGCCGCTTGGCGGTGGCGCGACGGGACTCGCGGCGCGGGATACGTTGCGACTTGAAGCCGCGATGCCGCTGTACGGGCATGAGCTGAACGAAGACATCAACGCGGCTCAAACGGACCTGCGTTTCGCCATCAATTTAAAAGAACGCTCCTTCGCCGGGCGCGACGCGATGGCCGCGGCCTTAAAAGAAAACAGTCTGCCTGTTCGAGTCGGCATTGAACTTGAGGGACGCCGCCCTGCGCGGGAGGGATGCAACGTGCTTTCGCTTGAGGCTACAAATGAAGAGGTCGTCGGTCAGCTGACCAGTGGCACGCTGTCGCCGACATTGGGCGTGCCGATTGCGATGGGATACGTCGCGCCGCAGTACGCAGCCGTCGGAACCGAAGTGTTGATTGACATCCGAGGCAAGTCCGTCGCGGCGAAAGTTGTTGAACTACCATTTTATAAGCGACCAGATCGTTAGATTTTTCAAAGGAAGAGTATCGTGAAACCTGAAGAACTAAAATTCGCTGCTTCACACGAGTGGGCACATTTGGCTCAAGTCGATGGCAAAACCGTCGCGACGATCGGCATTTCGGCGCACGCGGTCGAGGCACTCAGCGACGTGGTCTACATGGAATTGCCTGAGGTCGGAGCGGACGTGAACGCGGGGGCTTCCTTTGGAGAAGTCGAATCGGTCAAAGCGACCAGTGATTTGTTTTCGCCGGTGACGGGTAAGGTCATCGAAGTGAATACATCACTGCCGGACAATTTGGAAGTGCTTGGCACCGATCCCTACGGCGAAGGATGGATCGTCAAAGTGGAAGTCACCGAAGAAGGGGCGATCGACGCGCTGTTGGACTATACGGCTTATGAAGCGCTGTGTAACGAGTAGCCCAACGATGCAGCGGAGTGGCGCTAGTAACGCTAGTCGGCCGGTGTCCCATCAACCCCCAAGGGGGTTGCCTCCCAAGGCTGATTTTTGGCCGGCGGATTTGATTTTTTATAATGCTTGAACAGATTTGACTTGTAGCGATTTAATTATGGCGACTGACTCTATGGCGGCTGACGAAATTTTGGATCACACGTGCGAAGACATCGCTTCGATTGATCAACTGATGCAAGACGATGCGTTTGTCGGGCGGCACATCGGTCCTTCCGATCCTGACATTCAGCAGATGCTGGATGTCGTCGGCGCTGATTCGCTCGATGGATTAATCAAATCCACGATTCCCGCAGACTTGATGGCCAAGCGCCCCTTCGAATTGCCGGTCGCCGAATCGGAGGTCGCGACGCTGGAGCGGCTGCGTGAGTTCGCCGCGGGCGTCGTGCCAACAAAGTCCTTTATTGGACAAGGGTATTTTGGCACGCATGTTCCCAATGTGATTTTGCGGAATGTCTTAGAGAATCCAGGGTGGTACACCGCCTACACGCCCTACCAAGCCGAAATCGCTCAGGGCCGTTTGGAAACGTTGTTGATGTTTCAGCAGATGGTGATGGATCTAACGGGGATGGATTTTGCAAACGCATCGTTGTTGGACGAAGCCACCGCCGCGGCTGAAGCGATGACGTTGTGTCGACGTGCGAATAAGAAATCGAAAAGTCAAAAGTTCTTTGTGGCCGATGATGTTCATCCTCAGACGTTGGACGTGATCCGCACGCGTGGCGAATTTCAAGATTTTGAAGTCATTGTGGGGCCATTGGAAGATGTTCAGAATCATGAGGTCTTCGGAGCGCTGCTGCAATACCCGGGGTCGACCGGAGAAATTCGGGACATCGAACCGGTCATCCAGCAGATCCACCAAAGCGGAGGATTGGCAGCGGTGGCAACGGATCTGTTGGCGCTGACGCTGCTCAAGCCACCGGGTGAAATGGGCGCGGACGTGGTGCTGGGAAGCGCCCAGCGTTTTGGTGTTCCGATGGGATTTGGTGGACCTCACGCGGCGTTCTTCGCGACACGCGACAAGTACAAACGTTCGGCTCCGGGACGTATTATTGGTGTGTCCAAAGATCGGCGCGGCAACACGGCGCTGCGGATGGCGATGCAAACGCGCGAACAACACATCCGGCGCGATAAAGCAACCTCCAACATCTGCACCGCCCAGGCGCTGCTGGCGAATATGGCCGCTTTGTACGCCGTTTATCATGGGCCAGAAGGCCTGACGACGATCGCGACGCGCGTGCACACGATGACTCATTTGCTTCGGTCCGCATTGGTGAAGGATGGTTTCAACCTCGTCCATGATTCCTTTTTTGATACGCTGCTGGTTCAGTTCGAGGATCGCAAAACGCGCGACAGCGTGATTGGTTTCGGGCAAGACATTGCGGTGAACCTGCGGATCGTGGGTGAGCATCAAATTGGCATCAGCTTTGACGAAACGACGACACTGGAAGACGTTTTCTTGGTCGTCGATGTGCTCAATCGCAACGACGCTGTCGATGAAGATGGCGAAATTGAAGTCGCTGGCGGCGACGATGATGGCGGCATTCCTGAGGGGCTTGAACGGACGACCGAATTCTTGCAGCACGATGCGTTTCATCTGTATCGCAGCGAAACAGAAATGCTGCGTTTCCTTAAGCGATTAGAGAACAAAGATTTCTCGTTAACGCACGGTATGATCCCGTTGGGGTCTTGCACGATGAAGCTAAACGCGACGGTTGAAATGATTCCCGTCAGTTGGCCCGAGTTTTCGAACGTTCATCCGTTTGCACCGGCCAATCAAACCGATGGTTACGTCGCGATGATCGACGAACTGAAATCATGGCTGATCAGCATCACGGGATACGACGACATGTCGATGCAGCCCAACTCCGGTGCGCAGGGCGAATACGCCGGCCTGTTGGCGATCGTGCGTTATCACCAAAGCATCGGCCAAGGCCATCGCAAAATTTGCTTGATCCCCAGTTCGGCCCACGGAACCAATCCGGCCAGCGCGACGATGATGGGATTGGACGTTGTGGTTGTCAAAACCGATGACGACGGCAACATTGATTTGGATGATCTGCGTGAGAAGGCGGCTGCTCATGCCGACAATCTCTCCAGTCTAATGATCACTTACCCCAGCACGCACGGCGTGTTTGAAGAAACCGTCCGCGAAGCCTGCGACATCGTGCACGAGGCCGGCGGTCAGGTCTACATGGACGGAGCCAACATGAATGCCTTGGTGGGATTGGTGGCTCCGGGAGAATTGGGCTCCGACGTATCGCACTTAAACTTACACAAGACGTTCTGCATTCCTCACGGTGGAGGAGGACCAGGAATGGGACCGATCGGCGTGAAAGAACATCTTGCTCCGTTTCTTTCGGGCCATGTGGTTTCCAAAGATGGAGCCGTGGCCAGTGGAGATGCGGCTTATGCGGTTTCGGCGGCACATTATGGAAGCGCCTCGATCCTGCCGATCTCTTGGGCTTACATCAATTTGATGGGGGGCGCGGGATTGAAAAAGGCAACCGAGGTCGCGATTCTCAACGCCAACTATATTGCGGCGCGATTGAAGGGCCACTTTGAGGTCTTGTATAAGGGCCGCGACGGCCGCGTGGCCCATGAGTGCATTATCGACATCCGCCCGATCAAAGGATCCTCCGGCATCTCCGAGGTGGACATCGCGAAGCGGTTGATGGATTACGGTTTTCACGCGCCGACGATGAGCTGGCCGGTGCCGGGGACGATCATGATCGAACCCACCGAAAGCGAATCCAAGCAGGAGCTTGATCGTTTCTGCGACGCCCTATTGTCCATCCGCCAAGAGATTCGTGACGTGGAAGAAGGCCGCATTTCTGCCGAAGACAGTCTGCCTCGCAATGCTCCGCATACGGTGGCCGATCTTTTGGATGCCGATTGGAACCGGGCCTACTCGCGCCAGCAAGCGATTCATCCGGCTGCGGGATCGGTCCGGTCAAAGTTTTGGCCATCGGTCAATCGCGTTGATGATGTCTATGGTGATCGCAATTTTGTTTGTGCTTGCCCTCCCCTTTCCGATTACCAATAAGCGGGAATCAAACGTTTGCTTGAAGGGCATCTTATCATTGATCCTCCCGCCGCCGGGGCTTGGAACATGGCGGTGGACGAAGCGCTATTGAAATCGGCCAATGAAACCGGGCGGATCACGCTGCGGTTTTATGAATGGGCCGCGCCGACGTTGTCGTTGGGATACTTTCAAAAATCTGCCGATCGAGTGCAACATCCACCCAGCGGCGATTGTGAGATGGTGCGTCGTTCTTCTGGCGGCGGCGCGATCCTGCACGACCGCGAATTGACGTACAGTTTGGCCTTGCCGGGAACGAATCGTTGGTCATCCAAACAAAATGATCTGTATGGCGCGGTTCATCAAGCCATCGTCGGTTTCTTAAACGAACACGGCGTTTCTGCGAAGCAATTTGAGTTTCCCTTGGCAGAGCCCGAAGCCGGCGAAAAGAATCAGCCGCACCCACCGGCGGGCAATCGTCACCGTTTTTTGTGTTTCGAGCGCCGGACGGCCGGCGATATTGTGCTGGAGGGATTCAAAGTCGGCGGCAGCGCCCAACGACGACTTAGTAATGCCACGCTGCAGCACGGGAGTTTGCTGATGAAACGTTCCGATTTTGCACCGGAGCTGCCCGGGATTTGGGATCTGGCCGAGATT
>CAKZVF010000049.1 GCA_937921995.1 uncultured Pirellulaceae bacterium
CGCGAAGAGCGCAAGAAAAAAATGGTGCTCTATCGCAAATCTCTGGCCGCCCATCTGGAGGCGGGGAACGCCGTTGCGGCCGCGGCGGCGTTTCGGCAGATCCAAAAACACGACAAGAAAGCAACGTGGGACGAAGCGTCACTGCTCAAGCTGATCGGTGCGTTTCAATCGCAAGAAAAATGGGATCAAGCGATCGAATATAGCCAAGTCTATTTGAAATCGCATCAGACCAAAAAGGCAGCGGTGGCGATCAACCTAGCGAAGATCCAATTGCTGCACAAAGACGCGCCCCGACGCGCATTGAAGGCAGTCGACGCAATCGGCACCGGCAGCGCGGTTTCGGAAAAACATCGCAAAGCCATCAAGCAAATCAAAGCCAAGGCCAACCAAATGATCGCCGCTGGGGCGATCGAGCTGGATTAGTTTGCTCTGCCGTCGTTATGTGGCATAGGCTTCTAGCCTGTGGTTTTACGTCTTCAAAGAAGACTAAACGATTCAAATCCGGCAAGCTCCACAGGCTAGAAGCCTATGCCACTTTCGTACCGGGAATAAATCAACAGCCCGCCAGCGGATCATCGTTCTAAAGGTGCAGCGATGACCTTGGTCAAATTACTCCGCGCGTTCGGTGATCTCAATCAGGTGGTATCCAAACTGAGTCTTCACAGGTCCGTGGACTTTGTTCAGTTCTTCAGAGAAAACGACAGTGTCGAATTCCGGTACCATTTGCCCTTTGCTGAATTTGCCGAGGTCGCCCCCCGATTTTCCAGAAGGACAAGCCGAAAATTCTGCGGCCACGGCTGCAAAATCGCCGCCGTTTTCAATCTGCTCTTTGAGATCGTTGCAGACTTCTTCTGTCTCTACCAAGATGTGACGTGCTGATGCAGTTGCCATAGTTTTTCTTTCTATCTTTTTAATGGGGATAGTCGCGGGGGTTCCCGAAACTGTTTTGTAAGTGAGTTTTTGCTTAGCTTAATAGCCTACTCGGAAACCGGTTCGTCAGGGGGTTCGGTAACCGATTCAATCTTTGGGCGGATCAATCGCTCAAGGTCGACCACCGTCATCATGTGACCATGGTCGGAGGTGACAATTAATATTGTTTCTTCCCAGTTGCTGTTGTTTTGCACCCAATCGGTGATCGCGTCGAAGGCTTTTTCGCCACTGAACACGGCCCCAATGGAATCGTCGATGTTGTTGTTGTGATTGGCCCAGTCGACATCGCCCGCTTCGACCATCAACCAAAAACCTTTCTCATTGGTGTCCAGCACATCCAGCGCCGCGGTCGTCATCTCGGCCAGCGTCGGGCTCTCCACTAATTCTTCGGGCGTGTATTTATCGGCGCTTTTGATGCCGCGGGTAGGATTAAAATCTCCATCGGCGGTGGCGTAAGGAAGGTGCGTGCACTGAGCGCCGAACAGGCCCAACAAACGATGCTTGTTTTCGATCGCGACTTTCGCAGCGGCGGCCAAAACGTCACTGCCTTTTTTGCCTGTCATACAATGAGCAACCACATAGTCGCCGCCGTTGTCGACGTTGATTTCGTCCATTTCGGCTTGCGGTAGATACTTGTTGCCGGCAACGAAGTTTTTTCCTTGGTTCTCATCTTTCTCTTTTTCCGCACCCCAGCCGCAACCAATCACCACGTCCATGCCCGGTAGTGGCTGGTCACGATGCGCGATTGACGGCAGACCCAGCAGGTCGCGCGAAAGATCCTGATAATCGTTGCGCGTCACGTTGTGGGCGTAGGCGGATGCAGGTGTCGCGTGCGAAATGGGTACGCTGGTGACGACGCCAACGGACCTGCCTGCGGATTGAAGTTGGTGAGCGATAGTGCTGAGTTGATTTCCCTCATGGTCAACTCCGATGGCTCCGTTGTAAGTTTTCTTTCCAGAAAAGATTGAAGTCGCCGAAGCGCCTGAGTCGGTGTAAACGTGATTGAGTGATTTGCGTTTGCCGATCAAATAGGAAATGCCGCCGGGTTGGCTCCAAGGTGCTTTACCGCCGAAATCCGAGTTGTACCCACCGCGTCGGTCGCCGCCGATATTGCTAACGGTTTGCGAATCGACATCGTGTTTGGTGCCTCCGTTATGTGGGGCGGTGACGCAGAATCCAAAATCGGTGGGCGCTTTGTCGTAGGTTTGGAAGGACAGTACATTTCCGCGGCCCTCGGTATAAGCGACCTTCTGTGCCTTGTAGATGGCGGCGGCTTGGGTGGTTTGCCAGTCCATCCCATCAAAGATCATGACGATGATGTTTTTCTTGCCCTGTTTCACCGCTTGTTTCTGCAGGCGGTACAACTGGGTTTGATCGAAGTAGTCCGCGTCCTGATTAAGCGTCTCCGACGGGACTTTTCCGTAGAGCCTTTTAAGCTTCTTCTTATTGCGATAGGCGCTTTTTTTTCCGCTGATCGCGTCAAGGTTGCCGCCGAAGGTATAGACTGGAATCAAACGATTGGAGTGATTGGTCCAAGTGCTGAAGGTGCCGATTTTATTGCCCCAGAAAATCCAATCGGATTTTCCTGCCGTGACGGCTTCGGCTTGCATCGTCCGCAAATAGTCGTCGGCCTGCTGAGCAACCAAAGTCGGCGACAAGCAAAAAATCATTACCGCCAAAGCAGCAATCGCGACAAAGAATTGACAAACGGTGTTTTTCATGAAGGCGGAGTAACAAGGTAGATAGGTGGCTGACGATCGCGTCGAGTAGAATTGGAGTCAAAATCGTAGTCGAGCAAGCCAATTATGATAGGCGCTTTAAAATTTCTTCGACATCGTACACGCAGCCACCCCATGTTCCACCGCTTGCATTCTGCAACGCGGCCCACAGCCGGGTATCGTCAGGCAGTTCGGGGTGGGGCGCAATATTGGCGTCTTGTTTTCGGCTGACTAAGGCATTGTCACCCCATGACCGATCGGATTTTTCACTGCCATGGCCGATCAGGTCGATATGGCCAGTTCCGGAGTTGCGGTCGATGTGGATCTCGATCCAATCGTCGTCATGGACTCGTCCGATGGGCCCCCCGCACAGGCCTTCGGGGCCGATGTGTCCTATGCATGCACCGGTGGACACCCCGGAAAATCGAGCATCGGTCAACAGCGGCACGTGCTTGCCCCAGGGCAGATGCTTTAGCGCCGAAGTGAGTTGATAGGTTTCTTCCATGCCGGTGCCGGCAGGTCCGCAGCCCATCAGCACAATGACGTTCCCCGCTTGGACGGGTTTGCTGCCCTGCCCTTTGATGGCAGCAATTGCATCGGATTCGCGGCAAAAGACGCGCGCTGTCCCCTGAAAATGGAACACGCCATCGGTGACCAGTGTGGGGTCGATCGTGGTGGCTTTGATAACGGAACCATCGGGGGCAAGGTTGCCCGTTGGAAAAACAAGCGTGCCGGTCATGCCGGCGGCAAGTGCCGATTGAGGCGAAAAGATCACCGTGTCCGCTTTGACTCCATCGGCTTGTTCCAGCCGCTGCTGGAGGCGTCTCCGGCGGTCAGAAGACTCCCACTGGTCGAGCATTTGATTCAGCGTTTGGCCGGTCGCGGTCAGCGTTTGGGTATCAATCAAATCGAGCTCTCGTAGATGCAACATCACCTCCGGCACGCCGCCGGCCAAAAAC
>CAKZVF010000050.1 GCA_937921995.1 uncultured Pirellulaceae bacterium
GTCCCGCACGGGACGCGTGGATTGAAACATGAAAACATCCGAAGGCCAACAGGTCTATGACCGTCGCGTCCCGCACGGGACGCGTGGATTGAAACGTGGTCAACAACGCAACCTTCCGCGGCCGAGCCGGTCGCGTCCCGCACGGGACGCGTGGATTGAAACCGTGCTTAGTTGACTGCTATCGCAGCGTCGATTGTCGCGTCCATCGCGGTACGCGTAGATTGAAGCTTAGAAAGCGAAACGCAAAGATGTAAAGGCGCAAGGACACTCTGCGGTTTTTGGTGGATCAAGCTTCTGCGGCAAAACCAGAACTAATTCTCGGCATTTTCTCAGCATCTGCTCCGAACGCTCTGCGGCTCAGCGCCCTCGCGCCGTTGCACCTTTGCGTTAAAAAAAACATCGAAAGCATTACACACTCAACCTTTTTGTTCAGCGCTGAGTCCATTGAGAGCCATTCGTAGCTTGGCAACTTGCTCCAGCCGCAACATGTCCTATCTCACGCCGTTTGGCTGGCGAAGAATCGCTCCACGCGGTAACGCGCGGCGTAGTTTTGCAGCTGCATGGATTGCTCGATCAAATCCAGCGAATCCTGGCCGTCGAAGATCACAAGGTCGATATACGCTTTGGCGTATCCGGTGGCTCCGCCCAAGATGCGACCAGCGCCGCGCTCGACGAGGATCTCGTTCAATTGCTCTTCAATTTTCGCGCGGACTTCGACTTCTTCGTCCTCGGGAAAGTCTTCGGCATCAATGGACAGATAGAGGAAATGAGCGCCCGTGCCGGACAGGGGATCGTTGTCCAGCAATCCCTCGTGTTCCATAAACTCGCCCACCAACGGGAAGTGACACGTCGCACCGGCGATGGTGTCCGAACGAGGGTAACCTTCTTTGGGCTCGGGGACCGAGTAGCCAATGTACGTTTTGTCGGGTGCCTGTTTTTCCCAATCGTGCATCGCAGCCGCGGCCACGACTTCGGTCGCCAGCGACTTCAGCGGAATACCGTTTTCCGGTTTCTCACCGGCCAGTTCGATATTCCCGATCCACATCTCAGTGCCGATCTCGCCCATGACCTCATCCAAAAAGATGAACGCGACTTGGCTGTTGACGTCATCGTCCTCTAAATAGTTGGGGTGCCAGATCACGATGTCTAACACTTCCTCTTCTTCGTTGACTTCGAATTCGATCAAGACATCGTCGGCGTTGAATTCGTTTTCTTCGATGCGAATCCCAAACCCATCGCACAGGCCCGGTTGCCGAGAAGAATAAAACGTCCAGTTCTCCAATTTCGGAGCTTGCTCAAGCCAGAACGATGCCAGAAAACGCAAGTCGATGTTGCCGCTGGGGGAGAGCGTGAACGTGTGGCCGCCCTGATCACGAGGGCCAAACACATACGCAAATCCGGGCAGCCATTTATTGATCGCGGCGCTGACTTCGGGTTCCAAACCGGGACCGTCACCGGCTTCGATGCGTTGTTGGAAGTCCTCTGCATGTTCGACGAACCATTCCCAAAACAACGTCACACGCGTTTTGAAAGTTAACGTTTCTTGGGGCACTGAACGGTTCCTGAATTCGAGCGGAGAACTGATTGGAAAAATGATGAATACGTGCGCTGATCGCGGCGTGATAAAAGACCAGAACTACCGCAAAAAATCAAGGGTAATCAACTGTGATTGCAACCCCATTCATTCAGGTTCAAGGCCGATTTAAACAACTTAGATGATCAATAGATGATCAAATTCGGCTTTTGCTCAAGGTTGACTTCGTGAAGGTTTTTAGAATTCTGTTTTAGATTTCCGAAAGTGACATCAACAAACAGTTTTCAAAACTTGAGGCCTCCCCCTGTCTTGGCGGTTGGGCATTGCAGAGGTTTCCGATAGACTATTGGGTTCGCTGAAATGATACTCCATTGGATGGGAACCCCCTCAGATATGCCTGCTTCTGATATTGTTGTCAAAGGTGCCCGTGAACACAATCTTCAAGACGTCGACCTTGTCTTACCCCGCAACCAACTGATCTGCTTGACCGGTGTCTCCGGCAGCGGCAAAAGCTCGTTTGCCTTCGACACCGTTTTCGCCGAAGGCCAACGTCGGTACGTCGAAAGCCTCTCAAGTTTTGCTCGCCAGTTCCTCGGCCAGATGCCCAAACCGGACGTCGATCTGATCTCAGGGCTAAGCCCTTCGATATCGATCAGTCAAAAATCGTCCGGAAACAATCCACGCTCGACCGTCGGTACGATCACCGAAATTTATGACTTCTTGCGTATTCTTTATGCGCGCGTCGGCCAAGGGTATTGCCCCAAGTGCGATCAACCGATCTCCGCCCAATCGCGCGACCAAATCATCGGCGCGATCATGATGCAGAAGGACGACACCAAGTACTCGGTGTTGGCTCCGGTGGTGCGAAACCAAAAAGGCGAACACAAAGATCTGGTCATCGACCTGTTGAAGCAGGGTTTCACGCGTGCGCGGGTTGACGGTGAAACGGTTTCACTCTCTGGCGAAATTAATTTAGACCGAACCAAACGGCACAACATCGAGGTCGTCGTCGAACGACTGACGGCGGGGCCAAGCATTCGAGGCCGGTTGACCGAGGCGGTTGAGACGGCGCTGAAGTTGGGCAAAGGCACGCTTGTGCTGGAGATCGAAAATGAAGCCGCGGGACAGGCTCCTAAGGAATCAGATGCTCCGGTGGATACCGAAGATACTGCGGAGCCAGTCGACGAAGAGAACGAAGCGACGGCTAAAAAATCCAGCCGAAAACGAAAGACGAAAAAGGCCGCTGTCGCCACGGGTACCACTGACCGCGTTTATTCCTCTGAGTACGCTTGCGCGGCGTGCGGCATTGGTTTCTCACCACCGACGCCGCAGATGTTCAGCTTCAATAGTCCCCAAGGCATGTGCGGAAGTTGTGACGGCTTGGGCGAGTTGTTTACGTTTGATCCTGATTTGCTGATTTCGGATCCAAGTAAGTCGTTTCAACAGGGCTGCTTTGATCTGCTGGGGAAATGGAAAGATCTCGGGCGGTGGAAGCGGCACATTTATCAAGGCGTCGCGGATTGCTACGAGAAAGAGCACAACCTCGAAGCCGGCACGATGCTGGAAACGGCTTGGGATGAGTTGCCCGAAGCGATCCAGGACGCTTGGCTGTACGGCACTGGCGAACTGAACATCACTTACACGTGGCGCGGCGGTGCGTCGCCGATGAAGTACGGTGGTAAGTTCGCGGGAATCACAGCGGAACTGGACGAACGATATCATAAGACGACCGGTGCGGCCAAAATCCGTAAACTGGAAGCCTTCATGAACGAAGTCGAGTGTGTGGAGTGCGAGGGCTTTCGTCTGAACGAACAGGCCCGTCACTTCCGATTGAAAACAAAGCGTCCACCGTTCGCCGACAACCCGAATCTATCGTTGCCGGAGGTTTGTGATCTCTCGATCGCAGAGGCGTTTGATTTCTTCTCCGAACTGGAGCTGGAGTCGACGCGCGCGTTTGTGGCGATTGAGCCGATCAAGGAAATTCGCAACCGCCTGGGATTCCTGCTGAACGTCGGTCTGGACTATTTGACGCTCAACCGCACCGCACCAACGCTCTCCGGTGGTGAGAGCCAACGGATTCGACTGGCGGGGCAAATCGGTGCGGGGCTGGTGGGCGTGCTGTATATCTTGGACGAACCGTCGATCGGTTTGCACTCGCGGGACAACGATCGACTGATCAGTACGCTGAAGAACCTGCGCGACCTTGGCAACACGGTCGTCGTTGTCGAACATGACGAAGACACGATGCGGGCCAGCGATTACTTGATCGACTTTGGTCCCGGCCCCGGTGTCCGTGGCGGTGAAGTTGTGGTCGAGGGGCACCCTTCGGAGATTATTAAATCCAAGGACAGCCTGACTGCGCAATATCTGGCCGGCGGTCTTGAAATCGCGATCCCCGAAAACCGGCGACAGCCCAAAGTCGACAAACAAGTCATCATCAAAGGGGCGCGGCACAACAACCTGCGTGATGTCGACATCGAAATTCCTTTGGGTAATTTTGTCTGCGTTACAGGCGTATCGGGAAGTGGGAAGAGTTCGTTTGTGAACGAGATCCTGGTCGAGACGCTGCGCGAAAAACTTAATGGTGGCATCGGTGATCCCGGCGACCACGATGAAATCACCGGCGTCGAACTACTGGATAAGATGATCGCGATTGATCAAACGCCGATCGGCAGGACGCCGCGATCCAACCCCGGCACGTACATCAAACTGTTTGATGAGATCCGAAAACTTTACACGCAGCTGCCCGAAGCCAAGACGCGCGGCTACGCGCCGGGCCGGTTCAGCTTCAACGTCAAAGGCGGACGTTGCGAAGCGTGCGAGGGCAACGGGTCGAACAAATTGGAAATGGATTTCTTGGCCGACGTGTGGGTGAAGTGCCCGGTTTGCATGGGCAAACGCTTCAACCGAGAAACGTTGCAAGTAAAGTTTCGCGACAAGTCGATCGCCGATGTGTTGGAGATGGAAATCGAAGAGGCGCTGACCTTCTTTGAGAACATTCCAAAGATTCACAGCAAACTACTGACGCTACAGGCGGTGGGACTCGAGTATCTGCAGATCGGTCAGCCGTCGCCGACGCTATCCGGTGGTGAAGCCCAGCGTGTGAAGCTGGCTCGTGAGTTGGTCAAGCGTAGCACCGGCAAAACTTTGTATCTGTTGGACGAACCGACAACAGGACTTCACTTTCACGACATTCAGTTGTTGTTGAAAGTGTTGCAAGACTTCGTCGAAGCCGGCAACACTGTGTTGGTCGTTGAACATAATTTAGACGTGATCAAAACGGCCGACTGGATCATCGACATCGGACCCGAAGGCGGCTCGGGCGGTGGTAAAGTCGTTTGCGCTGGTCCGCCGGAGAAAGTTGCGGCTTGTGATGAGTCGTACACCGGTCGCGCGTTGAAAAAAGCGATGGGCGACACGCCCGAGATCCCTGCGCCGAAGAAGGGGAAATCGGCTCAGCCCGTGCTGGCCGAAACGATCAAAGTCCGCGGTGCCGAACAGCACAACCTGCGCACGGTCGACGTGGATATTAAACGTGACGAGATGACAGTCTTCTGCGGGCCCAGTGGCAGCGGCAAGAGTTCGATGGCGATGGACACGATCTACGCCGAGGGTCAGCGGCGGTATGTGGAAAGCCTTTCCTCGTACGCGCGTCAATTCGTTAACCAGTTGGAAAAACCGCGAGTCGAATCTATCGAGGGGCTTTCGCCGGCGATCGCGATCGAGCAAAAGAATTTAGGATCGACGCCGCGCAGTACCGTCGGCACCGTGACCGAGGTCTATGATTATTTGCGGATCTTGATGGCGCGGTTGGGGACACCGTATTGTCCGGACTGTGATAATCCCATCGGCACCCAGACCAGCGACGACATCGTCGATAAAGTGATGGCGTACGAGGCGGGGACCAAGCTGATGCTGATGGCTCCGATTGAATTGGACGTCAATCAGACGTACGAAAAGTTGTGGGAAGAGATTCGCGCGATGGGTTTCCAACGTTTGCGAGTCGACAATAACACCATCAGCATCGACGAAGTGCCGGAGTTAAGTCGGCGCAATCGCCACAGCATCGAAATCGTGGTGGACCGGATTGTCGTGAAACCCGAATCGCGTTCTCGTATCGCCGACAGTGTCGAAGCCGCGCTGTCTGTTGGTAAAGGTGTCTGCCACGTGGCCGAACCGGCGGCCAAGGTGCCTGAAGCGCATTGGAAAGTCGTCAATCATTCGCAGCATTTGGCCTGTGATTGCTGCGGCCGGAGTTTCGAACCGCTGACGCCGCACAACTTCAGCTTCAACAGTCAGTTGGGCTGGTGTCAGGATTGTGAAGGCATCGGGGTTCAGACCGGAGCGAATCCTTCAGCGGTCATGAACGATGATGAACTTTCGCTCAAAGAAGGAGCGATCGGCCTGTGGCCTGACGTCAGTGAAAAAATGTCCTTGGCGATGCTCAAAGCGCTGACCGACGGGACGGGGATCCCGATCAACAAACCGTTCAATCAGCTCGACGCGCGGCAGCGCCGAATGATCTTTTATGGAACCGGTGACCGTTGGTTCGATGTGACCGACAAAGACGAAAACGTGTTGTACTCGTTCCAGTTCAAAGGCGTTTTCCCGACGCTGGAAGAAGCGTCTCGTTTGTCCGCGAATCTGCGGGCGCGGATGCAGTCGCTGATTGGCGAAGTGGAATGTGGTGGTTGCGGCGGAAGTCGGTTGCGCGACGATGCGGCTGCCGTGCGGTTCCGCGATACGACGATTGATGGAATTTGTCGGATGCCGCTGGGAGTGCTGATTAAAACGATCAATAAATGGAAGCTGGACAAACGCGAAAAGAAAATCGCCGGCGAACTGATTCGCGAGATTAAAAGTCGAGTGGAATTCCTCAACGATGTTGGATTGGAATACATCACGATCAACCGGACCGCGGCATCGTTGTCCAACGGTGAGGCTCAACGTATCCGTTTGGCCAGCCAATTGGGCAGCGGATTGTGCGGCGTATTGTATGTGTTGGACGAACCGACGATCGGATTGCACCCACGCGATAATACGCGACTGCTAAAAGCTCTGCACCGCTTGCGGGATCTTGGCAACACATTGATTGTGGTGGAACACGATCGCGAGGTGATTGAGAACAGCGACGCGATCTGCGATTTTGGTCCGATGGCGGGTGTCAACGGTGGCGAGATTGTTGCATCGGGGGCACCGAAGGATATGGGAAAGAAAAAGGAGTCGGTTACCGGTCCCTTCATCAGTGGCAAGAAAGGGATTCCGATTCCAACCAATCGCCGCCCTGCCCTGTCCTTAGATCCCGAATTCAAAGATGTCGATTTCACCAAGCCCCGTCCGGTGAAGAAGGCTGTGAAAAAGAAAAAGGTCAAGAAGAAAGCGCCCACGAAAACGGTCGCTCGCCGGATGCCGACGGCGGTTTCGATGGCCAACACGATTGATGTTGTCGGTGCGCGGCACAACAACTTGAAAGACATCACCGTCCGGTTCCCGCTGGAGGCGCTGACGGTCGTAACCGGCCCCAGTGGTTGCGGTAAGAGTAGTTTGGTCAACGAGATTCTCTATAAGTCGCTGGCAAGACGTTTGCACCGATCGGCTGCCACGCCGGGAACGCATAAAGGGATCCGCGGCATCGACAGCATCAACAAAGTCATCCGCGTTGATCAAACGCCGCTTGGCAATTCTCCGTCGTCCAATCCGGCGACCTATACCGGTGCGTTTGATTTGATCCGGGAACTGTTCGCTCAGTTACCGGACGCGAAGATCCGTGGTTTCACCGCCCGTCGATTTAGTTTCAACGTACCCGGCGGACGCTGTGAAGAATGTTTTGGTAACGGTCAAATTTGCATTGAAATGCACTTCCTGCCCGATGTTTGGGTCGAGTGCCAGGCTTGCAAGGGCCGGCGGTATAACGAAGACACGTTGGCGGTACGTTATGAAGGCAAAACGATCGACGATGTTTTGAAGATGTCATGTGCACAGGGCCTGGAACATTTTGCCAACATCCCCAAGATCCGGCGCATCCTCAAAACGCTGTGTGATGTTGGCTTGGATTATGTGACGCTTGGCCAAAGTGCTCCGACGCTTTCTGGTGGTGAAGCCCAACGGGTGAAGCTGTCGGCAGAACTGGCGCGGCCGGACACTGGGCGGACGCTGTATTTGCTTGACGAACCGACGACTGGTTTGCACTTCAATGACCTGATGAAACTGTTGGAAGTGATTCAGCGCTTGGTCGACGTGGGCAACACGGTGGTCTTGATCGAGCACAATTTGGACATCATCAAAGCGGCGGACTGGGTGATCGACATGGGACCTGAAGCGGGGACCGGAGGAGGCCAAGTCGTAATTCAAGGGACGCCAGAAACAATTGCCAAATATGCGGAGGCCGCGTTGAAAGAGCACGCTGGCGAAAATGGCAAAGCGCCGAAAAAGAAAGCGGCGAAAAAACCGACAAAGAAAGCCGCTGCGGTGCGGTTGGATCGAAGCTACACCGGCGAAGCGCTGATCCCCGTGCTCAAGGAAGGCCCGTACAAGAAACGCAAAGTGTACGATCCCGACAAGGAAGATCGCTGGAAGCGTGGGGACATCGACATTGAGGACGTGGGCGCGACGGCGCAGATGCCATGGGAAGCCGATGGGCGTCGCTGGCATACGCAAGACCGCGTCGGTCGCGCGGGCGAACAAGTCAAATGGGATGGACGGATTCTTTCTGAGGTCGTTGATCGCATCGAACAGCACGAGAACTTTGCTGACACCGATTGGAATCAGCGCGGGTCGGTCGACATCGCCAGTAATAAGAAAACCGAGGGTTGGTTTTTCCACGCGGTCACGGGCGATACTTGGTTTGTGAAACTGCAGTTCCGTGTTCGTCCAAGGGCGTTCAAACGCGAGGAGTTGATAGATCAAGTGCCGCTGCTGTCGGCGAACGATTTAGAGGACATTCCCGTTTACGGAAACGCGCCGCGCGTGAAGTTGACCAATGCAAAATCCGCGTGGCAGGAGATCGAGTTCAAGGTGCACTCGTTTGATGAAATCAACCACGATGGGTTTTGGCGTTTTGTTGACGACGCGATTGCCAGCTTCCAGAACAAGGCCGAGATTGCCAAAGCAGCCATTGAAGCGAATTCGCCTTGGGCAAAATTGGGTAAGAAATGGCACCTGATGCGAAAGGGGTTCACGCCTGAAACGGAAGTCCAATGGGACAAGAAGGTCTTGGAAACGATGTGTGCAGCGCTGAGTGAACTTGCGCCGGCGGGTGAGTTCCAGTGGAAGAATAAAGAGGAAGTCCATTTTGTGTTGCCCGATCAGAAGTTGCCTTGGGTGACGCTGCAAACGAAGAAACCCGACGCGCTTTGGGTGTTGGTGGCGGGGCCTGAGGGGACGTTGAAACTGGATCATGTCCGAGGGCTGGCCGATTCTGCCAATCTTGAAATGATTGACGATCGAGACGTTATGCGAATGGCGTTTTCATCCAAGGAGCAGGTGCAGAACGCGGCGATGGAGAAGTTTCTCAGCGGCGTCTTACAAACGATGATGGCGGGGAGTCGTTAAACGCAGAATCACATTGCCGAGTCTCAGTTTCCGGTTTTTATTAACCCAAAATCCAAAATCCAAAATTGAATTTAGTTTTTCAAAACAAGTCCTATGGCCACAATCGCTTCTCAAGTTCCTAAAAACCTATCGTTTCGTTTCCGTATCCCCTGCCGGAAAATTTCTGGCACGGCCAGCGCGAAGACGGTGCTGGATGAGTCCTATCAGATTCCCAATTTCAGCGCGATGGACGCGATGGAGCAGTACGCAGATGTCCGCATGGGATGGGGCAAGACGGGGTTGGTGGTGTCGATCGAAGTGACCGGCAAATCAAAATCGCTGTGGTGCAGAGAGTCGGCCATTTTGGAAAGTGATGGGCTGCAGGTGTGGGTGGATACGCGCGACACTCACAATGTGCATCGGGCCACGAAATTCTGCCATTGGTTTATCGCGATGCCTGCCGGCGGCGGTGCGAAGAAAGACAAACCGATCGGCAACATGCTCAAGATCAACCGCAGCCGCGAAGACAGCCCTACGCTGAACCGGCAAAAGGTTTCTGTTGACGCCAAGGTGACCAAAGGCGGCTATCAGATGACGCTGTTTATTCCTGGCAAGGCGCTCAATGGCTGGAATGTGGACGAGCAACGCAACCTTGGATTTAATCTGGCCGTCATTGACAGCGAAAAGGGCTGGCAGACATTGGCGATCGGGCCTGAGCTGCCCATCAGCGAAGATCCAAGTCTGTGGCAGACGATTCAGTTGGTGGATTGAGGTCAGAGCTTACGTTGGAGGCTGCTGGACTATCGCGGATGCTGGTCGCTGAAGACGGCGCGGTGGACCGAACCGGAATCATAGAAGTTTCCACCGGCCGGTCGGTTATAGAAGGACCTAACGTTGCCTCGGTAAGGCGTCTGATAGGATTGCTGCCGATTTTGGTAGCTTGATGCTGACAGACCGCCGGATGCATCAAAGGGCTGAGCCTTGACCGGCGAAGGGGTGGCCGTGGGACGGTCGCGCTGCCCGTATTCGTATTCGTAAGCGGCGTTGGCTTTTTGGGTGCGCTCAAGGGCCCGTTGGTAAACTCGGCCGGCGACTTCTTGGTACTTTTGAATCACGTGAGGATCAATGTCCAATCGCTCTGCCATCCGCTGGACGCCGGGACCGTTATTGACGGCCGTTTTGTTCAGCCGTTCGACGAATTTCAGTGACTCGGTGAAGTTGTGGTCGGCGGTCGGACCGACGATGGGGCTGATCGTTTTCGCGATGATGCCCGCGGTGCCGTTTTCCAGCTTCAAAAACACATCCAATTGACAGGCCGTTTGCAACGGCTCGCCTGGACGGTTGGGCGTGATCTCGCCGGTGTTGATTTCGGCCCGGGTGCGCGTGCGGACGATGATGACACATTCACCGCGTAGTTGCCTTCGCAGAACGGGCCCTTCATAGAGTCCGTCGCCGTAGTAGATGTGCAGGTCGGGGCTGCCGAAGACAAGTTCCATATTGCTGGTCGTGCCGGCACCGTCATTGGTTTTGAGTGTGAACGGGGCGACACGGCGCGTTTGCATGTGCGTGATACCCATCAATTCCCAGATGCCGACCACGGTCTCGGGGTAGCGGATTAGAAACTGCAGATGTTCAGGATCAACCGAGATCGCCGTCACTGGCAAACGCCGGTAGAGGCTTGGCTTCTCGAGGACCTCGCTGATTTTTGCTTTGGTTTCGGCGTTGAGTTGTGCGTAAGGCAGATTTCGGACGACTTCTTTTCGGAGCTGGCGCGAGCTGGTGCCGGTCGCAAGTTCTTGCGCTTCGGCGGCACCGAGGAAGCAGACGCTGCACACAAATAGCATCGCCAACGTCGTCATGGACGATAGGCCAAAGGTCGAACGCGTTTGCGGTCGCTTGCGAATTTTTATAAGTGAAAGTGTCAGCATATAGTGGACTGATGTGAGATCAGCCTCATATGTAGGAGCCTATCGGCGCCTTAAGATTTAGGGTTTGTAGTAGATATTCGGAATTTCGACCGACGCAAACGAGCGAAATCTGAAAGTTCGCGTGTGAAATACGGAAGCCGTTACCCGCTGGTTGCTTAAATCACCTGTTGAAACGACTTACGCTGACAGCATGGTGTGATAGCAACAAACGGGATGTTAGAAGGTGGAAGTCAACCTTGCGATGAATGAACTACCTGAAAGGGGAATTCTCATCATGCGCTGGTCAGGTGCTTGCCGTTGTTGGTTTTTGAAATGAGGCGGTTTAGGTGCCACGGCCGGTCGTTCTAACTGCTGATGTGTCTATGCCCGGAGGTTTTTACGATTCCGCCGCTAAAAATGCGAAGATACCTTGAATTGGATTTGAAGGTACAATGGGATTCGAGATCCGCACTCCAGTGAAGGTGTGCCAGTAAGGTCTTAACGTAAAAACCATATTGTGCGGCGAAGAAGCGCGTTGCCGCTGGGAGTTCACGAGACATGTCGACCGATAATCGTTCAAGCATTCCAGGAATAGTAAAAGACGGCGTTATCGTACCGCAGACCAAAGAAGCGTTAGCGGAGGGAACGCGGGTCGAAATTGTTGTGGAACTGAGCGAAGTCCCTGAAGTCCTCAAAGAAGAACTGGCGGCCTGGGATCGTGCCAGCGATGAAGCTTGGGCCATGATCGACAAGTGGGAGGCGGAAGATCAGTGAGTGTCGGAGACATCCATTGGGTTGATTTTCCGCAGGCAAACGTCCGGGCGACTAGGTCGAGGATGCTGCATCCATCGAACGAACTTCGTTCTCAATGGAGGCCAAGAACTCTGCTGCCAACTCTTCGGTCAACACGCGCCGATCGAAGTGGAGTGATAGGCGATACCTTTTTTGATGTCGCTGCAGTGTGAAGTTGACGGGCATGTTGGGCCGGATGGGACCGACGAAGTCGAAGTCGATCCATTTGAGTTGCCCGGACCAGTTGCGTTTGGCAACCTTCTTCAATCGAAAGGGCTCGCCCAAATTCGTGAACACGATCGTCCCACGCGCCGCTGGATTTTCGGCCGCTCGTTTTAAGCGCCCGGGCAACATCGCCAACAGTCCAATCACCATCAAAAAGATTTTGTCAAACTGCCAACCGACCACGATGTCGATCTCGCGATTGAGAAAATGCAGAAACGACTTCCGGTTTCGCATTTGATCGGCGCGACGGTCGACTTGCACGATGGTCGCTTTATTGGTCACCGGCAACCTGAGATCAGATTTCGCGCGGTAGCTGATCGGCAGCACCATCCGAATCCAGTCGGTTGATTTGGAACTGCCATGTTGATCCAGCCACTTCTGGCACGCATTGAACACCGCCGCCATCGCGACCGAGTTGACTCGCACGTTGTTATGGTCGGCAAAGGATTGGATGTTGGCCGAGTCTTTTTCATTTAGCCAGAGCCCGACGATGCCCGGGAAATTCGTCGTCAGCATCAGCGCCTTTTGGCTCGGTTCAAAGGGGCGGAACTTTTGCAGCATAAACTTTGCCATGCCAAAGAGCGCGATCGGCTGCTTCCAAAGGTGCCGCAGATAATTCCAACCGAAGACGCCGATGCGACCACGCGTTTTAAGCAGTCCGATATCCAGCTTTCTCAATCCATAATCCCATTCACGGCCGCCACACAAATTATCGTAGACCTGAAAGAAATCGCTCAGCAGTTGAATTCCCCCGCCACCATCCCCCGCAGCGTGATGGATCCCGGTAAGAATCGTCGTGTGCCCCGCTCCGACGTACACCCAAGCTCGTAACCCATGTTCGGCGTTGATGTCGACTTGGGGAACAACGGCGTCAGCAAAGTCCGTTGGCAGCGGCGGCGCGAAAGAATCTTCGATGACGCACGTTTCTTCATCGCAATAAGTCCACGTCAGCATCCGCTGAAGATCTGCGTCCAGTATTTCGGCGGACGTGTCATCGGAAAGTTCCCACTGCCCTGCCCTGCCGATCGTTTTCCGGATCAACAGGTGTCGTAGCAACATGCGTTTGGTTGCGTCGCGTGCGATGGATTCATCAATTTCGCCCGCAAACCTCATGCGGCAGAAAATCGTGTTGGGATACTCGGCGCTGTCGGCCGCCAAATGGAACTTTTCCATGCTGGTCAGCGCCAGCGGAAACGTAGAATGATCGAAATTTGAATCGAAGGGTTTCAAAGTTGCAATTTTGATGATAGGAAAGAGGCGCTGACAAACCAACCGCACCCTCTCAAGTATAGCCGCGAGTCATCTTCTATGCCTGCACGCTCCACATTGTTGTTCCGATTATTTGTGCTAACGCTACTGTTGGCCGGGTGTCAACGGAATTCGGTCGCCCAACGCACCGCTGCCGATCCTGTTGCCAAGGGTACGGCAGTGACCGTGTCGGTTAGGCTCAGCCCTGACGTTGCCGATGAGCCGCTTACGGGAAGGTTGTTTGTATTGTTTTCCAAACGCCAGCGGTCTCCGATCAAAGGTCCTAATTGGTTCTCGCCTGAGCCGTTTGGTGGGATGGATGTTAAGAATTGGGAGCCGGGCCAGACCTTGACACTGCCGGCGGACGTGCAGGCGTATCCGGGGCCGCTGAGCCAAATGGCGGCGGGGAAGTATTATGTGCAGGCCGTCCTCAGGCTGAATCCAGATTTCGCCCACTATAAAAACGGGCCGGGGAACCCTTATTCGGTTTCCGAAGTTGTGAAAATCGAAAGCGGCAATACAAACTCGATCGAGCTCAACCTGGTCCTGGACGTCGATCCGCCACCGGTTAACCTTGCTCCGACAGCAAAAATTGTTTCCCGTCGTAGCGCGTTGCTGTCAGACTTTCACGACCGCGACGTCACTGACCGAGCACTCGTGCTTTTGCCACCGGGCTACGAGGATCAGCCGGAAAAGAAGTACCCGGTCTACTATGAGATTACAGGTTTTGGACCCACGA
Organism: uncultured Pirellulaceae bacterium; assembly: GCA_937921995.1. Taxonomy (GTDB): domain Bacteria; phylum Planctomycetota; class Planctomycetia; order Pirellulales; family Pirellulaceae; genus Mariniblastus. Next base: position 13,976 of record CAKZVF010000050.1, read on the forward strand.
TCGAGGATCTGTTGGAGCAGCACCAAGAGAGTAAAATTGGAGCAGGCGACGTGAAATTTATTCACGTGTTTTTGACGGGGCAATCCCAATGGGGCCACCATGTTTACGCCAATAGTGCCGCCAACGGACCGCGCGGTGATGCTTTGGTCAAAGAAATGATTCCCGCGATTGAAAAGCAATTTCGTGCGATCGCTCAGCCCTACGCGCGGCTGCTGGGCGGTCACAGCAGCGGTGGTTGGTCCAGTCTTTGGTTGCAGACGCACTATCCAAAGTTCTTCGGCGGTGTGTGGAGCACGTCCCCTGACCCGGTCGACTTCCGCGATTGGCAGGGCACCAATCTGTATGAACCCAGCGCGAATATTTTTACTGACGCTGCCGGCAAACGTCGACCCTTGGCGATCGTCAATGGGGAACCGGTGATCTGGTACAACGAATTTTCAAAGATGGACGATGTGCTCGAACGCGGCGGGCAACTGCGCAGCTTCGAAGCCGTTTTCAGCCCGCTTGGCGATGACGGTTTGCCCGCAAAATGTTGGAACCGTGACACCGGCGAGGTCGATCCGGCGATCGTCCAGCATTGGAAACGGTACGACATCAGCGACCACCTGCAGACGAATTGGGACCGGCTCAAGGATGATCTGGCCGGTAAGCTTCACATCTACACCGGCAGCGCCGACACGTTTGTGCTGACCAAAGCGGTCGAGTTACTGAAGCAACGGCTGGAGGACTTGGGCAGCGACGCCGAAGTCGAAATAATCGAGGGCCGTAATCACTTCGATATGTTCGCATCCGGGCTGGATAAACGCATTTACGAGGCGATGGCCGAAAAATTTAGCCCAGCTGCAAAGGGCGATGGTTCCACGGCGCGTTGAGTCGTCTATAATCTGGGCGATAGTTTTGTGCTCGATTAATTCATGTCCCCATCCGTTTTAAAGCCACGACCCATGAGCGAACAACCGGTTCACGTCAACAAAATTTCTTGGCAAGCATTGTGTCCTTGGACGATCATATTCAAGTCGCTTTCGGCGGCGACTAGCATGCCTGTGCTGATCCTGGCGTTGTTGGGCTTGGTTGCGATGCCGATGGGGTGGATTGTTGCGGAAACGATTTTCGTCGATCAGGGGCTCGCTGGTGATCAGCGGATGGCAGAGATCATTCAGTACAATCGCAACCCGCACAAACGGGTCTTTTTAGCCACTGATGACGAAGCGAATTCCATCAACATTTTGGGGGCGCGGTTAAGCGGGCCTCGGATGGTGTTCACGCAAATCGTCGAACCCTTCACACATCTGTTTTCGATTCCGCAGTACCACGTCGTGACTGCTGGAGGGACCGAGACCACCAGTCGATGGTCGTTCCGAGCGTTTTTGTATCTGTTGACCGGGTGTGTCAGTACGTTATTGATTTGGTCATTTATTGGCGTCGCGATCTGCCGAGTCGCTTTGCTGAAGATGACGCGCAATGAACCGATGAGCCTTGATGAAGCGTTTGAGTTCGCTTTGGAAAAATCAACCGCTGCGATTGGTGCCGTTGGTATTCCTTTGTTGGCGGTGGCCGCGATGTGTGTGCCCGCTTTTTTTCTTGGTCTGGTGATGGGATTTGACTTGGGCGTGCTATTGGTGGGGCTGCTGTGGTTTGTCGTGTTAGCGCTGGCCGCGGCGATGGCGATTTTATTGGCGGGGCTGATGTTCGGATGGCCTTTGATGGTGGCCAGTGTGGCGTGCGAGGGACAAAATAACTTTGATGCGATGACGCGCGCCTACGCGTACACGTTTCAGCGTCCTCTGAACTACGCCCTGTATCTGTTGATCGCGATGGTGTTCGGTGGATTCTGTTGGTTGGTTATTGCAAACCTCACCGATGGCGTTTTGAACCTTGGGTATTGGTCGACCTCTTTTGGGACCGCTTTGGTTAGTGGCGATGATAGCCGCATGGACGTCGTCCGTAGCTTGACGGCTCCCACCACCGTTGACGAAAAAGGAAACGTTATTGCGGCGGATCCTTCGACGTCGTTGTACGCAGGGCAAGCATTGATTCGCGGATGGTCGTGGTTGGCCCGCAGTGTTTCGGCGGCTTTCATTTATGGCTTGTTCTGGTGTATGGCCAGCGCGATTTACTTGCTGCTGCGAAAGGACGTGGACGACACCGAGATGGATGAAGTTTCGGTCGTCAATCAGCAACGGACTTATGAACTTCCTCCGCTGAAAACCGATGAAAACGGAATCCCACAAGTCCAAACACCGACGCCCAAGGAAGAAGCTAACGAAGAAGACTCTGAGGCGAAAGAATAAAGAACGCGGATAAGCCGGAGAAGACCTAGAACATCTTTGGCCGCTGGATCCGTTTTAGGTTTGGCATCGGAAGGACGCTTTGCCTTGTCCATTACTCCACGAAGGAAAGAGCACTCACGATGAGCGAACTGAATTTGATCAGCCTGCTGGGGTTGGCGGTAATGATTGTGATCGCTTGGAGCTTGAGCTCTTACCGGCGGCAGGTCAACTGGCGGTTGGTTGGGATCGGCGTGCTGTTGCAGTTTCTGTTGGCGGCCGTTTTGTTTCAGTCGCAAAACTGGACCTTTGGTGGGCAATTTGAAAACGGTATTTTATTTGCTGCGGTCGATGGATTCTTCAAGGCGATTTTATTTTATGTCTCCGAAGGATCGGGGTTCATGTTTGGGATCAATGGGCTGGGCGCCAACGATCCGACCAATCCGAAATCACTGCTGCAGACATTTGCTTTCGGTGTGCTGCCGACGGTGGTTTTCTTCGCGGCATTGATGTCGATTTTGTATCACTTGGGTGTGATGCAGATTCTGATCCGAGCTATGGCGTGGGTGATGCGAAAGACGCTGGGAACGACGGGCCCTGAAAGTCTGGCCGCGGCGGCCAATGTCTTGGTCGGGCATACCGAGGCACCCTTGGTGATTAAGCCCTACGTGGCCAAGATGACGCGCAGTGAGTTGAACGCGCTGATGGTGGGTGGATTTGCGACCATCAGCGGAAGTCTGATGGCGATTTTTGTCAATCAGGGCGTCAGCGCCGGACACATTTTATCGGCCTCGATCATTTCGGCCCCGGCGGCGTTGGTGATCGCCAAAATTTTACAGCCTGAAACCGAAACGCCTGTCGACGTCGTTGCTTCGGAACAGGAAATGGAGAAAACAGCAACCAACGTGATTGAGGCGGCCGCTATTGGAGCCAGTGACGGGATGAAATTGGCGATCAATATCGCGGCGATGCTGATTGCGTTTCTTGCACTGATTGCGATGTTTGATGCGCTTCTTGGAGCCGCCGGTGAAGGCGTTCAATGGATCGTCAATTCGGCCGGTTCGGAGGTTGACCTGCAGTGGTCGTTGAGCGGTTTGTTTGGCATCGTGTTTTATCCATTAGCGTGGCTGATGGGGATTGAAGCGGCCGACTGTGGTGTGTCGGGCGATCTGCTGGGAAAGAAGATGGTCGTCAACGAGTTCGTGGCCTACTACGAAATGTCACAGGTCGACGTGCGAGAGGCTGCGTCGGCGGCGACTGAAGTAACCGGGGGAGCGTCTTTATCAGATCGCAGTAAAACGATTTTGACTTACGCGCTGTGCGGGTTCTCGAACTTCGGCGCGATCGGAATTCAAATCGGTGGCATCGGCCCGTTGGCTCCAGAACGACGTGGCGAGTTAGCTCAGCTGGGTCTGCGAGCCATGTTCGGCGGAATGTTGGCATGCTGCATGACGGCGTGCATGGCCGGAATCATGTATGGGGTCTTGAAGTAATACTCTTTCCGCTCGGTGGAATTGTTTTTGTGGAGCTAAGAGAGGCCGAATGTGAAGAACAAAGTAGCCTGATCCCTTGTTACTTGTTTTTGCCTAGAAGATAACTCTTCGTCGCCGGACACGATTCAGACTTTAGCGACAAAGCGAAAGCAATTCGTTGTGAATGCAAAAGGATTGGGTGAGATCTTCAAATGAATTCGGATGATCATCTTTTAGAAACGGTAATCGATACGGTCTCTCGGTGCCAAACGTCTGTTTTCGTTTTAGCGGATCCCGAACTTGCGTATAACATTTTCGAACAATTCGACTCTGGTACACCTTACCTTACCAAGGCATGGTTGAGCGAGTTATTGGAGTGTAACGCGATTGACGATCCTTGTTTTTTTGTAGGGCTCGCAATTGGATCTGCGTGGCGAAAACTTATAACTCCTCAAGACTGGTCTATTAGTGAAACACGTAATTCACCAGCATTAAGAGAAATAGCGACTCTTTGCGATTGGTTTCTTCTGCATCAACAACGCTGGGAGGGTCAAAACAAAGGTGCTAAGTAACGCTATTTAATTCGGACAAGAATAGGGTGCCAGGAGCCAAAACCGAAACTGACTAAGCGGACGAGAAAAGGTGCCGCGGACCGTTTCCAGATTCTGCCTCATCATGATTTGACTCCATCAATAAACGGGGCAATGTACCTAACGGTCAATTGCCTCAAAAAGTGCCTGCGCATTTTGGAATGCTGCCTGCTGAGCTTGTTCACGGTTTCCACCATTTTCTTCATTGACCAAAGCCGCATCTACGGGACCGACAGAATCGAGGGTGTTGAATTTGTTTTGTAGAATTTCCAATGCGTTTGCCCCCAGGCCTTCACTTACGATTGGTTTCAACTTAGCAGCGAGCATTCCAATGGAAGGCTGGTAGTTGTCAAGAATAAACGCGATGTCATACGCGTCCTTTGCCTTGGATCGCTCATCAAGGGCAAACGCCTTAATCAACAAGAACGCTTCAGGTGTAACGATCTTTGCCGTCACCGCATTTTCTGCTCCGTTGGGCATTTTCCCTTCGATGGTGATCTCCGCACTATGCTCAAATGCAAGGTCGACACCTCTAAGGGAATTGATCTCGATTTCATTCACAACAATAGCGCGAGTCTTGGCACCTCCAGTTACGTATTGCCCACTAATCAAATCGACTTTGACGAATTCTTGTGCGTCCGGGACCTGGCGAAGAAAATGGGTTGGTCCAGTTTTATGTTGGTAATCGCTGTCACAAAGCCTTTTTAGGATTGAGCTATATACATTTTCACCAAGTGCTTGGGGACCGATGGCCAAGTCTACATCCAATGAGCCGATGTGGTTTTTGTCTGGATAAATCAAGTCGGGAACCCAGCCGCCGACAATCACGATGTCTTCTTTAAATGCGCCCAGGACGTTGATAACTTCGATTAACACGGCTCGCGCCGCTGCTTGTTGATTCATCTGATTGCCTACTCTAGGTTTTGCTCAAATTGGTTGCGAAGATGATTTTTGTAAATCGCGTCAGCAGCTTCCTCACCTCTTCCTGACATGGTTTTCAAGTCCAGCCAAGTTTGAAGTGCCGAAGTGAAAGTCGGATTACTATCTGCTCCGTAAAACACACTGGAATCGTAGGGAGTGAGGAAAATAAGATTCGCTCCAGATTCAACTTCACTTGCCCCACACTCGTCTCGAAGTTTCTCTTGGGACGATGCGGTAAGCGCACTCGCACCAACGTAAAGCGAGGCAACACTATATCGAACTTCCGGCGTTCTTCGCCAAGCAGCAGAAAACCTAGCAAGCGCATACCGGTGATTGTTGGCATGGCACCAATGCGAGATTTTGTTTTCAATATCTTCTACATCACCACGGACGTAGAACTTCTTTGTTTCAATACCCCCTTCATATCGAGTAAGCCATGCTTGCAAAAGTTCGAGAGTCTGAGTCAATTTAAGCAGCCGATTTTCCACGGTTGCGTAATTGTTGAAAACTAAACTCTGTTTGACTTTTGACGCTAGTCCAGCGCTAACACCGACGTGCTTTGAAAGCTCGCTTACCTGCCAACGACGTTTAGGTTCGCTCAACATCGCTCGCACAATCCGGCTGGATTTGGCCGAAAAGATATCTATCGTCGGTGGCTCAGTATCTGAAGCCTGAGCTTTTTTTCCAGTTCGCAAGATAAACAGGCCGACCTGTTCATTCTTGATTAGGCAGTTTCCCGCGTGATCCAGGTAGGAGATGCCGTGCTTCTGGGCAATTTCACGAACACGCTCGGAAATGACTGGAGCCATCACAACCCTGGTTACATTTTTGGGCGTGGATGTCGAGTTTAGTTTCGTGAAAAGGTTGTCCGCAATTTGTGGTGTGATTCGCGCTCTCACTTTCAGGGCAAAACGAAATTCGAGTTTATTGTTCTCGGAAGAAACAACCAAGTCATAGCCTTCATCAGGCATACTTGGGCTGGAGGTTCGGTAAGCCCCAAACTCGCTGAAGATCTCTGAGATTAATTTTTCAAAACGATTCGTCTGCTTGCTCATTTATTCACTCGGAATTAAATATTCACTACGTAGTGAATATAGCACTTTAAGTGAAAAAGTCCAGTTTTTAAGGTTCGAGGCGAAAACATCACTTCCTATTTAGATCAAAGAGAATCGCAGTTGGACTACGAGGCCATGTTTTACAACAAAGTCAGGCCGGTATCAGGGACGAATTGAGAGCTTTCTCTAATGCTTTTTCAACGGAAATTTCACAACGGAGATTTCGGGCGTCGCATCATTCACGATTCCTGCATGTTTGGCTCGTTTGGACAGCATTGCCAAAGCTGACCGACCAACTTCGCCCAGATCAACTGTCCAGTCGTTGACGTAGAGCTGGACGTGTTGCATTAGCACGTCATCGTCAAATTCCTGAGCGTACTTCCGCATGGTGATCAGTGCTTCATCAGGATTGGCTTGGGCATATTTGATGGAGGACTGGATCGCGTTTTGGATCTTTGCGACGGTCTGCGGCGAAGAATCAACGAGTGCTTGGGATACTAAAATTCCACCCAGCGGTAGCGGAGCGGAGGTGTCTTCTTCCCAGCGCGTGCCAAGATCCTCAACACAACCCAATCCTTGATCCTGCCACGTGAACCGGCCTTCGTGGATGCAAACGCCAAAATCGGCTTCCCCGTTTTGAAGTGCCGGCATGATGTCGGAGAATAATTTTTGCTCGATTACGACACGATTACTTTCAATCGCGTCTGCATAGAAGATTCGAAACAGCATCGTTGCCGTTGTATGCTCACCGGGGCAGAGAACGCGGTAGGGGCGTTCGGCGGATCCGTTAATCGCCATGCCGGTGGATGCGGAAAGTAACAAAGGCCCGACGCCGAAACCTAGGGCCGAACCGGATGGCAGTACTTTCGTTTGATCGGCTAAGATCGCGGCGGCGTGGAAGCTGGCTTTGGCTACGTCAAAACGCTGGTGAAACAATCCATCGTTGAGTTGTTGAATGTCCAGCAATTGGATTTCGAAATCCAGCGATTGGAGGTCGATCTTTTTTTCGATAATCCCATGGAAGGCAAACGTATCGTTGGGACAAGTCGAGATCGCGAGTGAGATTTTTCGGTTCACGCTTTCTCCTCCAAAGCGACACCAAGCTCGACGGCGGCGCTGTTGAGCGCGTCTTTAATTTGCCAATTCGATTTGTTGCGGTCGCCCGCAACGTTGGAGATGCCGCGAATGATCTCTAGAGGTACGTGTTGCAATCGGCAGGCCATCGCCACAGCGAAGCCTTCCATGTCTTCGGCGGCAGCGCCGTATCGTTGCTGTCGGAGTTTCGCTTGGGCAGGTGTCGCCGAAGCCGCACACACGGTCAGCAAATGATGATTCGAATTGGAGCCAAGTTCGATTTTGTCGCCGATCGCCGGCCGATGGTGGTCGCCGGCGAACTGGGGCCACCCTAAATCGTTGGCAGATTGGAATTCGTTACCCGCCCCAACGCCGATTCCGTCGACCGCCACGGAACCAAAACGATAGGCTTGGCCAACCATTAATTTGCTATCGGTTGAATGATAAGCTCCGGCGATGCCCAGTAGGATTACGCGTTTGGGCCGGTGGGTGATGATTGCTTCGGTGGCGACGGCGGCCGCCGCAACCGGGCCGAAGCCGCAATGAGTGATCACGGCGTTGTTGGTTTCAATATATCGGTCCAACGGCGATGCGATTAAATCGCTCTCAAAGGCAGTGGGAATCAGGATTAAATAATCAATTGGCAAAATGCGGCTCGGGCGGAGATCTGGGAGAGGTTGTTGCAAACAATCGCTAGCATAACTTCGATTGCGTGCGTGGGGAAACTCTTCTAGTATCCCGCAGAATTTTTTCTGTTTTCACCAACGCATCGCAATTCTGCCAACGTAGCTGATATGACTGACAACGATAAGGCCAGCGGGGAAAAGCCACGAGAGGACAAGCAGTTCTTTTGCATTCGAGGGCACATGAAATCCGGTACCAACTGGGTGTGTCGTCTGCTGAACCTCCATCCCGAAATCCACAGTAGCGGCGAGTATCACTGGAACAAGTACTTTGATACCTACCAGCAGAACCGAAAAATTCTGGTCAACATTGACCGGATCGAATCAGAATCTGGGACGATCCGAAAGCACCTCGAAGAAATGGTGCGCGGCTGCATGGTTGAACTGGCCGATCCAGCGGCGCGTTTAATCGGCGACAGAACCCCGACGACGATTCACCCCGTTGTCTTGAAGGATGCATCTTATATCTGCGTCATCCGTGACTTGCGCGATATCCTCGTCAGCAAGGCCTTTCATACGCTCAACGCTCCGCGCGTGCTGTCCAACTTCAACGTGGACGAAAAATTGAAAGCGCTCAAGCCAAAGTTTGATGCTGATCCCTGGTACTTTCAAAAGCAACCGCATGAGCTATTGAATTGCGAGGACTTCATCCGCAAGACTTGCAGGACTTGGAAGAATACGATTAACGCAGACCACCAGACGGCAAAGGTGCACAAAAACATCAAAGTCAAATTCGTCAAGTACGAAGATTTGCATCAGAACTTTCGGCCGGTGCTGAACCAACTGTTTCGATTCTTGGATGCCGATCCTAAGCTGGTGACGTTGATTCCAAAATGGATTCAACCTGGGCATCGCGAAGAGAAGCCCAACGGTTTTAACCGCAAGGGGCAAGTCGGTGACTGGCGGAACTACATGACCTCGGCGGCCAAAGAATGGATCAACGCGGAAGCTGGTGACGAGCTGTTGAAGCTGGGGTATGTCGAATCATTGGATTGGTCGTTTGAAGATGTGGGTCGTAAACGCGTCGCATAACGGGCCGCTGAAACGGGATTTCGAATTTCTGATTTCTGATTTTTAAAATTCAAAATTCAAAATTCTGAATCCATTCACTATGGAACTTTGGAGCGATAGAAACGGTTGCTGCGGGAGCGTTGAATCCAGGCTCTACTGAATCCAGATTCTACTGCAATTCCACGATGCCATCGGACATTAGCTCGGGAGCCTCGTCCTCCAACCCACTGATGCCCGTCACGAATTCAAGATCGCTCATCGTGCGTTCGGTTTCTTTCATGCTGTCGGCGACCATGTCAATCTGATCGCTGATGTATTCGGGATCTTGGCGATTGACCGAAATCTCCGAAAGTGACTTGATCTTGTTTTCGACTCGGTCAAGTTCAAGTGTCACAAACAAGTAGTTCGATTTCGCTTGTTCGTAATTTTCTTTTCGCTCCTGTAACGTCTTTTGATTATCTAACAGCGTTCGGCGAAGCTTTTCGGCGCGCTCGGGTTTGTCATCGGATTTCAAGATTTCTAATTGGCCGTCGATTTTTTTCAGATCTGACTCGATACGTTCCTCAGAAACGGTGTCCATGAAACGATGGAGTGAATGCTGCGAAAACAAGAGCCGTAGAAAAACCCACAACAAACGATCCAAGCCACGGTTTTGCATGTTCTCTAAATGGGAATCATCCAACGCCGTAGGATCCTTCAGGTCCGAAGAGATCTGTCCGATGTGATGGCAGCGCCGCCGCAGGGATTCATAGCGATCGTAAGAATCCTCAGGCAGCTGTTTCTTGATCCGTTTTAGAATTTTTTCGTTCTGGTTGGTCGAGTGGTTTCGTTTTTCTTTGGCCGCTTGAGCATTGACGTAGCTTTGAAATTTGGGATGCGTCCCAATCAAACCGAGATAAGCTGTTTCCGCGGCCAACACGATCGGCATCGCAATCTCCGGTTGCCCGGTGAGCGCGGCAAAACCCATCCCACCTGCGAACAGCAGCAGGTTCCAGCGATTCATGAAAGCAGTTTTGATGTAGCGGAGCACGAGTTCTTGGAACGGAAATCTTATTGGGGGCTTAAACGGACGGTATCATTATACGGTTATCGGCCGCTGGGCTCGACCACGATCACAATTCGTTAATCAGCCGTCTTCATTGGGATGATTCCGCAGAAATGGTGGGGTTTCACCGGCCAGTTCAGCCAGCGCGTTGGCGGCGGCACGTTGTTCGGCAACCTTTTTATTCTTGCCCCAGGCCGCACTGAACGTCTTTTTATCCACCCGCGCCGAAACGTTGAACCACTTGGAATGGTCGGGGCCCCAGTCATCGAGCAACTGGTAAAACGGCGGCAGACCGAATCGCTTCTGGGCGTATTGCTGGAGCTGGGATTTGTAATTGATGTCCAGCCCGCCACCATCGGCTTCTTCGACGTGCCGAATCACAAAAGGCATTAAAAACTCACGAGCCGCTTTCACGCCGCCGTCTAAAAAGATCGCTCCTACGATCGACTCAAACACATTGGCCAACAGAGAATCAGGGACTTGCCCTCCCGCAGAACCGACGCCCTTGCCGACCACCAGCAGTTCTTGCAGCTGCATCTCGCGGCCGATCTTGGCACACGTCCTACGGCTGACGACGTTGGATTTAATTTTGGTCAGATCACCTTCAAGATATTCCGGGAACTCGTGGAACAAGTAATCACACACCACAAACCCCAGAACCGAATCGCCCAGAAACTCCATCCGTTCGTAAGAATTGAGTCGCGTGTCAGCGAAGGACGAATGGGTTACCGCTTCAACGATCAGCGTGGGATCATCAAAGCGGTAGCCCAAACGTTCTTCACAACGTCGGACGATCGCTTTCTGCGTCTCCGATAATTGATCCGAAGTAACCATGTTCCGCAGCAGCTAATTTAAGGGGAAGTAGTTTTATTGGTTTGTCGTGGGCGAGCGCTGACGTCTTGGGTGGACCAAGACCTCACGAAGACTCAGATTCGACCGAGCGTCTGCCCTTCATGTAATCGGCGATCGAGAAGGCCATCTCCATCGCTTGATCGTAGTTCAACCGCGGGTCAACGGCGCTTTTATAGGCACGCTCCAAATCGGGTTCACTCACATTAGACACGCCGCCGACACATTCGGTGACGTTGTCGCCGGTCAGTTCCAGATGCACACCACCCAGGATCGTGCCTTTGGCAGCGTGGATTTTGAATTGCGATTCCAGTTCGGAGGCAATTTTTTCGAAGCTGCGTGTCTTAATGCCGGTCTTAGTGGAGAACGTGTTCCCGTGCATCGGATCGCAGCAGTGCAGCACGTCTAAATTGGCGGCTTCCACTGCATCAATAATGATCGGCAGCTTCTCTTCCACTTCGTCGACGCCGTAACGATGGATCAGCGTGATTCGTCCGGGTTCTTCGTCGGGGTTGAGCACATTGATCAAGTTCACCAATTCGTCAGGATCGAACTTTGGTCCGACTTTGATACCGACCGGGTTGCAGATGCCTTTGAGGTACTCCACATGAGCTCCGTTGACGTCGCGCGTACGGTACCCCAACCATGGCAAGTGCGTGCTCATGTTGTACCAGCCATCGCGGCGCGGCACGCGGCGTGTTTGAGCTTGTTCGTATTCCAAGTGCAGCGCTTCGTGCGACGTGAACACTTCGACCGAATCGCTCTGCCGGATCGAGGCACCCATGACCGCTTCCATGAAACGCAGAGAATTCGTAATCGAAGTCACCATCTCATGGTATTGGTCGGCGCGAGGCGAATCGCTGGCGAAATCAAGATCCCAGTTCTCGGGATGATGCATGTCCGCAAACCCACCTGCGGTCAATCCGCGGATGAAGTTCAACGTCAGCGCCGCCCGTTCATAGCCTCGCAGCAGCAATTCAGGATCCGGAACGCGATCACTCTCGGTGAATGGAGACCGGTTGACTAGGTCGCCTCGGTAAACGTCCAAGGTCTGCCCGTCGCGCGTTTCTTTGTCGTTGGAGCGCGGTTTGGCGTACTGACCTGCGATGCGTCCAACGCGAATGACCTTTGACAGCGATCCGTAGATCAAGACAAAGCTCATCTGCATTAGCACTTTGAGGTTGCGGACCAACGCATCGGGTTCGCAATCATCCAAGCTTTCGGAACAGTCGCCGGCTTGTAATAGGAACGCTTTGCCACGCGCCGCTTCGGCCAGCTGATCCTTCAGACTTTCGATCTCCCAACTGGTCACCAACGGCGGCAGCTGGCCCAGCCGCGCGACGGCGTCCTGGAGCTTCTCCTGATCGGGGTAAGTCGGCTGCTGAAGAACCTGTTTCTTCCGCCACGATGACGGGGTCCAATTATTGAGCGTTGCGTTTGACATAAAATGGGTTTGGTTGTGAGCTGTTTAAGAGCAAGTGCTATTTGAAGGGCCAATTGTGGTCATTTTTGGCACTTTGAAAATAGCCATATAAAAATACCGTCCAGTGTTTGGATTTTAAGATAATCAACGTATCTGGTAATCGGCGGCCAAAAAATTGGGTTGAGAACAATATCGCTCATTTCGGGGGCGAAAGTTCAGTTGAAAGAGCGCGGCTAGGGGGCGGTTGGTCAGATGCTTCCCATGAGAATGCTTGAAGAATCCCAACCCGAACGCGCGAGCGAGGGATTATTGGTTACCGCAAGTTCCCTCGCTTACGCGTTCGGGTTGCGAAATCTACAGCTGGGTCTTGGCACTGCACCTTTACCCGTTCGCGACCAATAAGAGACGCCGCCCAAGGGCTCGAGCAGCCCCAACTGGAATTTTCCCAATATCTCCGCCTCTCTGGCGAACATAAATCGAACATCAGTTTGCGACATAACGGTTCGCGCGAAAGCTACAATCGGAATGACCGGCACAGGAACAACGGCCGACTCGGGCAAAGGCACCTTGAAAAGGCTGCTGCTTTGTCTTGCCATCGGAAAACGACCGTTTTTCGTCTGACAACCCTTAGCCGCAAACTATTGTTTTCGACCCTTACGCACACGATGCAGAAAAAGAAGTCATGGAATTCTTCAACGAAATCACCTCCGCTGCCAACTTCATTCCGACCGTCTTGGTCGGTTTAGTGTTGTTGTATTGGATCATGATCATCATCGGTTTCATTGGCATGGACGCGATTGATCTCGACTTTGATGCGGATGTCGATGGGGATATGGAATTTGAAGTTGGTGGGCCAGGCATCTTTGCCTCGCTGACTCATTTTTTGAACATGCAAGACGTGCCGATCGTGATCGTGGGAAGTTTCTTCATCATTATCTGGTGGATCATTACCGTCAGCGTTAACCATCTGATCAACCCTGATCAGGGCGTGCTGATTTCGTTGGCGATTTTGCTTCCGTGTGTGTGTGTAAGTTTATTCTTGACCAAATTAGCCATCATGCCGTTGGCAAAAGGGTTTAAGAACTACGACGAATTTCAAGACGCTCGTGAACGATTAATTGGATCAATCACGACCGTCACCTCAAGCACAGTCACAACCGAATCGGGGCGAGTCGAACTGACTACTGATGGTCCCGAAATTACTATGAACGCGCGGACTTTACCGGGCGTTCAATTGGCCAAAGGCGATGCCGCAAAAATAATCGCGTACAACGAACAAACCGACGTTTACACAGTCGAATTATCGAAGTGGGAGAAAACCGAATGCTGATTCTATCGAACAACCTTTTATTCACGCCCTTCATCGCAGCAGGATTCTTTGGTGAACTGGGCTTGGTTGTCCTAGGCATCGTACTGCTTTTGTTGATCGGACTGGCCGTTTTGATCGTGCGGTGCTGGCACAAGGTCGCTCAAGGTTCGGCTTTGGTCAAAAACGGTATGGGAGGAACGAAAGTCAGTTTCTCCGGTATGGTTGTCATTCCGATCCTGCACAAAGTCGAACTGATGGACATCTCGGTAAAACGCATCGAGATCGCCAGAAGCGGCGAAGACGGTTTGATCTGTAAGGACAACATTCGTGCCGACATCAAAGTGGTGTTCTTCGTCCGCGTTAACAAACAAATCGAAGACGTCAAACGCGTGGCTCAATTTTTGGGTTGCCGCCGAGCCTCTGAAGAAGCGGCGCTGAGTGCGTTGTTTGAGCCTAAATTCTCCGAGGCCCTGAAAACGGTGGGTAAGCAATTCAACTTCGTTGAACTGTACAACATGCGGAACGAATTCCGCGAACAGATCGTCGACATCATTGGCACCGATCTCAATGGCTACGTCTTGGACAGCGCCGCGATCGACTACCTTGAACAGACGGACCTTGAGAAGCTGAATCCCAATAACGTTCTGGACGCCGAAGGTATCAAAAAGATCACGGATCTGACCGCGAACGAGCAAACACGCGCTAACTTTATTACACGCGAAAAAGAGAAGACGCTGAAGAAGCAAGATGTCGAGGCCCGCGAAGCGATCCTTAACCTTGAACGTCAGCAAGCCGAAGCCGAAGAGAAGCAGACACGTGAAATCGCCGAAATTATGGCGCGAGAGCAAGCCGAAGCGGCCGTTGTTCAAGAAGAGGAGCGGCAACGTAAGGAAACGGCGCGCATCACAGCTGAAGAAGCCATCCAAGTCGCCGAAGAGAACAAACTGCGTTCGATCATCGTCGCGGCCAAGAGCAAAGAACGGACGGACGCGGTCGAAACTGAACGAGTCGAGAAAGATCGTGGTTTGGAAATCACCGAACGCGAACGCATCGTCACGTTGGCTCAGATCGACAAAGAAAAAGCGGTCGAAGTCGAAAAGAAAAACATCCAAGACGTCATCCGCGAACGCGTCATCGTCGAACGGGCGGTTGTCGAAGAAGAAGAGAAGATTAAAGACACCCGTGAGTTTGCTTCGGCCGAACGTAAGAAGCAAGTCGCCGTCACCGAGGCTCAAGAGTTGGCCGAACAAGCGATGGTGAAACAGGTCAAAGCGGCTTTGGCAAACAAAGACGCGGCCGATCTGGAAGCTCAGACGATCGTCGTCAAAGCGGACGCTAACAAGCAAGCCGCCGAAAAAGAAACCGAAGCCAAGAAAATGTTGGCCGAAGCGACGCAAGCCGAAGTCGCCGCCCAAGGTTTGGCTGAAGCTCAAGTTACCATTTCTAAGGCCGAAGCCCTCAAGAAAGAAGGCACCGCCGAAGCCGAAGTTGCCGAATTGAAGTTCGCTGCCGACGCCAAAGGTATCACCGAGAAGGCCGAAGCGATGAAACTGTTCGACAGCGTCGGACGCGAACACGAAGAGTTTAAGCTTGAGCTGAACAAGGCCAAAGAGATCGAACTCGAAGCCATCGCCGCTCAGCAGCGTATCGCCGAAGCTCAGGCTTTGATGGTCGCTGAATCGCTTAAGTCCGCCAACATCGATATCGTTGGTGGTGACAATAAATTCTTCGACAGCATCGTGAACTCGGTCACCGCGGGCCGCCAAGTCGATCGTTTGGTCGAAGGCAGCACTGTGCTTAAAGATGTGAAGGATACGTTCTTCACCGGCGACCGAGAAAACTTTACGGAGCAGGTTCAGGAGTATGTCGAGATGTTCAATATCAGCAGCGCTGATTTGAAAAACCTCTCCGTCGCAGCTCTGATCGGCCAAATGATCGGGAAAACAACAGACGAAGGCGTGCTAGGTAAACTCACGTCAATGATGACAATGGCGAACAAAGCCGGAGTGGCCAATCAAAAAGCGGCCACCGTTATTGACGCTGTTGCAACGGCCAAGGGCTAAGCCGTTCATCTCAATCGGTAGCTTGGGCACTCTTGCCCGAGCTTCTTGCGATTGAGCTTAGGCTGAGTTGCAAGTTTGTTGAGGCCGAGTTTTGGACGGGCAGGAGTGCCCATCCTACGCGTTCGTACCACAGAATCGTTTCTGCTGATTTATGTCTGAAAACCCATCCATCGAAAACCCGAACCCCGACGAGTCCTCGGCACAGCCTGCCGATGGGCTTGAGCGCGGTACGTACGAGATCATCCAGAACCGGTTGAAGTCGCACGCCGCTGAACTACGGGAGCGGTTGGAACTGCTGAACGCGGATCGGCGAGAGGTTTTCGGTTCGATCCCGACAGAATTGGTTTCGACGCAACGCATTGCCACCGACAACAATTGCACCGCCGCGGACATGTTGGCGATCGGTGACAAATTTATCTTCGGTTACAACGTCCACATGGGCCTGCGGTCAACCACCGCGCTGTCGGACGTGTTTGCGGTGTACTCGTTTTCCGATGGCGAGTTTCACAGCCAGCCGATTGATCTGATCACTGACGGGCAGTTCGAAGTCGATTTTACGGCGCTCTACAAATACTATAAGGACACTCGGTTTCAGCGCTTTCATCGCGCTGGCGTCCATCTGTTTTTGATCTTTCAGACCGGCAAATCCTTCAGTGACACCAAGTCGTTCAAATTTCTGATCGACGGTGATCGGCTGCAGTACATCGACAACCGCAGCCACCATGAAATTTCGGCTCCCGAGCAACATGATTTTCGCTGGCTCAAAACGACCCGCGAAATGCATCGTGGCGGTGCTCATCCTCACATTTCGATCAACGATTTAGTCTTCGTCGAAACGGTCGGTGGTGATCTAACGATCAAAGTCGAAGACAACACCGACGATGGCAGCGGTATCTACGCCGAACCGGTCGACGATCCAGATCAGACTTTGGATGACGCGGAGATTTTCTACGCGATCGTGGGCAATGTAATTCTGTTGAAGATGAAACCCTTCAACGAAGATCACTTCCGCTATCTGGTCTTCAATCAAAAGAAACAAACGGCTCAACGGCTCGATGCGATCGCCGATGCCTGTATTTTGTTGCCCGAAGATCATGGTTTGATCTTCTCCAACGGATACTACTTGCAGACAGGCGTTGCGAAAACATTTGACAGCAACGTCAAGGATCTTGCGTTTGATCGGCGGATCGCTTCGCCAAACGGTGAAGACTATTTGTACGTCTTCTACAATCAATCGACTGGTGAGTACGTGCTGCTGGCGTACAACATGATCGAACAGGAAGTCGCATCGCCGATCGTGTGTAACGGATTCTCGATCTTTGACGATGGAATGCTGGTTTACTTCCGCAGTGACATCGAACCGCAGAAACATCACGCGCTGCAAGTGTGGCGAACGCCGTTTCTAGGTCAGGAACTGCCTCAGGATGAGAAAACCGATTCGTATATCTACAAGATCGGTAACAAAGAAATCGTCCGTGCGATGGCTGAATCGCATGAGATCCTGAACTTGATCGGCCAAGACGATTCTTACGCGAATCTGTATCTGGATTTGTCGAAGAAGACCACGGACTTGATCGACGGCTACTTCTGGATCAACGAAGACCAAGCGGCCGATCTGGGCACACCGCTGGGCGCAATTCGCGAGGCGGCGACCGCGGCGGTGGACGAATTTGAGAAAGTCGTCCGGATTCGCAAGAGCACAGAAACACAGTTCAAAACGGCTTCTAAAGAAGCACTGGACGCCGTCTCCAACGCCGCGACCAAGCAGTTTCGCCACATCGACGATTTTGTGGAAGCGCTGACGCAACTGCGGACGGTGCGTGGGCAGGTTATCTCGCTGAAAGAGCTGAAGTACGTTGATCTTGAGGAGGTTGAATCACTTGAGCAAAAGATCTCGGAGAACACCGACCGGCTATCGCAGAAGTGCGTTGAGTTTCTGCTGAGAGAGGATTCGCTTTCCCCTTACCAGGAACGCGTCAACCAAAACCGCACCGAAATCGACGCTCTTGAGACGGCTCAGCAAGCCAAAACGTTGGGCGAGGAAATCTCCAACACCGGCAGCGAACTGGAGATGCTGATCGACATCGTCAGCAACCTCAAAATCGACGACGCGACTCAGCGCACCCGCATCATCGACAACATTTCGTCGATCTATTCCAATTTGAATCAAACACGCGCCGAACTGAAGAAGAAATCGCAAGCTTTGATGTCGGTCGAAGGCGTTGCAGAATTCAATTCGCAGATCAAACTGATCAGCCAAGCGGTCGTGAATTACTTGGATGTGTGCGATACGCCTGCTAAGTGTGATGAGTACTTGACCAAAATGATGGTGCAGGTCGAGGAACTTGAGGGGCGGTTTTCCGAGTTTGATGATTTTGTTTTGCAGCTGACGGAAAAACGCGAAGAGATTTACGCCGCGTTTGACACGCGGAAAATCCAACTGACTGAAGCCGCCAGCAAACGGGCGAACGTGCTTTCGGAATCAGCGGACCGAATCCTCAAAAGCATCCGGTCGCGTGTCAGCAGTTTTAAAACCGTTGACGAGATCAACAGCTATTTCGCGGCCGACCTGATGATCGACAAGGTCCGCGACATCGTAGAGCAGCTGGCCGAGATGGAGGAGTCGGTTAAGGTCGACGATCTGCAGAGTCGGTTGAAGACGGTGCGCGAGGATGCCGTTCGTCAGTTGCGCGACAAGAATGAACTGTTCGTCGATGGCGAAAATATCATTCAGTTTGGCAAACACAAGTTCACCGTCAACGTGCAGCCATTAGATTTGACGACCGTGGTGAAGCAAGGAGAAATGTTCTTTCACTTGAGCGGCACCAATTTTTTCGAAGCCGTCGATAATCAGGAATTGGAAGATACACGTTCGGTATGGGAGCAGGCGTTGGTGTCCGAAGACGGCGACGTCTACCGCGCTGAATATTTGTGCCGGCAAATGTTAGCGGCGTCTGTTGAAGGTGAACTGCCTGCCACCGCTGAACTGGCGAAGATGGAAGACGCCGACCTGCTTAAAACGGTCCAGCAATTCATGGCGTCGCGGTATGCCGAAGGTTACATCAAAGGCGTGCACGATCTGGACGCGCTGAAGATCCTGACGGCGCTGCTGCAATTGGAACAAAATTTAAACCTGCTCAAGTACACACCCGCGGCACGCACGATCGGTGGTTTGGCTTGGTTAGATTTGAAAACGCAATCGGTCGCCAGCTACGACCAGTGGGCGGCGAAATTCGCTTCTTTGAAGTCAGCCCAGTCGATTTTTGGTCAGATCGCCGACCGCAATAAGTACGTCGATCGTTTGGCAGCGCTGACAGAAGGACTTGCAACGCAGATTGGTTTTGGCGAAACGGGCAGTTCGGCCGAAGCCGCCAATTACCTGTTCGATCAGTTATGTGCTGGCGACAAGTTCATCATTAGCAAACCGGCTTCTGAATTGGCGGGGGCGTTTGCCCAATTTATTAAACGGAAGTCTGCCGACAAAACGTTCAATGATTCGATCACCTCTACGGATCTCGACACGGCCGACCGATTTCAAATTGCCAAAGACTGGGTCGGTGCATTTGTTGCCAGTGAAGGGCAAAACGAAGATTGGACAGGTTACGTTAATGAAACAGCGATGGCGTTGACTGACCAAACCATCGGGCAGCGGCGCGTGGTAGACGTTCCGACGGTGATGCCGTTGGAGGGACTGTTGGGTGATCATCGGTTGGTTGACCAACGCAACTACCGCTTGGATTATCACGAATTTAAAACGCGGTTGGGGAAATTTGAACAGACCAGCGTGCCGCGATTCTTGGCGTATAACGAGTTGAAACGCGACGTCGTTGATCAGCGCCGAGAAGAACTGCGTTTGGAAGAGTTTAAGCCGCGCGTGTTGACGTCGTTTATTCGCAACCGATTGATCAACGATACGTATTTGCCGATGGTGGGTGCGAACTTGGCCAAACAGATGGGCGTCGCCGGCGAACAGAAGCGTACTGATTTAATGGGCATGTTGCTGCTGATCTCGCCACCGGGTTACGGAAAAACAACCTTGATGGAGTACATCGCCAATCGACTTGGGATTACGTTCATGAAGATTAATGGACCGGCGATTGGACATCAGGTGACATCGCTGGATCCGAAAGAGGCGCCTAACGCCAGTGCCCGCGAAGAGATCGAAAAGTTGAATCTTGCCCTGGAGATGGGCGACAATGTGATGATCTATCTGGACGACATCCAACATTGTAATCCAGAACTTTTGCAAAAATTCATTTCACTGTGTGATGCGACGCGGCGGATTGAAGGTGTCTTCAACGGGAAACCGAAGACCTATGATCTGCGTGGCCGTAAAGTTGCGGTCGTGATGGCGGGTAACCCGTACACCGAAAGTGGTCAGAAGTTTCAGATTCCTGACATGCTGGCTTCACGGGCCGATACGTATAACTTGGGCGACGTGATTGGCGACAATTTCGACGCGTTTGAGTTGAGCTACTTAGAGAATTGTTTGACGTCCAATGCGACGCTGGCCAAATTGGGGACGCGGTCGCGCAACGATGTTTACTCGATCATCAAAATGGCGACCCAAGAGAATCCTCAAGGCATTTCGTTGGAATCCGATTACTCGATCGAAGAGATCAATGAGTTTCGCAGCGTGATGCAGAAACTGATTCGGGCCCGCGACGTGGTGCTGCGGGTTAATCGCGAGTACATCGAATCAGCGGCTCAGTCGGACGAGTATCGCACCGAACCGGCGTTCAAGTTGCAGGGGTCTTATCGTGATATGAATAAGATCGCCGAAGAGATTTCGCCTGTGATGAACGACGAAGAATTGGCGACGCTGATCCATTCGCACTACAACAATCAAGCTCAGACATTAGCGACTGGGGCTCAAGCGAACCTGCTGAAACTCAAGGAACTGATGGGCGAACTTGAAGGCGCAGACCTGCAGCGGTGGGAAGACATCAAACGCACCTATCAGCGGAACCTGTTGCTGGGCGCGACCGGCGATGATCAGTTGGGCCAGATCATCGGACAAATGATGACCTTTGGTGAAGGGCTCAAAGACATTCGCACGGCGCTTGAAAACGGCGTGCAGCGGTTGGCCGATGGGGCGGTGCACGCCACGCCCGTTCAGACCGCGACGATGCGCGAAGTCTCTCACGCGGTGGCGGAGCTATCGAAGTTCAATCAGACGGCAGAACAAATGAAGGAATTAATGATGGGCGGGGCCGCGGGAGCAGTGGCTGGAGCGGCAGTGGCTGGATCTCCGGCAGCGCCGCAAGTGTTGCAACCACAGATTGAAGTGGTCAATAAAATCCCCAAGGCATTTTTGTCGGTGATTCGAAGTCAGTTTAAGATCATTCAAACGTGGATGGAGCCCATACTCAAATTGTCGCAGGCGTTTCCTGAAGCCGAACATTTGAAAGTGGCGGCTCAGATTACCGACAAAAACTATCGGCAGATTTTGAATCTCATCGAGAAATTCAACGAGCTGGATCCCGATGAGGTTGAGTGATTGGGAACGTGGGGATAGGATTGGGCTTAGATTGTTGGACAGCCCCATTCGTTTTCTTTGACGCAAAATTTTTATGAAACGCTACCGAGCTCTACTGCGTGACACCTGGTGGCTATGGCTGATTATTTTTGGCGGCGGCGCGCTGGCGGGGTCGCTGATCCATTTCTCGTTTTTCTCGGCGTTCCCGATCGGTTTGTTCACGTTCTTCTACTTCGGTTTGATGCGGTATGACAAAGATGGAAATGAGACCGAAGGGTTCGGGGAACAGTAGGATTTCCGCCGAGGCTGTCATTTTATTGGCAACCCGACGCGTTAGTTTTGAAGTCGCGCGTTATTAGTGCTGAAAGCACGGCATGCACTAGCCATGGACGCAAGTCCATGGATTAGATCCGCGAAAGTCACCGGTGAGTGCTGAAAGCACGACATGGTGTTGGTGGTCAAATTCATGTCGTCCTTTCAGGAGTAGCGGCACCAATGATCAATCTTTCCTCGGACTTGCGTCCGAGGCTTTTGCATGCCATCACTTCGTGATTCCAACAGCGCAGCTTCAATATGCGTTAGCGAGGAATAGCGGGGATCAGCAAGGCTCCTCGCTCACGCGTCGGGTTGCCATTTCAACGATATGCTCCAAGCCAACGATATGCTCCAAGCCAACGATATGCTCCAAGCCAACGATATGCTCTAAGCCAACGATATGCTCTAAGCCAACGATATGTTCTAAGCCAACGATATGTTCCAAGCATTTGATAGAATGACAGCCTCGCCGCGGAAGGCCTTGTGCAAAGTTGATTCTTTTTGGGTAGTGGACGAGGTCACGAGTCCGGCATCTGCATTCCCCGCTGGTTCAGAATTGAACGCATCGTTTAATTCAGCTGCTGGATTCGTGGCCTCATCCACTACGCTTTCTCAATCGCGGAACCGTTTCTAGGTCTCCGGCGGAGCCTCGACCTCCCGGGGGGGATCATAGTTGCTGCGGATGGCATAAACGCCGGCTGCGATTAGTAGCATCGGCCCGATCGAAACGTTGGTCGTCAGTCCGATTTGCTCGATCAGTGCGCTGCCGAACATCGCGGCGGCGATTAGGATGAAGGGCATCCATTGCACACGGCTGAATTTCGTTTGAGCGGCTCTGGTGGCAAAGATGGCCGCCGGCAAGATCAGCATGGTTAGATCGTAGTAATAAAATGCGGCGCGGTGATCGCCGAGACCAGCACTATCACCGCGAAGGCAAGGTCCAGGCTGTCATCTCTATCGCGCGGTAGCCGTCGTAGAAAAACCAGCGCTCCGCCCAAAACCTCAATGGTGGTCAGACCCGTTAATAGTTTGGCCGTTGGGCTGTGAGGGATCAGCATCTGCCAGGCGCTCCACAGGGAATAGCTTTTCGCCAGATCATAGCCGCCCGACTTCACATTTGACCGGCTGGAGTTTCTTCAGCAGAACGAAACTGACGGTAAAGATCAGCAACAGCAACGTTCCTTTTTGCCCGGAGCTGATGCTGTGGATGACGGGCGTGGAGAGGCAGAGGATCAGCAGTAAAAACACGGGGACGTCGGTGAATCTATAGATCAGCAACAAAGCGATGATCAAACAGGCTGTCATCAGCCCCGCCCACACGTGCACGGCTTGATCGTAATGGAGATGCGAAAGAGGGCTGACCGCTGCGTACCAAAACGGTGGATAGACGGGCGGGAAATATTGGCTTTGGTCCCAAGTGAAGCCGGTCATCTTAGAGTCGTGCTGCCGCTTTTTGAAAGCTTCTAATTCGTAAGGCGAAGTGCGAAGATGAGGGGGGCTCCGGACAGCATCCAGCCGCCGGTGTACTCTTACAGATAGTCGGCACCGAGCGGAATCGACTTTTGAGTCGCCATGTCGGTGAAATTGAAATTTGGCGAAAATGAAAAGATGCCCCACAGCAGCAATGCGGGGATCGCAATCAATAGCGCAAAATGCCAAGAGGGTTTTGCAGCAGAGTTAGGATGCGGGGACATGGCTCTGATTGTAGAAGACGCCGAGCCAGCGGGGTAGCCTTCTGAGATCGCCCGGTTTGGCGTGAGCTATTGACCGCTCAAGATTTCGATGAACGGCCCGATATCCAAGAAGTCGAGCGTTCCACTGCAATTACAATCCGCTTCGGTTTGGAAACCATTAGAAGATAGAAGCGCGATAAAAAACGCGATATCTACAAAGTTGGTGGTGCCGTCGAGGTTAATATCCCCCAGCACTATGATGCGGTTAATAACGACAAAATCCGATCCATTGTTGGTCAAGGGCACATTGTTGAATGTCGTTGAATTCGGTCCGTCTAGGTCAAAGGCAGGCAAATTCTCGATCGCATCGACGACCTCCATGCCTGAAGTAACGGTTCCGAAAACAGTAAAGCCGCCGTTCTGGTTGTCCAAGTTGGCGCTGTTGTCGGCGGTGTTAAAAAACCATTGATTGGTTGCACTGTCGGGGTCGCCACCCAATTTTGCCATCGCAATGGTGCCGCGAGTGTTAGATACTCCAAACTCATTCACAATCGGCGGCTGGGAAGGCACTGGGATCACCGAGCCGTCCACGGGAACATAAAAGCCTCCGCCTTGAACGATAAAATTATTGATAGAGCGATGGAAGAAACTACCGTCGTAGTTGCTGCCGGCGGCGGCGTTTACGTAAGACATAAAGTTCTGCACGGTGCCTGGTGCGGCAGCGCTGTCTAGCTGGACTTTTATGTCGCCAAGGTTTGTGTTGAACACAACCGTTTGAGCTTGGAGGCTGTTCAAACCGACGCAGATCAGCGACAGCAACAGAGGAATCAAAACGTGGAACTTAGTCGAAGTTATCATGATGATGTTTCGATGAGAGGTGAGATCAAACGGAGAACTCCATCTTACACGACGAGGCGGGGAAACCGCAGAGCAACACTATTCATGTCGGAAAAAAAGGCTGCGACAAGTAATTTACGGCGATTATTTTTCATCTGATGGCGGATCTGCCGGCTCGGTTTTTTCGTATTTCCCGAAAAGGTGGCCACCTTTTTTCCCGTGAGCCCAGGTGCCGGCGTAGCTGCCACGCCTGATCAGCACGCGCGCATCAAATGTTCCCAATGGCGGGATCGTAAGATTGTCCACCGTAATCACCGGCGTCCTTCCCGCCCATTTGATCTCCAACGGGATAGGCACCGTCACGTCGCGGTCCCCGTAAGCAATGCGCGCCGTCAGCAGCCACTTGTCGTCACCTTGATATTCAGCGTCCTTAATTTCGTACGACTCGGTCTTGGGATTGGCCTCGTTGCCAATGACGGTGAAGCTGCCGGTCCACTTTGTGTTGGATATCGCCTTGGACAGCTTCTCGATCAGCTCCTTTTGCTCGGGCTGAGCAGACGCGACGGCTTGAGGTGACGCCGGTTCTTGAGCGAACAGAGCGTTTGAGAGGAACAGGATCGGACAAAACATCACGATCACACAAACCATACTCCAAACGCGTTTTTGAAACGTGCCACGAGATAGTAACGACATAAAAGCTCCTCAAACGAATTGCTTATTTCTTGATTGACGAAGTTTACGAAAATCGTGGTTTCCAGGCGGCGACGGATTCTCGCGCGGCCAGCACGACAGCGAATATTAATTTTAGCGAAATCCAGCCGCCAAGTTCCAGCTAAGGCAACACTGGTGTTGAAAAATTTCCCCAGTCGCCGTAAGTTACCGTCTGTGAATCCGACACCGTGTCTTGGATTTCGCAAGTTACATGTCGCGCAAAAGGAGTCTGCGTGTGTTTGTTGCCGCAACTACGCAATGCTACCCTGATCTTCCTCTTGATCAGGCTATCGAAAAATTAGCTCATCTAGAGTTCTCTCACATCGAAATCATGGTCGATGAAGACGGTCAACACCTTAAACCGTCAACGATCATGAACGATTTTCAAGCCGCCTATGATACTTGCATGTCGACGCAGCGGTTGATCGTGAGTGGATTGTATCTCAATATCGCCGAGCAAGGCGAAGCGTACTTTGACACGTTTAAAAAGTGCTGCGAACTGGCCAAGGCGGCGAAGATCGTCACGCTGACGGTGCCATCGGGTGAACACGGAACGCCGTTTAATGAAGAAGTGGAACGCTATAAAGAATTGGTGAAAATCGCCGAACGACATGGTGTGCGGGTGGCGATGCGTTCTAAGGTCGGAGCCCTGTCGGCCGATACGGACACCGTCAGTGTGATCTGCGGGCATGTGAAAGGGCTTGGTTTGTCGCTGGACCCCAGCCATTACATGTTTGGTGATCCCGAAACGACGGCTTATGAGAAACTGTATCAGTACGTCCACAATGTCTACCTGCGAGACTCAACCGGTGAACAACTGCAGGTGATGGTTGGCCAAGGAGTCGTTGATTACGGGCGGATTATCAATCAGCTCCGCCAAGTCAAATACCAGCGCGCCCTTTGCGTCGACATTCAGCCGTCCGAAGACCCGGATCTTGATCATGATGGCGAACTTCGAAAGCTGAGGTTGTTGCTGGAGAGTTTGATCATGGTTTAGCGCCGATCAGAACCAAATACGACTAATAGAAAAGGCTACGTCGAGTTACCGCTGGGCGTGGCCTTTTGTTTTTTTAAACAGCGCCAGAAGAATCTTAAGGGTAGTGGATGAGGTCACGAATCCAGCATCTGCATTAAACGGTCAACTTCAAAGGTCAATGGAGATGCCGGACCCGTGACCTCGTCCACTACGCCAGCCTCAAATCTCACCAAGACCACAGCATGCCTGCTATCACAGCATAAATGCATGTTAATCTAGGAGGTCTGCCAGAGTTTTTCTGATTATTCTGACTTTGGCGAAAGCGATGACCTTTTCGGTGCCGATGACTTTTCCAACGGCGTCTTTTCTCTGTCTGCATGGGCGGATGAAGAAGAAGGTGCTTATCCATTGAACAGGACGGTCGAAATGTTTTCTTTCCCCAATCGTCAAACGATCCTTGCATTGTTTGTTGCGATCTCCACCATGGCGATCTCGACCCAAGCAATGGCTTGGCAGAGCTCCGAATTTGAACGTCGGGCAGCCGCGATGGAACGCGCTCGCGCCCGCAGCAACCAGTCGATGGTCGTTCCCGCGTCGGCAGCTCAAGAGGTCCAAAGTCAAAGGGCCAAGCGAGCGATCAAGACCGTTGCGCAACCGACTTCGAAGGTCGTTTCAACGCGGAATCTCAATCCCCGACCCAATGAACGCGTCGCTTCGGCGGTCGTGACGACACCGCGGTCGGGCGGCTCGCATCGGAAACCGGCACGTGTGGCTCAGATGATCCACGGCGGATCACCGATCATCGAGGGCTCTGTTGTGCAGGGCGAAATCGTTGGTTCAACTTACGCTGGCGGAGAGATCGTCAACAGCGGCACGGTTTACGACAACGTCATCCATGATGACTATTTTGCGACCGACTGCGGATGTGGAGAATGCTCAACTGGATTCGCGTGCGGCACGGCACCGATGATCGACGGCGGATGCTGTGGACGCGGAGGATGCCCTCCCGGACATTGTTGGCTTGGAAACATCGGCAAAGCGCTTCGAACCGGAGAATACTTTGGTGGAGCGACCGCGTTTCAAAACCCCTTGTTCACCGAACCAGGGCAGAGCTTGCCGATCAACAATAACAACTTGGCCAGCGATTCCAGTTTTGGGTTTTACGGTGGATTCAACTTAGGTATTCCCCTTTGCCGACTTTCTTGCGGCTACCTATCGGGACAGTTCGGTATTCGAAGCGTCAACACGAATTTCAACGGCAACGAATTTACCAACGAAGACCGCCGCCAGACCTTTGTCACTGCGGGCCTTTACCGGCGCGTGGACTATGGACTGCAGTTTGGTGCGGTGGCCGATATTCTCCACGAAGAGTGGTTCACCGAATCGGACCTTGTGCAGATTCGGACTGACCTTGGCTGGGTCTATCAGGGCGGCCATACGCTGGGATTCCGTTACGCGACGGGTGTCCAAGACGAATTCACCGACGGTGCCTTCAACGGTAATCAATTCTTTGACTTCTTTCAGACGACCGACGATAACTATCGGTTGTACTACCGTCACATGGCGCCTTGGGGCGGTTGGGGCGAGGGATTTGTTGGCTGGGGCGAGGCGTCTCAGACCATTGTTGGCTTTGATGTCGATTTGCCCGTGACCGATTACATCTCATTCCAGTCAGGCTTCACCGCTTATTTGAACGACGATGTGGTTCCTGCGTCAGGAAACTTCCAAGGCGGAAACCTCAACGAAGCGTGGAACCTGTTCGTGGGTATCTCATTCAAGCCACAGGGACGCGGTTGGTATAGATCTTACGATCGTCCGCTGTTCTCCGTCGCAGACAATGGCACCATGTTGGTTCGACGACAATCACCTGAGATTACTGATTAACCCCTGCGTCATTGATTTGGCCCTGCAATTGGGAACCAAAATTAGGGAACCAAAATTTACGAACACCAGTGGCATACGGGTCACTGGTGTTTTTTTACGTGAAGTGGCTTTGAAGTGGCTTATTAGCGGCTGTTAAGGCCCCGGTTGACAGATTGGGGCAGTGCAAGCATATTCTTCGGCGTATTTGTTTTTTCTATCGCTGCCTTATCTCAGAAGACCACTATGAGCACCGCCGTCTATAAACGAATCATCCTCAAACTTTCTGGCGAGAGCTTCAGTCCCTCTGGCGAACGTGGGATCAGCATGGACGAAGTCGTCCACATCTCACAGCAAGTCTACGAGGCTCAGAAATTGGGTTGCGAGATTGCGGTGGTTATTGGTGGAGGCAACATTCTGCGTGGTAGCCAGTTCAAAGCCAAGAACGATGTCGTCGAAGAAGCAACGGCCCATTACATGGGAATGCTGGCGACTTGCATCAACGGACTGGCGCTTCAAGACGCTTTGGAATCGGTGGGGTGCCAGACGCGTCTGATGAGCGCGATCAAAATGGACGGCATTTGCGAACCCTACCTTCGTCGCCGAGCTCATCGTCATCTGGAAAAGGGACGCATCGTAATTTTGGCCGCCGGAACAGGCGGACCGTTTGTGACCACCGACACCGCTGCGGCGCTGCGTAGTATGGAATTGGGCGCTGATATTCTGATGAAAGCCACACGCGTGGACGGGATCTATGATGCGGATCCTGAAACGAACCCAGACGCGAAGCAGTATTCGGACTTAAGTTTCCAAACGGCGGTGGAAAAGAATCTGCGAGTCATGGATTCAACCGCGATCTCTCACTGTATGGAACACAACATGCCGATAATGGTGTTTAACTTCCGTGAGGACGGAAACATTATCAAAGCGGTCACCGGTGAAAAGATTGGCACGCTGGTCACCAACGGCGACAAAGGCGCAGTTTAGTTGGTAGTTGGTAGTTGGTAGGCCGGATCGAGCTGGCCGAATCAAAGAAAAACCGTCGTCATTGGTAGGTACTTTGACTTTCCAATGGTTCGTATTCATTGCTTAACTTAGGCCGGCGCTGCTCCGGCTTCGCGGAGCTCTTTCTCGTTTTTCTCTGAGGAGACTCTTTCTCGATGGCTTGCCGTAACTGCGCCTACGGCTTGGTACGGCCTACTTGCTTCGTCCTTGCCACGCTCCGACCAAAGCCGCGATGCAAATTGCGGCCATGATCATCGGTATCACATCACCGATCCTTCGATAAGGCGAACTGGGATACTCTCTACCGGTCTCAATTTCGCAGATGAGAAATTCTGCTGTTCGCCGCTGTCCTTTGGTTTGGGCGATTCCCCACGGATCAATATGCCCCGAAAATCCCGTGTTGGCACAAACCAACATCGGCTTCCGCATCTCCACCGCGCGAAACACATTGCAGGCATAGTGTAGGTCCAAGCAGGACGTTCCGAAAAACCAACCATCGTTGGTGATGTTCAGCAGCACGTCCGGTTCGCCCTTGGTTTCGGCAATTTCATTCAGTTGGCGGCGAATCAAATGCGGAACCGTTGATTCGAAGCATACGTTGGGGGCGATTTTTAACCGGCCGGCTGTGAACAATTGGGCCTCGTTACCCGGCGTTAGATTTGTATTGATGGGCAAGAACCGCATCAGCGCGGGGAAATACTCCAGCAGCGGGACGTATTCCCCGAACATTACGCGGTGATTTTTATCGTAGCGCTGCGCGGGTTGCCCCATGTTATCCAGCAGCAGCGCCGAATTGAAGACCTGTTTTCGATCCAGCTCCAAAGTGGACGTTCCGACAATCGTAGGCACCGCTGGGAACCGCCCTCCTGCGTTGGCCATTTCATGCCAGACTTCTTTGAGGTTGGAACGCGATATCAAGACGCTTTCCTTTGAGCTTGGATCGCCGTCTTCTCCTGACACATAGTTGCCGTAGGGATAGCTTGACTCGGGCCAAACGATCAAGTCAATCGAATCATTGGCCTGCCGCGCGGCCCAGTTGATGTCACGCAGGTGGCTGAGTCCACTTAATAACTGTGCATCGGTTTTGGGTTTGAGAATAGTGTCAATTGAGGTTTGGATCAGCGCGACGGTTTCGGTGGATGCGCTTTTCGTTTCGGATGGGTTCACTTGATTCAGTCGCATCGTTCCATATCCCAACACCACAACTAAGGTCGCGACGCAAGCGATAGAACCTTGGACTCGCCGCGACGCGTCGCAGCAAAACAGAACTCCGGCAGCAAACGCGGTCATGGCAAAGGTCACCGCATAGGCGCCCGAGATATCGGCAATCTGAATCACCAGTGGGTTGGGGTACTGGCTGTGCGCGAGCGCCACCATCCCAAACCCGGTCAGGAAATTGATGCGAATCCACTCTAGCCCCGTCCACGCGATTGGAATTCCAATCAGCGGTGAAATTTTCCATCGCCGGGCCAACGTCCGCGCCACGACCAACAACAGCGGCGTGTAGACGGCAAGATACGCCGACAGTGCGATCCAGCCGATAAACAAAATCGGGTGAGGCAGCGGTATGAAGTAAAAC
The DNA here is from genome assembly GCA_937921995.1 of uncultured Pirellulaceae bacterium. Classification (GTDB taxonomy): domain Bacteria; phylum Planctomycetota; class Planctomycetia; order Pirellulales; family Pirellulaceae; genus Mariniblastus. The sequence goes on from CAKZVF010000050.1 coordinate 44,173, forward strand.
GTCGCCAACCAATAGATCAGGCTGGCCAACCAGACTTGTATCATCGGGCGATTGAGCACCCGCGGCCGTAGGTTCGACAGGCGGTTACCTTCTTCCGGGGCGGTCAAGACTAAACTCAACAGCGGAATCGGTGCCAACCAAGCCAACCAAGAAAATCCAATCGGCGGAAATGCCAACCACATTAAAACGCAGCTGAAAAACGTCCGCCCAAACGGGCTCAGGCAGATACTTCTCAAGCTGATCGGATTGTTCGTACCTTCGACCGATGCAGGGGGCTGAGAATTCTCTGAAGGCATGGCGGCACAAGAGCTGATAATCGGCAACGAGGAAAGTCAGTTATCCTAAGGTTTGTCGAAAAAATTTGCCATGCGAGGGACGCAGCGTGAGATGATTTATGTCACCAGTGAATCGTCGGCTCACTTTTGAAATAAGTCAGGAATAATTTGTGAAAGCCATGCGGTTGTTTTGACTTTCGATACTAAAAACCTTACTTTAGTAATTACGTAAAACGATCGGAAGAACGTTTTCATCTTGGTGTGTCTTGAATGTCGGAAACGGAAACAACAGAAATTGAATATGAAGAACGCGGTAGCACTTATTTTAGGTGGAGGTCGTGGAACACGTCTGGCACCTCTGACATCAATTCGCAGCAAACCCGCGGTGCCGGTGGCCGGAAAATATCGTCTGATTGATATCCCAATTTCAAACTGCCTCAACAGCGACATCAACAAGATCTACGTGCTGACGCAGTTCCTCTCGGTCTCCCTGCACAGCCATATTCGCAACAGCTATACCTTTGACAAATTCAGCGGTGGTTTTGTCGAATTGCTCGCGGCTCAGGAAACCGCTGGCAGCGGCACCGATTGGTACCAAGGAACCGCCGATGCGGTGCGAAAGAACTTGATCTACTTCGATCAACCGGATATCGACTACGTCGTCATTCTTTCCGGTGATCAACTCTATCGGATGGACTATCAGGATCTGATCGAAACCCATGTGGAATCGGGGGCCGACGTGACCATTTCTTGCATGCCCGTCAGCCGCGAAGACGCCAAGGGGTTCGGCGTGATGCAATTGGAAGATTCCGGTCGCGTCAAAGGGTTTGTTGAAAAACCGCAAACCGATGCCGAAATTGACGAGGTACGCACCGACCCCGATTGGATCGCATCGCGCGGCATCGACAGCAAAGGCCGTGATTGCTTGGCCAGCATGGGCATTTACGTTTTCAAAAAAGAACTGTTGATCGAAATGTTGTCTGATTCGGACTACACCGATTTTGGTAAGGAGGTCTTTCCTGACACGATTAAGACACACAATGTGCAAACGCATTTGTTTGATGGCTATTGGGAGGACATTGGAACGATCCGATCGTTCTACGAAGCGAATTTGAATTTAGCTTCGCCCGACGCCGAATTTGAATTGATTTCAATCGATAGTCCGATCTACACCCGTTCCCGTTTTCTTCCGCCAACGCAGATGTCGGGGGCACGCATCAAAAATAGTTTGATCGCCGACGGTTGTTGCATTGAAGAAGGTGCCGTCATCGAAAACAGCATCATTGGCTTGCGAACCATTGTTGGCAAAAACGTGACGATCAAGAACTCGATCATCATGGGCGCTGCGGACTACGAGCGCGAATACAATGACAAAATTCCGTTGGGTATTGGCGAAGACACGCTGATTGACGGCGCGATTATTGACCTTGATTGCCGCATTGGGAAAAACGTAAAAATTATTGGAAACGTCGATCAACCAGATTCGGATGTCGAACATCCCGTTTGTGTCGTCAGAGATGGTATCCCAATTATCATCAAGAAGTCTGTTCTTGAAGACGGTTGGAATTTGAACGACGTTATTTGAACGACGTTACTTAGACAGACTCATTTTCGACGAAGTTGGCCAACCGCCATCAGGTCAAAATCAAAACAGTGAAAACCGCGAATGGGCCAGCCAAAAATTGAAGTGGACCATGCCGTCCTCAACCCCGAACGTATCGTCGGTACGATCAAGCGACTTGAAGGACGGATCGCCGAACGTTTCCCCGAAGCGGGGTTGCGGCGGGTGTGCGGTGAATTGGCGAGCGTTGCCGACCAGATGGTCGAACGGGCTCAATGGATTGGTCGACCGGTGCTGTGGCTGCGGCTGTTGTCTTGGGGGATCTGCCTGTCTGTGCTGCTGCTGACGGCATACATGTTGTGGTCCATTGGCGTGACGCCGGCTGATCTCAGCATTGCCGACGGTCAGGAGAACAAGTTTACAACGATCGTGACTTTCATGGAGGCGGCGATCAACGATGTGCTGCTGATCGGAGCGGCGCTGTTTTTCATTTTCACGATCGAGAAACGGTACAAACGCAGTCGAGCGTTAAAGGCGTTGCATGAGCTTCGTTCGATTGCCCACATCATCGACATGCACCAGCTGACTAAAGATCCGCACCGGGTCATTGCCAAGCCCCTGTTCACTGGGGAAGGTCTGTCGCCCAAGTTGAATATGACGGCGTTTCAATTGCGTCGCTACTTGGATTATTGCAGCGAAATGTTGTCTTTGACGGGCAAGATCGCGGCGGTGTACGTACAGCAGTTTGACGATGCGGTCGCGATGGCGTCGGCGTCAGAGCTCGAGTCGCTCGCGGGCGATCTGTCGAACAAGATCTGGCAAAAGATCTTGATTCTTGAATCGTATCAGTCGGGCGATGACGATTCTGCCGCCGTGAATCCACCGATTTACTCGGGCGACTGAGCGGTGGCGGTATTCATTTGAAAAATTGAGCAAAACTTTCAAACAGGCCTTGAGGCGTAAGCCCGTTCAGCTACTATATCGCTGCGGGATGGAGCAGCCCGGTAGCTCGCGAGGCTCATAACCTCGAGGTCGTCGGTTCAAATCCGGCTCCCGCAACTTAAAAGTGATCGCAACGGCAGTTCGATCAAAAAATCAAAAGCCAATGCGTGCTCCGCATTGGCTTTTTTCGTGGACTGCTTGGTCAGTCTTGAGAGAAGATCAGGGCACTGTAGGCCGCTAAAGGGAATTGAGCCGAATGCTGACTGCCGTCGTGTTCTTGTGGCTGCGTTTGAACCGAATCGACGGCAAATTTTTCCTCGAAATGATGACAGGTCGAAGCCGAATTCAGGCGGACTTTCCAGTTCCCTGCTTCTGGAAATCCCAGCCGATAGTCGGTCCAGTCGCGATGGCCAAAATTTAATAAAACCACCGTCTTGCCACCGACCGCGCCTGTCCGACAGCGCTCGAAGGCAATCACTTTGTCTTTATCATTCAGCTGCAGCGGGTAAATGTCAGAACCGCTCAAGCCGGCCGTCGTACCGTTCTTGTTCAGCCTCAGCCCAATCAGATCGCGATACATCCGCATGGTGGGCTCTCGTTTTTCGGCCTCTTCCCAGTCAATCGGTTTGGTGTCATCAAACCAATTGGCGCGCACAAATTCCTGCCCCTGAAAGATCATCGGAATGCCGGGCGCAGTGAACACCAACACCGCCCCCAATGCGGATCGGCGTTTTGCGTACCAACCGTGGGGATTGTTTTCGTCAATCTCCGAGGGCACGCGTTTCTTCCCGTTGGCGACCTCGTCGTGGGATTCGGTGTAGATCACGCGCTCAAACGCATCGTTGTTGTACCGGTGGAAGACGGCATTGAAAACCGAGTGCATGTTGCGGTACTGATCGTCGGCAACGGTGATGGCTTGGCGAATCGGATGCACGAATGCCTCGTCCCATTGCGATGAAAAATTCGCTCCGCCGTACACTTCCGGTTTTGTCAGCGCTGAGTTGGTGCGAAGGTCTTCGGCGATGGTGATCTTATTCTCAAACCGCTCATGAATGCTCCGGTTGATCCATTGCAGCAATGACCATCCTTCGGGGATCGCTTTTTCATCCGAACCATCGACCGAACGGATATACAACGTCATGTCGAAACGCAGCCCATCCATCCGGTACTCCTCGAGCCACATCATTGCATTGTCGTGAATGAAGGATCGAACTTCCCCACGTCCATAGTCCGGGCGCGAATCTCCCCACGGCGTGCTGCATCGCCAGTCGTTGTAGAAGTAGATTCCGCCCTTTTCTTTTTCGCTCCATCGGTCGAATTGCCACAGGTCGAGATCGCTGGGGCCGAAGTGGTTGTAGACGACGTCCATGATGACGGCGATCCCGTGTTCATGAGCCGCTTTGACCAGCCGTTTGAGTTCTTCGGGGCCGCCGTAAGTGTTCCCGACGGCGAAGATATGAGCCGGATTGTATCCCCAAGAATAGTCGCCCGCGAATTCGGCAACCGGCATGATCTCGATGGTGTTGACGCCCAACCAGCTGAGATACTCCAATTTTTTGATTAAGCAGTCAAACGTACCAACCGAATTTTCTTTCGTCCGGTTGAAGGTGCCGATGTGCAACTCATAGATGACCAATTCGTTGAAGTTTGCCAGCTGGAAATCGTCATCGCCCCAGTCAAACGCATGCGGATCATAAACGACCGAATTACCAACCGAACTGGTGACTTGCCGCGCGTAAGGATCGATACGCAAGATGCGCTGGTCTCCATTGACAATTTCGTATTTGTATTCGTCCCCCGCTTTTGCCTCGGGAACAAACAGATGCCATCTCCCGTCTTCACCTGCGTTCATTTGATGCTTCGCCGCATCCCAGTCGTTGAAGCTTCCCACAACGGCGACCGAATCGGCGTGGGGAGCCCAAACTTTAAACGCGACGCCTCCACCGACGAGCGTCGCGCCTAGTTTGCTGGATTTCAGGATCGGTTTATTCATGCGGTGTTCCGTGGGAGCATTCGACGGCCGAAGCAGTGAGGAGGAGGATGGGGGAGGCTTGCCAACGCGCTGAAGTGATGAGGGCGTTAGGAGTGCACAGGGAGTACCTGCCATTTAATGATTTCGGCTTGGTTTCCAAGGGATCCGAAATGCAACTATTCGAACTTCATCAAATTCCCAGTACCCGATAGAGTCACAACGGTTAGCGGGATCGGTGGAAGTTCAAGCTTGTTCTACTGGAGTGCGTTGGACGACGAGGAGACGCGATTCTTTAATCGTCTTGCCCGAACAACCATAACAACAGGAAGGGTTGACTGACCACGCCGGGCGGCAATGTCGGTGAGACCTCAGCGGTTGACCGTGAATTCAACTTGCGTCAACGCATTCATCCAAGGCAAAGACAGCCACGGTAGCGTAAGACATATCCCCGTCTTGCAATCCGCAGTTGGACACGATGAACCCATGCCGACGATCCACCTAATTCGCGTGGCTGCTTCGTTGTTCGGCAAAAGCGCAGGCTGCGATCGTGCACAGTCCGACAACGCCCACCAGATGCACGGCAAGGCTGAGCGTCGAATTTCCGTAATTCCAAACGATCAAGGTATCGGCAATGGGAATGATGGCCAGGAAAGCAAAATAGACGGCAAGTGCCGGTCGAAAGCGAAGCAGTAGATAGATCGTGATCAAGCCGAGCGAAAGGTCACGCATCCCCGTCGCCAGCAGATAGGCAAATCCTTCTTCGTCGATCGGAGAAACGCCGTAGCCATCAGCGGCTCCCGGGAATACGAGACACTGTAATCCCAGCAAAATCAAACCGACGCCGGTCAACCAAACGCCGCATGTCACGATCGTTGACGGCCAATGGTTTTTTTTGTCGGGGAGGTTTTCAGAAGTGTTCATCGAACTGCTCGGTAAGATTTCATAATGCCGTGCGCAGAAGATAGCGCCCTACTATCTAATAAGAGTCCGGCAGGCAGCACTGGCATTAACATCATTTCGGCAATCTTGCCTCCGCGAAGGCTAAATTAAGGGGCGTCAATCGAATTAACGGATGTTACGGGCATTCCCAGATTTCCATCGTTGTCGACAGGGACAAGCGTGCTTTTCAAAACGTCGAAGTTGTTGTTGGTCTCCACGAAAATGCGCTGCACGTAAGACCACTGGTTGATGCTGGTGTCGCTGGACGATGGGATGATGCTGATGTAAGCGGGAGCTTCTTGCCAGTAAGTTCCGTTAAAGTATCGCGCCGTCGCCCTGCTTTGAATCGTCAGCAGCGCTTTCAAAGAGACGGCGTTATCCTCCATGAAACCTTTGTAATGGATCGCGTTTTCAATGGTTTCACGACGTGCCGGTGACATCAGCGTCAGATTCGGCAACGACGGCGCGCGGAATCGAAGCAGAGATTGTGTTAACGCTTGCTGCTGCGCAGGCGGCAAAGAATCGAAGCGGTTATCCAGTTGAAAAGGGTCCGACCCCATATCGTAAAATTCGTGTTCTCCACTGACCCAGCCAATGTGAACCGAATCGTAAAAGCGTTCGGCTGTGTAGGTCATCGGAACCCTTTGGTCGCCCACATATTTACTGGCCCAGTTTTCAATCATGATGGATCGTCGCCACTGCTGTGGAGCAGCGCTGGATTCGCCCTTGGCAATCGGCGCGAAGGACTTCCCGTCGATGTCTTCCGGAATCTCAGCGCCGGCCAGTTCCAAAATCGTCGGGCAGACGTCAATATGTGCGATCAAATGTGAAGCATAAGTACGTTGCCCGTTTGTGAAAGCGATGGGTGGCGCAACGATCAGCGGAATGTTGGAGCTGCGGTTGTAGGGATCTTTCTTGGCGACCAAACGATGGTGCCCCAGCGAGTACCCGTTGTCGCTGGTGATAAACACCCAAGTGTTTTCCAATTTCCCTTCTTTAGCGACCCGGTCGATGATCGCGCCCAACATGTCGTCAACCGATTTCATGGATCGCAGCCGACTTAAATAAACCAGCTGCAAATATTCTTTCTCAGCGACTGTCAGAGGCGGGCGTTTTACGATACTCGATTTATCTCTGACATCGGCTTCGTCAAAGTCCGGATCGTCGACCGGTTGCTTGAGATGTGCAGCGTAGCCAGCGTATTTGGGGTGAACCATCTTCGTGACGTCACTTCCCAGCGGCATATGCGGTGCAAAGGGAGCCAGATACAAAAGGAATGGCTGGTCTGATCTTTGTTCGAATTGCCGATTCAACGCCAGCAGCGCCTCGTCACGATCGGCGAGGGTAATGTATTGGTCATCGTCGATTTTATAGGATGGCCAGCGCTTGGGCGGCGAGATGTTTGAGAATTTGGAGGTGCCAAAGTACTTGGCCCCCAGGGACACACTGAAATCGTCCCAGCCGGGCGGGAACTTTTTGTCAAAACCCGAGTGATGATATTTCCCGACGTGGATGGTTCGATAACCGGCGCGCTTCATCCAGACGCCAAGTTCATTTTCATCATGGCCCAGCGTTTTGAAGCGTTGGTATCCGCCTTGAAAGCCGTTTTCATTGGGGCTGCCTTCACGACCAATTTTGCAACCGTTGTTAAAGGCGTACTTGCCGGTGAAAAACGCGGCGCGACTGGGGGCACAAAACGGTGTCGTGCAATGTGCGTTAGTGAATGTGGTGGATCGCGCGGCTAATTGTTGCAACGCCGGATAATGAGCTTCGATGTTGGCGGCGCTGAGGATTTCCGCATCGGCATCATCGAGATTGAGCACCACAATGTTGGGCTGTTGTGTTTGCCCCGTTTCGATTGACGCGATTTGCGCAGGTACCGATCCCCCGAGTGCGATCATAATCAGCGCCAACGTGATGAATTGATAGATGGCCATTCTGAATCGCATGATTTCGAGTCGTTCACTGTGAGGAGCAAAACACGCTGAAATATACACCGCATTCAACGAAACAGCCCTTAGAAAGATATGTTTCGGGTGATACGTGCGACAACGGCCTCCCGTTCACCAGGTTTTCCGGCTGTTTGACGATTGGCAGGATTTAACGGTCATCAAGAATGGAGTGGCGTTTGGCGAATGACAATCACTTTAGGGGGCCGTTGCGAACGCGAGTCGATTTCAAACTGCTTCAGCCCAGCGCGCGTCAAATGACCTGCCGGTGGCGTGAGCCACCGGATTCGGTTAATTTTACCAAGTAGCCCAGCGGGCGACACAACTCCTTGTGCCGCCCGCCGGGCTGAAGTTGTGTTTGGGGCGGGCCCGGTGGCTGATGCCACCGGCAGTTCTTGTATCGTCCTCCGGACTAAAGTGAGTGCCGCAAGCCGCCCGGTTCGCCGCCGAAGAAACCAAACGCAACCGGAGGGCTCGATCCCGTACCGCTAATATTTTATGTTATTCACACGAGGTGAGGGCCATTGGGCGCCTGGCAGTCGGCGATCACCGATGCCCGTAGTTCGGCCAACAGGAAAACGGAACCGGCGATGCAGATGAAATCAGTGTTTGAAGCACCGGAGAACGAGTTCTTCCACGCTGAAACGGGCTGGGCAATGACCGAAACGTTCCGCTGGTATCCCAACTGCCGGGCTTGTTCAACCAGATCGGCCGTTGGCATGGCGCGAGGATTGTTCTGGTATTGGGTGAAGACAATCTCATCGAAAATCGGAAGCAACACCGCTAACATTTTCGCGCAATCCTTACCTTTGGTGGTTCCAAAGATCAGCGCGCGTTTGGTCGCCGGTTTCCACTCTGGCGAAACGTCGCACAGGTAATTCCTTAACGCTTCGGCCGAAGCCGGGTTGTGGCTCATGTCGACGATGACGGTCGGTTGGGAGCTGAGCTGTTCCATGCGGCCGGCCAATCGAGCCCCCTGAAGTCCAGCGCGAATCGCATCGTCATTGATCGTCCAATCCGATTTGCGAAGCTCGACAGCCGCGGCAATCGCCAGCGCTGCATTGTCCGCCTGATGACTTCCCAGCATGCCGGTTTGCAAGTCCTTGATGTGGACATCGCGGTCGCCGGTTTTCATTGTGAAATCAAACGTGACGCTGTCGGTATGTCGCTGGAGCGTGAAATCACGATCGCGTTGCAGTAGCGGGCTGCTTCGGTCAATGGCAACGTCTTGGATGACGCTCTGGCAAGGCTCCCCTGTGACGCCGCTGATCACCGGCACGTTGGGTTTGATGATGCCCGCCTTTTCAAACGCAATCTTCTCCAGCGAATTTCCCAATTGTTTGGTGTGGTCCAAACTGATATTGGTGACGATGCTGATTTTGGGCTGGCACACATTGGTGGAATCAAGCCGTCCACCCAAGCCCGTTTCAAGCACGACCGCATCGCATTTTTGATCGGCGAAAAACTGCATCGCCATCGCGGTGGTGAATTCAAAGAAAGTCACCGGCCGCCGGTTCTGTGACGTCAGCCACTGATCGTATTCGGCCACGACCGGTTCGAAGCGTTCGAAAACCGCCAGCATCTGATCGTCGGTGATCAGTTCTCCATCGACGGCCATGCGTTGATGAATGGTTTCCATGTGAGGCGAAGTGTAGACGCCGGTCCGAAATCCTGATGCGCTGAGGATCGCGCCCAGCATCGTGCAGACGGACCCTTTGCCTTTAGTGCCGGCCACGTGAATGACGGGGTACTTCAGCTCTGGAGAACCCAATCGCTGCACCAACCCTTGCATCTTGGAAAGATCAAAGCTCTTCGGGGCCACGTTTGTCTGTCGTTCGTAGTTGATACGACTGTACAATTGGCCCAGTTGAAATTCGAATTTGCTTTGCGTTGGAGAGTTCATCAGAACCGCGGAAAATAGACAGTGGAACTGCGGACATTGTTTTCCATGAATGCCAAATTGAAAAGCCGGTCTGGCACAGCGATGCATCCCAAGCGGTCCCCAAATTCATGAGGGATGGATTATGCGATTGAAGTCGATCTAAATTCAACGTCAATATTGCGAAAACGGTTGATAAAGCCGCCCGCGGGTGTCTGGGAGGTTCCTTGAATTTTTGTATTGTTGACACTTCCGCCGGTGGTATATGCGACCTCTATCGCAGACGTGGGATCCAAACTCATGGTTTCAGCGCTAAAGAAGAATTCGTTTCCGGTGATCGTGACGGCTTGAGCATTGCGCACCGACAGCGCCGTTTTGCTCCACATGCGAAAGCGATTATCGGCAATGGTCAAATTTGAAATGAGATGAGAATGTCCCTGCACGACGAGGTCTCGGTGGCGGTCCAGTTTAAACGACACCACGGCGCGTGTATGAGCGTCTTCAAGGTAGGGATCGCCAAAGCCGTTGAAGTTAAAGTCATTGTTCTGAAGTAAAATGTCGCGCGGAATATTTCCCAGCGGCCAGCTGGTTTGGTTGTGCGCGGCGATCGCCGAATTTTGCAGCCCGTCGTAAGTGCTGTCGACGATTTGAATATTCTCGGCCATTAAAAAGGTGCCAAAACGGCGACTGTTGGCGAAGGTGCTGTTTTGGATCAGACCGTTTTGCGACAAAGCGCGATTGAAGACTTGGATGTCATTTCGGTAACCCAAGAACGCTTCGCCGAGACGATCACTGTCATCTGACACCACGGCTCCGGTGATCGGTTGGTCGAACGTAACGCGGTTGATTCGTTTAAAGTCCGTTGTCGCATCGCCAAGAATCGTCTCCGAAGATAACACCCGTGCCTCGCGCAATTGCTCGCCTCTGATCGGATCATAAAAAAGGACTTTATCGCCGGTTTCGAAACGCCGGTCGTAGCTGTTTGTGATTTGACTAAAGTTCACCGTGGCAAGGTCCAACACTTCGGGAGCAACAATGTTGACGATCGTTGATGGCAGGCTGTAGAGATTGGAAACGTCATCTCCCACACCTTCAAACGTCGAATCTTCGACCCAAACGCCTTCTCGATTATCCTGAATGTGAACGGCATCGGCGTTGATGCCCTTCCAACGTCCGGGTTTAATCACGGCGTGACTGTCCAGAATATTGATATGAGACGAGCGACTTGCCGAAACGAAGGTAGACGAAGAAGACGCCGCGACAACATTGGACAGGGTAATTTGATGGGAGCCACCAAAGATTCCGACCACGTTATGTTGCCCGCGTCGTTGCAACACAAAACGATCGCCCGGTTCCAATCCGCTGGCGTCGATGAAGGAGATCTGGTGCACGTGACTCTCGGGCAGTTCACTTCCAGACACTGGCAGATAGCGTTGTTGGGAACCGGATTTTAAACGTCCTGCCATCTGGGCGTCGATGGCGTAACCGGTGCCACTTGGGTTGGTATCCTTGCTAAAAAATTCCTCTCCTGGTTCGACAGTGATTGCTGGATCGACCCTTAGCGCGATCGAATTTGCGCTCAAGTCTACGTCTTCGATGATTCCTTGTGTGAATGTGATGGCGCGGTAGACGTCGTCTTGAGGCGTGCTTCCTTCGGAATACCGCTCCACGTAGTCGACCTCAAAGTTCTGCAAAATTACGCGTTCGCTGTCGAAGACATGAAGGAAGCTGGCCGCGGGATTGGAGACGAAAAATTGTGCCCCCTGCCCATCAAACACAAAATCAGCGCCTTGATAGATCACAAATAATGCCGTCTGAGAAACGGATTGCTGGTCGATGTTATAGACGCCAGGAGTGAATTGGAGTCTGACCGTTCCGTCCAAGTTTTGTGCCGCCTCGATCGCAGCGCTGATCGCAGCATGATCGTCAATGCGATCGTCGGCGATCGCGCCGAAATCAGCGGCGTAGATCACGTTTTCGTCACTCACGTTGATCGAGCGCAGCGGCGCTTCGCGCGGCAGAATGCGAACGATCGAAAAGTCGGTCTTGAAGCTGTCGCGGATGTGGTCGCCATTGGCCCCAAACGCCACGTAAACGGTATCGCGTTGGGAAAGGCTGCCAAGGTCGAGGTCGAAATTGATTGAGCTTTGATCGGCGGTGAACGTTCTTCGAATCAGTTGATCGCTCGCGCTGGTACCGACGACGACTTCCACGCCGTCGTTGGAGTCCGCCGTCAGTTCCAAGAAACTATCGCTGAGAGCGTAGAAGCCGGAATGTTCCACGGTGAATGCCGCGATCGCGTATCGGTTTTTGAAATTGGCTTGGTCTGCATAGCCTTGCCCCGGATGCCCGCCGCTGCGACTGAAAGTTAGGTGACCCACCGAAGCATCGCCGTCAACATCGGGTACGCGTTTTCCCTGCTGCGTTAAAGTCAACGGTTGATAACTGGCCTGATCATCTAACCCGCCGGTGGAGAGATCCGCTTGGGAGGGCGCGTTCCAGTAGTACTGCCAGTTCGTGCTTTGCTCATCGCCGGTGCGAACAAAATCAGCCCGGTAGTTGCCGACGGTTTGTACGCGGTCGGGAAACCGAGTGATAGAAAAATCGGTTTTGAAGCTATCGTAAACGGCATCGGAATCACCTCCAAAGGCGACGTGAATCTGATCCCCTTTGGCCAAGAAGCCAATCCGAGTGTCGAAATAATATCGCCCATCACTGTGGGCAACATTGGCGTACAAAGCTTGATCGTCATTGACGAAGATTCGGAATTCGACGCCGCCAGATCGTTGGTCGTGTAAACTCAAAAAGCTATCGGTGACTTCATAGTAGCCCGATGATGGCACTTCATACGAAGCTATCGCGAACCGGTCGTAGGTGGTTGATCTTCCGTTGAGTTCTCCCAGACCGGGATGACCACCATTGGCATTTAATCCCAACACTGGATCGTCGATCGAATTGATCGGCACCAAGTTTGTCCCATCATCGTGAAGCGCTCCGTCGTTGGTATGATAGGAGAAATCGGCGGTGCCAAAGTCTGTTCGGTAATTGGCGACGATCTCGGGAGTGCTTGCGGTCGTCGTCGAAAGCAGGTGCCTTGGTTCCAGTTTGCAATAGGATGATGCTTCATTTCCTGCGCTCGAGCGACGGTTGCGTGTACCGGTGCTGCCGCGATTGACGAGCGTAAAAAAGCGATCCAAGACGTGGCTGAACATCGGTTGATACGTACAATTGATCAGTGAACTGAGGAGGGGCGTTAGAGTCACCATCGTACCGTTTTTTGGATGGGCGAATTCCTGTTTTTTGATTCTATCCACAAATTTGCTTTTGAAACCGCTCAGCCCGCGTTTGTTTTGATATTTCCTCACCAACGGCTGGTTGAAAGCGTGTTCCACCGTTCCTTCAGGCGAAAGCTTTGCCCATGTTTGAGTACGAGTATCCGCGTCCTGCGGCTAGCGTCGATCTAATCGTTCCGCGTCAGATTGACGGGCGGTTACATCTGTTGTTGATCCAGCGCAAGCATGATCCCTGCGCACTTCAATGGGCTTTGCCCGGAGGTTTTATGGAGATCGACGAGACGCTTGAGGCTGCCGCAGCGCGGGAACTGGCCGAGGAGACGGGGCTGGTTGCGCGGGAGATAAAGCAAATGAAAATTTTTTCGCGCGTCGACCGAGATCCGCGCGGCCGCGTAATCACAACGGCGTTTGAGGTCGACACTGATCCCCACCAACAACCGGTCGCCGCAGACGACGCCAAAGACGTCCGCTGGGTTGAGTTATCATCAGCAACAGGTCTGGCATTCGACCACGACGAAATCGTGGCAACGTGGCAAGCACAAAGGTAGTAGAAAAATCCGTGTCGCCATTTAGGCCGGTAGAAAACTTGACCGTTGTTTTTCTGTTCGATATTATCGTGATTGAGCTTCCGACTACTTCCCCTTCCCTAAGAACAATATGTTTGAAACCTATCTACCGTCATCGTGCCGCTTATATATTCGGATTTCGTTCATGGCGATCGCAGCGGTTCTCGTCCATAGCTTGCCGGTGTTCAGTCAATCAGCCCCCAAGGTCTGGAAAGACGCAAGCGGAAAATTCGAGGTGACCGGACGACTCGTTGAGTCTGACAACTCAAAAGTCACTTTGAATGTCGAAGGCAAAGGGGAGATCAAAGTACCAATTAATAAACTCTGCGAAAATGATCGAAAGTACGTTTTAGGGCTTAAGATCGTGGAGCAAGACGAAGCTCAGTTTCAACTGGTGATGGCTCATCTTGAGCGCTTTCGTGAGAGCCCGGCGGCGGTGATGGAGATTCTCGAGGGCATTCACGAGAATTATTCAGATGCACCCTACGCAGCGGCCATGTTGGGGATCGCTTACGCGGTTGACCGCGCTGACTATCGCGAGGCCGGGAAGTACTTGCGTCTGGCGTTGCGGTCGATTGATTCTCGGCAGAAGATTTTGGGCGGAGGTTATCACAAACTGACCGAATTGGCTGTGAATAATAACTTGGCGGTTGTCTCTCTGAAACTCGGCAAGGCCGACGCAGCGGTGAAGCTGTTTGAAAGCAATGTTGAACTGACAAAGAAGAAGATCAATTTTTGCACGTATCACAATGCAACGTTGCTGCTTGAGGCAGTAAATCGAAAAGCGTTGAACATTTCTTTTACCAGCAGTAGTCGGAAGAAGTTGGTGCAAGTGTTGGCCTCCCTGCCGCCAGCGAATCCAGAGTATCACGTTCCAACAGCGCTTTTGTACATGTTGGAATGGAGCCAACCATTATCTGAAAGCTTATTGGAGCGAATGCTGTTAGATAGTGAATTGACAAATATGCCCAATCAGAAAAGTACGAATGTCAGTGGGGCTGTTTTTCAAACCGAGAATCAACTGGTTAAACGCGGGTATCGACCTCACGTTCAAGGAACTGGTTTCTTGGTGACCCCAGAACTGGTCGTAACAAATCGAAACGTTGTCCAGTCTGCAGAAAACAACTTGTCCTACACCATTACTCAGTTTCAAGAGGATGGTAAGCCGACACTTGTAGGAGGCTCGGTCGAGAAATGGTCGCCTGTTCAAGAGGAAGATTTGGCAATAATTCGGCTCGACCGTGACGTTGACGGCGAACCACTTCGAATCATTGATGACGATGGTGATGCGGTCGTTGGTACAGAAATTACGGTGCTTGGTTTTCCAGAAGTTTTTTCAACGGGCGAGCATTTACTGGCATCTGGAGGTGAGATTGAAATGTTTGACAGGTCAAAGTCATGGTTTTCGCTGACCGCCGAACTGCTTCGAGGCAACAGCGGTGGCCCTTGCATTGATATGTATGGAAACGTCTGTGGAGTAGCCTTTGAAAAAGATCGGTATGATATCGCAACGTTCGCCGATCGAGCCGGCCGGCAATATGAAAAACGCGGTACTGCGGTGTCTGCGACTCCCTTGGTTCAATTCATTAAATCAGTAGAGCCGGACTATGAGCAGCTGCCGCCTAAGAATGAAGAAGTTCTCAGCCGGCAGCGATTGACCGAACAGGTGCGTCCCTCCGTGTTTTTGATCAAGTCCTGGAAGCCACCTTTGAACCGCGTGAATGTAGATATAAATCAGGCGGACCGGTTTGGTGAGGAATTAAGGGCCAGTGAACTTCGAACACTCGAAGCTGCCACGATGAAAGAGAATCGACTTTTTCCTGATTTATGGTGCTACAATTGCCGGGGGGCGGGGGCTCTGAAGTGTAAAAATTGCACTCGTGGAACCATAGAAACACGAAAGCCTACCTACACAGGACGGGACGCGCAGGGCAATCCGAACTACCGAATTGAACGACATAGCCAGCGATGCAAAACCTGCAGCGGCAGCGGAAGCCTTAAGTGCCCATTTTGCGTTAATGGAAAACTAAAGGTGAACTAGTTTTTCTGCCTGCAAATCTAAGCTGCTCACTGCGTGACGTAGCCCGAAAGATAGATCAGCCCGAACACGATCGTCACAAACGTGAGTACCCAAAAAAGGGACCGTATCGAATGGGCGACGATCTCGCGCAATCGTTCGTGGCGGGTTGCGCCCCAAACGAGACTGACAGAGATGACCAACGGGATCGCATACCAGAGCTGGGGAGTGACCAAGGCTAGGATTGGTGACAGGCCAAAGAAGAAATTACCGATCAACATTTAACTGTCCTCCGGTTGGCCTTCGAGCCGATTTTTCTGTGACCGTGTGAGGATCGCAGGACCCACGAAGGCGTCGTAGATCGCCATCAAATTTAATAAACCCGCGACGACGGTAAACAGAGTGCCCATTTCATAATCGTGCCGGTAATCAAAATGCCACTTGGACAGTACATCGTTGCCGCGTGCCAACACAGGCCCGCCCGGAGGTGCCATGAAGCCGTCTTTGATCGTGTCTCCGCCGACCGCTTGATCTTTATTCTCTGGAGTGATCTTTGAGAAGCGAAGGTCGCCGTTGGGATGATTGGCCGGAAATCGTTCGCACAGCACCCACATCGGATCGCCGCCGTCTTGCGTTACTAGATTCTGAGCAATCGCGGGAAAGCTGACCGCTCCACAAGCCAACTGTGGCACGAACTGCCAACGGAAATCTTCGGATTTAAAGGAAGCGTAAACGACGCGACCGCGGCCCAGCCCAAGTCCGAACAAAAAGGTGCTGAGGATGCAGATACAAAACAGCGCCCCTTTGGCGCGCCGACGTTGGTAGAAGTGACCGGCTCCGGGGATCAGCCACGCCAACAATGCCGCAAGGTACGGATTACGAAGATCGACTGTCAGCGACTGCCCGTCGTCGTCTTGTGGAAATACAATTTCGGTCATATCGTTAGGTTCAAAACCGCAATCAGGAAAAACTGGATTGTAACGTAACATTCTAAATATTCGCCAGATCAAACTGGGGACTATCCGCCGTGTCCGACCGCTTTTTCACCGATTCAACCTTCGTTGATGATCAAATTACGCTTGCCGATGATCAGGCCCACCATTTGATCAACGTGATGCGCGCCAAACTGGGCGACGAGGTGGTTCTGTTTGATCGACTGGGCAACGAGTATCAAACGCAGATCGTCGACGTTGCGAAGAAACGGTTGACGGTGAAACGTATTGCCACCGCACGACCGGAGCGGAAGTTGGCGACGAATGTTACGATCGTCGCGGCGCTGCCCAAAGGCGATCGGCAGAAGTTCATGATCGAAAAAATGGTGGAGCTGGGCGTGGCAAAATTCATCCCGCTCACGACGCCCCGCAGTGTTGCTCAGGTGAACGCCAAAGTGCTCAGCCGCATCACTAAACAGATCATCGAAGCGACCAAGCAATGCCGCCGTAGTTATTTGATGGAGGTTTCCGAGGCCAAGACGATTTCGGAGGTGCTGGCTGAATTCGACGCAGCGAAACTGCAATGCTTTATCGCTCATCCTTATGACGCCCAACCGATAGAGCACTCGAGCGCCGGTGTTGATCGGCAAGCGTGCTCGGGCAAGAGTGCCCAAGCTACGGATTGTGTTTGGTTGATCGGGCCCGAAGGCGGGTTTGCCGATGAGGAAGTCGCTCAGGCGATCTCGGCCGGCTGGCAAGCGATCTCATTTGGCGAAATTATTTTGCGAGTCGAAACGGCAGCGATGGTGGCCGCGATGGCATCGGGCAAATCGTCCTAACGCACACCACCGACGGTAGGATGGGGCACTCTTGCCCGTCCCGAAGCAGCAGCAGAAGAAGAAGAAGAAGAAGAAGAAGAAAGTGTGCTCGGGCAAGAGTGCCCAAGCTACGATTTGGACCAATGCGGTCTTGAACAGGCCTACCGATTATTCCGGGCCAATGCGTCTTCGGCCTTTTGAATGAAGATCGGGTCCTTGGTACCTTCAAAAGCGCGTTGATACGTCACGCTGAGGGCGGCCATGTTGAAGGGGTCGTCCGGTTCCAGTTCCACGGCGCGTTCGGCGTGAGACACTGATTTTTCGTAGTTGCCCATGGTGTTGAATAACACGGACAGACCTAAATGAGCACGCGCGAAAGATTCGTCGATCGCAAGGGCCGCTTCCAGTTTCGCGATCGCTTCTTCGGGCTTGCCGTCCACTTTAAGTTGATCGGCTTCTCGTTCCAGCGCTAAAATTTCAGGTGTCATCCGCGATTGCTCCGTTGATTGTTTACTGGATCGGTTCACCAGTTTGAAATGTCTCTTTGGCCTTATTCTTGCACATGCGACCGCAGGGTCTACCCCTAAATCAACGAGTAAAATCGGCGATGCAAAACATTTTCGCAGGAAAAAGATTGCCGCTGACCTAACGTGTCACCGCAGGGGCGTATTCTTCCTACAGCTGAACCGCTGGTTCGGCAAGGAATTGAAATGGCGTCCCAATGTTGTGGTCGCCGTGCAAAGCTTCGGAGAAAGGAATCGCAACCGCGCTCAAGGAGACTCCCCAAAATGTCAGCTTTACATCCCGCAATCAGCAAAACGCGTATCCAGAATTCGTATCATGCTTTCATCGTCGAACCGGTCGATGCCTTTACGCCGGCGAACTGGCAGGGCATTCCGGCAAGCTATCGGATCGTAGAATACGTTGGCCAAAAGAAACACCGCGGCGACGCAGACGCTTGGCGGTTTTTACACAACCGGCAAGCCATCGGAGAAGCGGCGCTGGACCGTTGGGCGATCATCGTACCGCAGAAATCTCAATCGGCATAAGTAGGCAATGAGTTCCTAGGGCCGGTTCTTACCGGCCTTGGCACGTAAAGGTCGGGCGCGGCCAGTGGGAATTGGCCCTCCATTTGTCGCGTTCTGCGAAGTTGCTGCTAGTATCTGAAGGACAAGTATTTAGAAGAAGAAGTTGACCGACAGAATATGATTTAGGCCGTCTTCTGGCCGATTTATAAACTGATTCAAATAGCCGATCTCCGTTCTAACTCTGGAGTCCGGCGAACGCTTGAAACCAAATCCGATGAAGGCTCGGTTTTGATCAAGTCCGCTTTGGGCCCCCCAATCGGTGTCGTTGAGATTAAAAAACACTTCATCCCATAGGACAAACGAGTATTCGGGGTAACTGCTGAACACGCGCTGCCCGCGCAGTAGTTGCCGCCAGCGGAGTCCAAAATCGTCACCGGTTTCCAGCCACCGTTGTTCGAACCTGCTTCGGTGCAGCATCTTCCAGTCGCCCAGCTTTGGCGTTGCGGTCCATTGTTGCCACAAACGATGTTCGTCAAAGTTATTTCCAAACACGGGCGCTGTTTTTATCCAACCGTAGCCAGCCCAGACCGTATGCAGGTCATTGAGCGCATATCCCACACCCGGTCGGATG
>CAKZVF010000051.1 GCA_937921995.1 uncultured Pirellulaceae bacterium
CCGTCTGCGAACCATGCGAGCAGCAGGAAGTCGTCTCTGATTGCCAGTGCCAAGTCTGCGAAGAACCTGTCGCGTGTGAGGAGTGCAGTAACTGCAGTAAATGCTGCGGCTGCGGCGGAGCCAACATTAGGCCCAGTGGCGTTTTGTTCCGATTGAAAAATTGGCTACACCGCTAATTTTTACCATAGATCTAAAGGCCGAACGTTCTCGTTCGGCCTTTTTTGATAAATCGACAAAGTTTCACCCGCACAAGTCTACTTATCAGAAACATTTACCAATGCATAAAAACTTGCTCCACCGTGAGAGGAGGCACACTTCGATAAACACCAACTATCTGGGAGTCTGTTTTCGATAAGACGATAGCGATTGTCGCAGGATATGGAGATCCTCTTTTCACTAGCCACCAAATTCATTACCCGGATTCTCCTTTCGAAGACTTCTCATCACTTAAAACTTGACTATCACTAACTGATCGCAGGCCTCATCTTTCCGCAATCAGCAGTGCCTTCTCGAACTGTGTGAAAATTTCTTTCACCTGCCTTCGCGACTTTTCCTCACTCATCACAGGAACCTCAGTCGTGCAGCCTATTAATCAAAACAACAACTTCCTTTTCCAGTCCGTCTTCGAAGCTCTTGAAGAGCGCGTTCTTTTTGATGGAGTTCCAGACGCGGCATTTATTCTGCCCGCCGATGCGTCCGCGACGGTTCCTGCACAGGTGCAGAACTTGCAGCAAGCCGACGCGGACCTTCCCCGCGAACTAATCATCGTCGATCCTGGTGTCGAAAACAGTGACGCTCTGTTGACGGAAATTTTGGAAACCCACAAAGGCAGCGCGTTCGAAGTGCGCATGCTTGACGCCGATTCCGATGGTGTCCACCAGATCACTGATTTGTTGGCCGCCAGCAACGGCAAGTACGACGCGATCCACGTGATCTCACATGGTGAACAAGGGCAAATCTCTCTAGGTAATACTGAACTTACCTCAGACTCATTCGGCGACTACGTTGATCAATTGGCGTCTTGGAGTGGGGCGCTGACGGGCGACGCTGACATCCTCTTTTACGGTTGCGATCTCGCGGGCAACGCTGACGGTCAGTCGCTGATTGAATCAATCAGCGCGATCACCGGTGCGGATGTGGCGGCTTCTGACGACTTGACCGGAGCCGAAACACTCGGTGGCGATTGGGACCTTGAGTTCACCGCAGGCGTCGTCCAATCGGAGGTGCTTTCGGCTTACGAGTATCAGGGCACACTCGCGTTGGCTGACGCAACACTGAGCATCGTTTCTGATGGAACACCGACTTGGGATTCCGACAACAATCCTGGAAACGATACCGATGGGGCCAACGGAATCATTCGATCGCATGATTCCCTGTTAATGGAGGTGTTCTATAACACCGATTCCGGCGGCGCGACCGATTTGAATTTTTCTTCGATTCTCCCTGACGGCTTGGTTTGGGATAACGTGCCAGCGGCCGCCGCCCTAGATTCGAGAACGATGGTTTTCGATTCGGTGACCGGACTGCCAGGTGGCGATATGCGCGGGATCGTTGCCTATTTGCCTGATGTCGCAGGAACATTTACGTCAAGCGTCACGTTTGAGGCGCGGGCGTTGGGCGGTCCCCAGGGAATGGCACTCAATGATGTTCAATTCGAAGTAGCGTCCAATGAAAATCCCGTAGCGATTGAGACCGAATCACATGACTTCGTGTTGTCGTCGGCTGCGAACATGGACATCCAACTACTTATACCTACTTTCCGAGGCGTGCATACCGATGCGGCGGGTGCGGTAGATGGCGTCGTCTACACATACTCTGTTGGCATTTTAGGGGATCACCCCACTCGTACTGGCACAGACGCGGTTAAAGGTTCTGCACCGATCGAGGACAATTTCACCTTCGACCTAGACTTGTCTAACGTCACTCCCAACGCAACGATCTTTGACTGGGGACCTTCTCTTGGTGGCAATGCCGAACTCGGTGGCGATGGAATCACGCGTAACTATGAACGATTCACAACGGCAGCCGGCGGCACGTCAACCTATTGGTCACGCAGTACATACCCTGCCGGGCAAACTGGCGAAGCCGGGTCATCTGTCTGGACGCCTGAGCACTCCACGCCCGATAGCGGTGACTGGACGATCATAAATTCAGCGGGTTCAGTATTCACCGCACAGGTCTCCGGAGCCGACACAACGGGCTCGCACTTTCCAGATTTTGGAGCAGGTAACCGCGTCCTGCCAGCAGGTGAGAATTGGTTCACCTCGGCACAAGTCTCCGTCTGGATTCCGATTGATGATATTCTCCCCGGAGCCGACGGAATTTCGGGAACACCGGATGACGGCGTTCTGACGATTACTCCTGAAATCACCAACTTTGATCCTGATGATGCTTACGGAATAACCAATAACTTTGGTTCGGGTGTGGGTGAAATCGAAGACACGTCGAACAATGATTACGAACACACGATCTTCGCTTTCAACCAAGGTGGAGGGACGAAGTACAATTCAACAGCGGGGCACCCTACATCGGGAAGGTGGGTTGAAACCTCAACCAATTGGAGCGCTGGAGATGGAGAAACTTCCGTCGGTCACGTCTTTGATGCCCGCGTAACAAGCGGTAGAAATGGTGGCGTGCTCGCGCTCGAAGGCTCAATTTTTGGAGACAAATTTGACAACACGGCCGTAAAAATCACAGCCAACTCATTGCCGTCGGCATCCGGTGACGGCTGGTCACGCGTATACGCTTCGGGTGGGCCAAACAATGGTACTCACCTAACCTACGGCACTGACTACATCATCGAATTTGGAACCGGCGGTGTTGGTGGAGCGGCCGGTGGCTGGACCGATTGGGATTCTATGGGCGACGCGACGCTTGCCGATAACGAGTCCATTGGCGGCTATTGGAGTCAAGATCCTACAGATCCACTACTGGGAGGAAATGCCTACGCTGACGGTGTGCGGGATTCAATCACAAAATGGAGAATCATCGTACTAAGGGATGTTGAGCCAGGCGAAACTCTGATTGGTCTTGTGTCTAATGAGACGATCGGGCACTCAACTCTCGATCCGGCGAACAACCCTGGCGGAAACATCATCGCCAACTTCCATGCCAGTTCGATTGGGTACTTACGCGATGACGCCAATCCGGCCAATGATTGGCGGACATCTGAGTATGATCCACTTAACAACAATGTTTACTCTGGCGCGGCCAGCGGACTCAACTCTGGCGATCGACTTTGGATTGTTGACGCGAATGTCGACGTGGACAAAACCGTCGTCGATCTTGGCGCGGGCAGCAGTTATTTAGCCGGTTCAGCTGCTACGATTCAGCTGGAAGGAACCGTTACGATTCCCGGCCCAGACTCCGGTGCGCCGGCTCAAGACGTCTATATCACCGATATGCTTCCCGCTGGCCTGACGGTCGTTGGTGGCAGTGCGTCACCCGCGTCAGGAACCACCTTTACCGCCGGCGATGGATCCACGATCTCAGTCCAAGCAGTTGAATACTTCATCCCCGACACCAACTCATGGAGCACAACTTGGAGCTACGGCGCGACTGGAATCCGATGGTTCTATGGAGATGTTCCGCTTAATACCGTGCTGCCAACGATGACCTTTGACGTTCTGATACCGTTCGACGCGAAGAACGGTGAGTCATGGACCAACACCGCGGTCGCTTCTTCGCCGTCAGACGACACCACTGAAGAATTTCGCAGCTCTTCGGCAGGACTTGTCGCTGTCCAAGTCGCGGCGATGTCTGCAGGTAAATTTGTGGTGACGCCTTTGGTGCCCGAAGACACCACCATCGTTTACGAACTTGGAATCGCAAACGTCTCCGATGACAAAGAAGTTCCTTGGTTCGATCTTGTCGATATTTTGCCATACGATGCTGACTTTGAGGCTTCAAGTATTAACGGCGTCTACACCGACATCTCCGTCAGCGGATTAGATGCGGGGCTTGAGGTCTACGTGACAACAGCATCGGCATCCGCATTGGACGCCGCCGATGGAACAGTCGATGGCTTTGCTGACCCAGGTACCGCCGCCGCTGGAGACGCTTGGTTCGTCCCCGAAGGTACCGGAATTTGGCAGTATACGCTGGCCGATGTACAAGCCGGAGTGCCGGGTGCTCCAACGGACGGTCAGATCACGGCAATTCGCGTGGTCAGCGACAAAGCAATCGACCCGTTGCTCGCACCAGGCGAATCCACGAAATTCTTCCTTGAACTCACGCCCAATGGCAACGTTGGAATTCCTTCGGACACTTACACCAATAAATTTGCCGCCAGAACGGATCCGTCCGCATTGCCACTGCCTGTAACAAGTGCAGCGGTTACCGCTGTCGTTGTTGCGCCAGATATCGAGATCGAAAAAGAAGTCGCCCTTGATGAAACTCACGCAAACATTGATCCAACCAACGACGCGCACTGGGGCGAAACGGTCAACTTCGATGACACAGACAAAGCCTACTTCCGTTTGAAAGTTACCAACACAGGTACCGCTGATTTCCTCGGCGCGACCGTGACCGACAACTTACCGCCGGGAGCCACGTTTGTTGCCGGAACAGCGGCTGCTTCGGCAGGTGACTTCTCTGGGTTTCCTGCAACTTGGACTTTCGACCTCGCCGCGGGTGATACAGCGACGTTAATCTATCAGTTGGATGTCGACGATTCTGGAAACTACGTCAACTCAGCCGACGTTGAAGCGACCGATCAGTGGGGTGAAACGGTAGACGACACTGACGACGCCGAAGCTAATTTCGTAACGGAAATATCGGCTGCCAAACAACAAACAAATGCCGTTCGCAGCACATCCAATCCCGACGTTTTCGAAGTCACCTACGAAGTTGAAATTCTTAACTCAAGCATCTTTGATCTTTCCAATCTGACGTTAACCGAGAATCTTGATGGAGCCTATGGTCCTGGTTTTGCTGGGATCTTGACCCCGCCAGCGGTAACCTCCAGCGTACTGACAGGTGCTGGAGTTGTGCCAACGGTTAACGGCGGTTACGACGGGGATGGGAACGACCAAGTTCTCAATGGAGATGGATTCCTTGAACCAGGAAATAGTGTCACTCTGACTTACACCGTTTTGGTGGATCCGTTGCTGCTTGCTGATCCGGCCAACACGGTCAACCAGGTCGAAGCGGGTGGTCTCACCGGTGGCCCAGGTGGAACACTAACAACAGACCTCTCCGATGATGGTAGCGATCCAGCGACGGACAACCCGGGCGCTCGTGGAGATGATGGAGCCGGCGGAACTGACGATCCAACGCCGCTGATTTTACCTTCGATTGATTTGACCAAGCAAATTATCGGTTCACCTGTTCCGGCATCCAGCGGCGTCAATGGCAACTTCGATGTGACTTACGAGTTCATGATCGAAAACACCGGAACGACAGACCTCGACAATATCTCAATGATCGAGGACTTCATCGCCAACCTTGGCGGAGCATTCCAGGGAATCGTAAATGCTCCACGAGTCACCATGACGACGGCGACCGACAATCCGGACTTCAACCCAGACTACGACGGTGATACCGACACCAATATCTTCCTCAACGCGCCGACAACGGACTTCTTCGAGTTCGGCGGCAGCACGTCTCAGACGTTCGTGGGTACGCAGACTGTCCTTAGTGACATGGCCTACGTCATCGACCCAAATCAAACCGTCATGTTGATGGTTGATGCATTCGCAGATGATGGAACTGGTGGGCCCCCGAACCCAGCGTCCAGGCATTTCCTTGGCTTCGCATCCTACGACATCGATGGCAATTTCATCAGCATGTACAACTACAGCAAGTTGTCCGGCTCTACTGACACAACGTTAGCGGCACCGCTGAATCCTGGTGATACGACGATTACGCTCACCGATGCGACAGGCTGGAGCAACGGTGCAACATCGCACCGCCGCAGCATCGTGTGGTACGGGTACACCGATAGCACCGGGTACACTTACCCCGACTACACTTACACGCGCAACCAAGCGATCAATGCTTGGGATGCGGGCGGAGTATCTGGAAATGTCATCACGCTCAGCTCTCCTTGGAGCGGACCGGCACTGGCAGCGGGCGATGCCATTCGCAACACGAACTCGGGCGGCAGTTACCAGTACTCGCTTCTGTCCAATGGGCATATTGACGAGGTTGGTGGCACCTATGCCGCCAACATTGGTGGCGGTTTCATTCCCAATGGTGCTGGAGGTACGAACCTATGGCGACCGGGAACACATTCGATCCGTGCACTCGCATTAGCCAACCGCAACGGAAGTCCAGTCCAGCTGAACCTAACTGATTTTAAGATTGCTGCCCCCAACGATAATCTCTTGGAAGTGGGCCAGAAAGTGACCTTTGAGATCACTGTTGAGATTGATCCAGATAATCCAGGGGCGGTCTATGACGGAATCACCGGAGACGGGGATGGAAGTCTGGAGAACCAAGCTTCGGTAACCGCAGAGGATCCTTACAACGACATTCCCGTCGCAGACACCTCAGATGATCCGACCGACCCAACCGATGACCAATACGGCGATGACTCCGATCCCGATGACCCGACTTCTTTGTTGTTCCCGAACATCGAATTGACCAAGGCGATTATCGGCGCCCCGGTTCCTGCATCCAGCGGAACCACTGGCAACTTGGATGTCACGTTCGAGTTTATGATCACCAACAGCGGCAACGAAGCAGTCGAAAACCTCTCGTTTATCGAGGATCTTGCCGCTCAATACGGCGGTGCGTTCCAAGGCATCGTACTTCAAGGCGGAGCAGTCGCGACCACAACCTTTACCGATGCGACCAATCCTATTGAGTTCAATTCAGGTTTCGATGGTGGAACTTCTGTTGCAGAACTGATTGACAATACTACCGGTGGTAGCGAATTAGCGATGGGCCAAACCATTGTCTTCCAGATCATCGTCGAAGTCGATCCTGACAATGCAACGGCGCTTTACACTGCCGGCCAATTGTCCAATCAAGCCAGCGTCTCTGGTACTGGCGTCATGTCCGGTGTCATTGTCGACGATGACAGTGACGATCCATCGGACATGTCTAACAATGACAACGACGGAGACAACGACCCGGATGATCCAAACCTATGGTCAGTTCCGGTTATCGATTTGACCAAAACTTTGGTCGGCGATCCAGTTGCGGCATCCAGCGGCAACCAAGGCAACTTCGATGTGACCTATGACTTCACCATTTCCAACTTCGGTAACGCACCGCTGGACTCGATGTCATTGCTAGAAGACGTTGCCGCTCAGTATGGAGGGGCCTTTGTTGCGATTGTTCCCCAATCCGGTGTTCCTGCGTCGATTCAGTTGTCAACAGCGACCGATGCGCCTGAGATCAACGGCAGCTACGACGGCGGACTCTCCGACGCTGAAGTCTTCGATAACACCGGAGCCAATAGCAATGAACTTGCCATGGGCGAATCGGTTACGATCCGGATCATCTTCGAAGTCGATCCGAACGCTATCGGTGCTAACTTTGATGCCAACAATAACTTGGTCAACCAGGCGACCATCTCGGGCAACCACGACGGAACCAGCTACAGTGACGATTCAGATGATCCAAACAACGCCAGCGACGTCGATCCAAACGGCGACAACAATGCCGATGATCCAAACACATTGTTCATCGCTGATGTTTCGGTCGCCAAAGAAGTCGTCGGAACACCGGTTGCGTTGGGCAACGGCAACTGGGAAGTAACCTATCAACTGGTCGTCGAAAACACGGGCAACGCTGCGCTTGATGTTTCACTCGAAGATGATCTCGACGCACAGTTCGGTGCCGCGTTTGTTAGTGCTGGTTCTTTAGCCATGATTGCGCAGCCAGCCGGCAATCCAATCACGCTCGATTCGGCTAACTGGGACGGTGATCTAGTGACCGAAATGGTCAATCAGACGCAGACCAACATTCTCGAAGGCGGCGACTTCTTTATCGTTCAAATCACGGTCGAGGTCGATCCTGATGCCAGCGGGACTTCGCAGATGCTGAACAATCAAGCGACCGTGACTGGCGATGCCGTGGACGAGAACGGCCTCCCATTGACGGACTCAAATGGCGACCCTGTGGTCGTTGATGATCTTTCGGATACCGGTTCAGACCCTGAGACCAGTAACCCCGGAGAGAACGGAGATTCCGGTGGCTGCGATGACCCAACACCGTTGCTACTGCCAGATGTCGCGATCGCGAAAAGCATCGTTGGCGATCCGATCCAGCTACCTAACGGGAACTTTACGGTTCAGTATCAATTTATCGTTGAGAACATCGGAACCACTTATCTGACTGACCTCCAGGTCGTCGAGGACTTTGCAGCCGAATTCGGAGCGAATGTATTCATTCAGCCAATCGCGCCACCAGCGGTCAACATTCTTCCGACCGATCCGACCAGCGTTGCGCCTGTTCGAAATATTCCTTACGACGGTGCCACCAACCCGAATCTACTCGATGGAGTTTCCGGATTGCTCGCCCCTGGTGATTCTTATGGAGTAGGCGTCACCGTCGAGCTCGATCCAAACGGAGCTGGCGCGATTGTTCCGTTTGAAAATACAGCCGTGACAACGGGCAATGGCGCCAATCCAGACGGCTCTTCAATTACCGATGGATCCGGCAATCCCCTCGTGGTTACGGATGATTCCGATAGCGGCACCAATCCGAACACCGAAAACTCAGGGGAACCGGGGGATACTGGTGGAACTGACGATCCGACTCCATTGTTCATCGCAGATCTCGATATCACCAAAGCCATCGTGGGTGGACCCACGCTACTGAGCAACGGTAACCACGCGATTGACTACTCGGTCGTGATCGAAAACACGGGTAGCGTTGATCTTGCGAACTTGAGTTTGATTGAAGATCTCCAATCTCAGTTTGGAGCCGGATTCCAGAACGCTTCAGCCTTGACAATCGGGACGGCACCTTTGGATCCGTCGTCGACGGTCACCTTGGAATCGGGCTGGGATGGCACGACGGCGCTCTCTGAAATGGTCGACCCAACAGCCGCTTCACTGCTTGCGATTGGCGACTCGTTTACGATCACCTTCACCGTTGAAGTCGACGCTTCGTCGCTTCCTGCGGCTACCGCTCCGGTCATATTCACCAGCGAAGCTGCGTTCGCTTCAGCAACACAAGCCACCTTGCGAGAGGACTTCACCGATATCGTTGGCAATACCCCTGTCGACCTCAGTCTTGGTCCATTCGTATCTACTTTGGGTGGCGTTGAGATCAGTGGTACCATTGTGTCTAGTTTAGGCACGGGAGCCGAAACCCGCGCCGACGAAAATTCGTTCGCAGGAGGAGCCCCTGACCCAGGCGTATTCGCGATCCGCCAATCCGACGGCGGTTCAGCGAATTTACGAATCACTGTTCCCAATCCTGGAAACGCGATCGGTTTCGTTTGGTCCGATGTGTTCGATCCAGCCGGTGGCGCTCCCGCCGATCAGTGGTCGGCGTTCAAGGTAACCGCCAGCGATGGAACGGTTCTGTATGACCATGATGAACGAGTCGACGGTGATCTTCCATCGAATTTTGCCCGCTTCATTGGTATCCAGGGAACGGGAAGCCAAGTCTACACCCACCTCGACATCGAATATGAGACTAGCAGCAACGATAACTGGACGATTGATCACATCTACGATTCCGGCAATCCCAGCAACGTAATCACTAACCAGATCGACGGTAGCGCCGACGCTGTTGACGATAGTGGCAATCCCATCACCGATTCCAATGGCGATCCGGTAACGGTTACCGACCTAAGCGACAGTGGCAGCGATCCAGACGACGAAAACAACGGCGAACCTGGTGACACTGGAAGCCACAACGATCCGACTCCGTTGGTGATTCCAGAGGTCAGCCTGGTCAAAGACGCCGGTGACGCGGTTGCCAACGGAAACAACTGGGACGTCCAGTTCACGCTGGTCTACGAAAACACCGGCACCGCAGATCTCAATAACTTGACACTGACAGATGACATCAGTAGCCAATTTGGCAACGCCTTTGTTTCGGTCAGTGGTTTGACGATTCAGAACTTCTCAGGCACCGGAACTGCGCCTACCGCAAACGGGGCTTGGGTCGGCGGTACAGCAAATATGCTTGTCGGAGGTGCCGCCGATGTCGGTGACTCGTTCGAAATCGTATTTACCGTCACGATTAATCCCGACAACATCGACAGCATCTCCGAAGCACTCAACAACTCGGCCGTCGCCGGCGGCGATGCTTTGGATGAAAACGGCGATCCGATTCTTGATGGAAGCGGAAATCCGGTGACGGTCACCGATGTTTCGGATGACGGAACCGACGTTAACGGCGAAAACGGTGACGACAATATGGATGGCACTTTTGCCAACGATCCAACGCCGATTATCATCGCCGATATTGCCGCCGCCAAAGAAGTCGTCGGAACCCCCGTGTTGATTGCCAATGGCAACTACGAGGCGACCTATCAAGTCGTCATCGAAAATATCGGCACCGTTGATCTGGCCAACATTACCTTGGGCGAAGACCTTATGGCACAGTTCGGCGCTGCCTATGTTGACGCTCACTCTCTGGCAATCGTTACACCTCCGAGCGATCCCTCCAGTACCGTCACCTTGGACGCCGCCAACTGGAACGGCGGAAGTTCGACCGAAATCGTCAACACGACGATTCCTTCGCTACTGGCCGTTGGAGATCAGTTTACGTTCGAGTTCACCGTTGAGATCGACGCGGCGCTGGCAACAGGCGTTCTGTTGAACACCGTCACCGCCGGTGGCAATGCTGTCGATGAGAATGGAAATTCGTACAACGATTTCAGCGGCAACCCAATCACTGCCACCGATGATTCCGACAGTGGAAACAATCCATCGACCGACAACGGTGGCGAGCCCAACGATTCTGGCGGTACGGACGATCCGACTCCGTTGTACATTCCAAGTATTGGTTTGGCAAAAGAAGCCGGTGACGCGGTTGCCAACGGTGACAATTTCGATGTTGAGTTCACACTCGTTTGGGAGAACACTGGCAGCGTCGCTTTGGATAACGTTGAGATCCTTGACGACATCGCAACTCAGTTCGGCAGCCAATTCGTTGCCATCTCCGGCCTAGCAGTACAAAACTTCAGCGGCACAGGATCCGCGCCGACCGCCAACGGCGGCTGGAACACTGGCGACACATCCACCAGTTTGATCAACAGCACCGGCCCACTGGACGTTGGCGATTCATTCGAAGTGGTCTTCACCGTCACCATTGATCCCGACGCAGGTGGAACATCAAGTTCGGGACTTGAGAATCAAGCGACATCCACGGGTGAAGCTCTTGATGAAAACGGCGATCCGTTGACCGACTCAAGCGGCGATCCGATCACGGCCACCGATGACAGTGACAACGGAACTGATCCCGTTGGAGAAAACGGCGAAGACGATATGGACGGCACGTTTGGAAACGATCCAACACCGATCATCATCGCTGACATTTCGGTTGCCAAACAGGTTTCTGGTACGCCGACGTTGATGGCCAATGGTAACTTCAGTGTGGACTATGAACTGGTCATTGAAAACAACGGCAACGTTGACCTTGCTGATCTGACGCTGGTGGAAGATCTTGCGACACAGTTTGGAACAGCGCTTGTCAGCGCCGGCAACATCACCCTAACGACGCCGCCAGCCAATGCGTCAAGTAGCGTCGTGCTTGATTCCACTTGGAACGGCAACTCCACGACGGAGATGATCAGCCAACCAGCCTCAACGCTGCTGGCCGTTGGCGACTCGTTTGTCGTAACGTTCACCGTTGAAGTTGATCCAGACGCCGTCGGCGCTCCGGGGGCCCTAGACAACCAAGTCACCGTCGGTGGCGACGCGGTTGATGAAAACGGCGCTCCAATCACCAATTCAACAGGTACTCCGATTGTCGTGACCGATGATTCCGATAGCGGAACCGATCCAAGCACCACCAACCCTGGCGAAGACGGTGACACAGGCGGCAGCAATGATCCGACTCCGTTGCTAATTCCAGCGATCGGTCTGGCTAAAACAGCCGGCGACGCTGTTGCCAACGGTGACAACTGGGACGTCGAGTTCACATTTGTTTATGAGAACACAGGTACGGTCGACTTGACCAACCTGACACTGACCGACGATATCATGGCCGAATTCGGTAACGCATTCGTTGGCGTCAGTGGATTGTCAGTCGGGAACTTCAGCGGAACGGGAACGGCACCTGGAGCCAGCACAACTTGGACATCGGCAAACACGTCAGGCAATATGCTTGACGGAACCGGACAAGTAAACATCGGCGACAGTTTTGAAGTTGTCTTTACCGTAACGATTAACCCCGACGGCATCGACAGTGTCTCACAAGGCCTTGAAAACCAAGGTACCGCAACCGGCCAAGGAATCAATCCAGACACCGGCGCGGTCGATCCAAGTTTGAACGCCACAGACACATCCGACAATGGAACGGATGTCAACAGCGAGAACGGCGAAGACAACGGAGATGGTACCTTTGGCAATGATCCGACGCCGATCATCATCGCCGACATCGACATCGCCAAAGAAGTGTTTGGCGCGCCGACGATGCTGTCCAACGGCAACTTTGAAGTTGTCTACCAATTGGTGGTAGAAAACACAGGCACCGTGAACTTGGCAAATCTGACGCTCGGCGAAGACCTTGCCACCCAATTCGGACCGGCCTACATCGATGCATACAATTTGACGCTAACTACACCTCCAGTCGACGCCGCCAGCAACGTTGTGCTCGACAGTGCCAACTGGGATGGAGATACCGTTACAGAAATCGTCAACACTGCAGTTCCATCGTCACTGGCGATCGGTGATTCGTTCATCTTCCAGTTCACCGTCGAAGTCGATCCTGATGCGACGGGTACTTCGATGGCCTTGGACAACCAAGTCACAACCTCTGGTGACGCGGTCGATGATAGCGGCAACCCAATCAACGATTCCTCTGGAACACCGATCGTTGCCACTGACGACTCAGACAGCGGTACCGATCCTTCGGACACTAACACTGGGGAACCCGGCGATACTGGTGGTAGCGACGATCCTACGCCGCTGAATCTACCGGCCGTTGCGCTGGCTAAATCAGCCGGCGACGCTGTGCCAAACGGAGACAACTTCGATGTCGAATTCACGTTCGTCTACGAAAACACCGGCACCACGCAGTTGACCAATCTTGAGTTGCTTGATGACATCGCCACCGAGTTTGGCAACGCTTACGTTTCCGCCAGCGGCATCGCGGTACAGAATTTTGTCGGCACCGGCACCGCGCCGACGGCTAACGGCGCTTGGACCGGCGACACAACCCTGAACATGATCTCCGGCGGCACGTTGGAAATCGGAGACTCCTTTGAAGTTATCTTCACCGTCACCATTGATCCCGACGGCGTCGACAGTCTTTCGCAAGGACTTGAGAACCAAGGCACCGCCAACGCGGACGGCATCGACAACAGCGGCAATCCAATCGCCGTCACTGACGAATCCGACAACGGCGTTGATCCTAACGGCGAAAACGGTGAAGACGACGGCGATGGTACTTTTGCCAACGATCCAACACCCATCATCATCGCTGACATCAGCGTCACCAAGGAAGTAACAGGCACGCCGATCAAGCTGCCTAATGATAACTTCAGCGTGACCTATCAACTGGTTATCGAAAATACCGGAACCGTTGACCTCGCGAATCTTTCGTTGTTTGACGATCTGGCCAACCAATTCGGCGGCGCGTTTGTCAGTGCTGGAAACCTGACACTTATATCCGGGCCATTTGCAGGGGGCAGCAATGTTGTTGTCGATTCGGCAAATTGGGATGGCGACGCCAACACAGAGATGATCAATCAAGCCGTACCCACAGCCTTAGTTGTGGGCGACAGTTACATCGTGCAGTTCACCGTTGAAGTTGACCCTGATGCCACGGGAACCTCAAGTGGTTTGGATAACCAAGTCACTACTGGTGGCGACGCGGTTGATTCTGCTGGCAATCCGATCAACGATTCTACCGGAACGCCAATCACCACTACCGATGACAGCGACAGCGGCGCCGATCCATCAACGGATAACCCAACCGCTCCTGGCGACATGGGAACCACGAATGATCCTACGCCTTTGGAACTGCCTGACCTGGCTGTTGGAAAACAAGCCAACGCAGTCACGATCGCAACCGACGGTGCCGGCAACGACCTAACCGGCTCGTTCGACGTTCAATACTTGGTTGTTCTTGAAAACACAGGTACGATCGAACTGACCAACTTGCAGTTGCTGGATGATCTTACGGCGATAGCAACCTTTGGTGACGCTTATGATCCGACACCACTCTCAGGGCCTACCGACCGGTCTGGTTTTGTCACCGCGCCGGCGATCGTTAGCCATACATTGGCCAACCCCGGCGACCTTCCAACCTTGAACGCAGGTTTCCTAGGTGGCGGAGCTCAAACGGGGCTCTTCGATGGCACCAGCGGCACGTTGCAAACGGGCGAACAGATCGTTGTATCATTTACCATTCGCATCGACAGTGAAGAACTGATCGACGGAGACGCGACCGATGGATTGGCTCAGAACCAGATCCAAGGCACTGCTGATTCCGACCAAGGCCCTGTCAGCGATCTTTCCGATGACGGCCTTAACCCCAACGGTGACAACGGCAGTGGCGGATCTAATGACCCAACACCATTCCAAGTTCCGCAGATTCGATTGTATAAATCGCACACTGATGCGGTCAACAATGGCGACGGAACATCTACGATCACCGTCACCCTGCGTGTCGACAACAGCGGAACCGTTGACCTTGCCAACTTAACGCTGACTGAGGATCTGGCAACGCAATTCGGTGCTGCCTTCATCAGCACGACAAACCCTGTGATCGACGCTACTGGTGCTCCCGGCAGTAACATTCCGGCGAACTTGATCAACCCAGCGTGGGCAGGGGATACGTCGCAAGACCTCTTCGATCCGGCGGTCACGTCGGAGACATTGATTGTCGGCGACGATTTCACAATCACCTTTGACGTTGTCGTTGATCCAGACCTTCTGGACGCCGATTCAGATTACCTCGAAAACACGGCAACGGTGACCGGCGATGGAACGAACTTCAATGGTGTGACCATCACCGTCTCCGATGACAGTGGAGCCGACAACGGAACGGGCATCGACACCGACGAACCAACTTCGGCCATTGTGCCTGAAGTCGCGATTGCAAAGACCGCAGGTGACGCGGTCGCCAATGGTGAAAACTGGGATGTGCCGTTCACACTGGTGATCGAAAACGTCGGCAGCGTGAACCTCGACATGCTGACGCTATTCGACGATGTCGCGGCTCAGTTTGGCGACGCTTACGTCGGGGCCAGTGGATTAACGCTACAAAACTTCGTCGGCAGCGGCACAGCTCCAACGCTCAACACTGCCTGGGAGGGCGACAACTCTCTCACGATGGTCAGCGGCGGATTACTGGAACCCGGCGACCGTTTTGACATCACTTTCGTTATCACGATTGATCCCGATGGCATCGACAGCATCTCTCAAGTATTGGATAACCAAGCAACCGTCGCTGGACAGGGCGTCGATCAGATGGGCAACCCTCTGAATGACTCATCAGGCAATCCATTAGTGGCGGACGATCTTTCGGATGATGGCACCGATCCAAACGGAACCAACCCTGGTGAAAACGGCGACGAAGGCACCAACGACGATCCGACGCCAATCGTCATCGCGGACGTAAGCCTGGCGAAGACCATTGTGGGTACGCCAACACTTTTGGCCAACGGTAATTACGCAGTTGATTACTCACTGGTCGCTGAGAACATCGGCACAACGGATCTGGCAAACTTGAGTCTAACAGACGATCTAGCGACTCAGTTTGGTCCAGCGTTTATCGGTGTCAGCGATTTATTGTTGACGACACCGCCAGCAAATGCGACCTCGTCAGTGACACTCGACCCAACAAACTGGGATGGCACCTCAAGCACCAACATGATCGACACGACGGCGACAAACGTATTGGCCGTTGGTGATTCGTATGTTGTCGAATTCACTGTTGAGATCGACGCTAACGCGGCCCTTGGCTACTTGGATAACCAAGCCGTCACCGGTGGCGACGCGGTTGATCCCGATGGCAATCCTTACACCGATTCAAACGGTGACACGATCACCGCAGAAGACGACAGTGATAGCGGAACCGAAACGGGTGATTCCAACATTGGCGAACCAGGTGACACAGGAACCTCGGACGATCCGACACCGCTGCACATCCCAAGCGTGGGTCTGGCAAAGGTCGCAGGAGATGCTGTCGCCAACGGTGACAATTTTGACATCACCTTTACACTGGTTTACACCAACAATGGAAACGTTGACCTGGACAACTTGACTCTGACCGATGACATCGCGTCTCAGTTTGGCAACGCATACGTCTCGGTCACCGGGCTAACGGTTCAGAACTTCGTTGGAACCGGCACCGCGCCGACCGCCAACGCGGCTTGGGAAACAGACACCTCCCTGTCGATGATCACCGGTGGAGCGGCCGACATGGACGATACTTTCGAAGTCGTCTTTACAGTGACCATTGATCCTGATGGCATCGACAATGTCTCTCAGGCACTGAACAACCAAGCCACCGCAACTGGAGATGGATTGGATGAGAACGGAAATCAGTTGACCGATCCTTCCGGCGATCCGCTCACTGCGACCGACCAAAGCGACAACGGAACTGATCCAAACGCCGAAAATGGCGAAGACAATGGCGATGGAACCTTTGGCAATGACCCAACACCCATCATCATTGCTGATGTGTCAGTGGTAAAAGACATCATCGGAACACCCGTGGCGTTGGACAACGGCAACTTCGAAGTCACTTATGAACTGATCGTTGAAAACACAGGAACCGTCGACCTTGCGAACCTGTCATTGGTCGATGCGTTGCCGCCACAGTTTGGCAGTGTCTTCGTCAGTGCGGGCAACATCACTTTGATCACACCGCCTGCCCTCGCCGGTAGTAACGTCGTGCTGGACAGCAATTGGGATGGCGACGCCACCTCTGAGATGATTGACCAGGCGGCTTCAACGCTTCTGGCAATCGGTGATTTCTACGTCGTTCAGTTCACAGCCGAAGTCGATCCTGACGCTTTATTGGCTCCGCCTGTTCCGATCGAAAACCAAGTCACCGCAGGTGGCGACGCGGTCGATGAAAACGGAGATCCGATTCAAGATTCGGCAGGCAATGAAATTACTGCGACGGACCTTTCAGACGATGGATCTGATCCAAACGGTGACAACCCCAGCGATGCGGGTGATCATGGCACCAGCGACGATCCTACGCCGCTGTTGATTCCAGATATCGGACTGGCAAAGTCCGCTGGCGATGCGGTACCTAACGGCGACAACTTTGACGTAACCTTCACGCTTGTTTACACCAACACAGGCACCGTCGCGCTGGACAACTTGGAATTGATCGACGACGTGGCGGCCCAGTTTGGCAACGCTTACGTTTCGGCCAGCAACATCACGATCCAAAACTTCGCTGGTACAGGGACCGCGCCAACAGCCAACGCGGCTTGGAGTGCGGACACGACCCAGGACATGCTGGTTCTTGGAAACCTAGACGTTGGGGATTCGTTTGAAATTGTCTTCACCGTCACCATTGATCCCGATGGGCTCGATTCGATTTCGCAAGGTTTGGAAAACCAAGCCGTTGCAATGGCCGACGGACTCAACGATGACGGCACAAAACTGCTGGACGATAACGGCGACGTCGTGACCGCTGACGACGTCAGTGACGACGGAACTGATGTTTCCGGCGAGAACGGCTCCGACAATGGCGATGGCATTGTTGGCAACGACCCGACACCGATCATCATCGCAGACGTCAGCTTGGCCAAGCAAGTCGTTGGTACGCCGACGCTGTTGGGCAACGGAAACTACGAAGCGGTTTACCAACTGGTAGTAGAAAACACAGGAACCGTTGATCTGGCCAACCTCACCCTTGGTGAAGATCTAGCGACTCAGTTTGGTTCGGCTTTCGTTGATGCCTATGGCTTGACAGTGACGACTGCTCCTACCGATCCTGCAAGCAACGTCACCTTGGACACGGCTAACTGGAACGGCGATTCAAACACTGAAATCGTCAACTCGGCGTTACCTTCACTTTTGGCCGTCGGCGATTCGTTCATCTTCCAATTCACTGTGGAAATTAACGCGGCTGAGGCGACCGGAGTTCTCGAGAACACTGCCACTGCCGGTGGCGATGCTGTTGATGAAAACGGAACACCATTCACAGATTCCAGCGGTGACCCGATCACGGCCGACGACGACAGTGACAGTGGTGCCGATCCTTCAACTGACAACCCCAGCGATCTGGGCGATCACGGAACGAGCGACGATCCAACACCAATCTACATCCCGAGTATTGGATTGGCCAAAGACGCTGGTGACGCGGTGCCTAACGGCGACAACTTCGACGTTGAATTTACGCTGGTCTGGGAGAACACCGGAACAGTTGCTTTGGACAACGTCGAAATCTTCGACGACATCGCAGCCCAGTTCGGCGGTCAATACGTTGGCATCTCCGGCCTGACCGTGCAGAACTTTGTCGGAACTGGATCAGCACCAACCGCCAATGCTGCGTGGAATACCGTGGACACGACCTCAAGCCTGGTCAACAGCACCGGTGCTCTAAATGTCGGTGACACATTCGAAATCGTGTTCACTGTAACTATTGATCCCGATGCGAGCGGAACGTCCAGTCCTGGGCTTGAGAACCAAGCAACCACATCAGGCGATGGGCTTGATGAGAACGGCGATCCGTTGACCGATGGAAGCGGTAATCCGATCACCGTCTGGGATGACAGTGATGACGGTCTTGACCCCGTCAATGAGAATGGCGAAGACGATGGCGACGGAACGTTTGGAAACGATCCGACTCCAGTCATCATTGCTGACATTTCCGTTACGAAGCAAGTTACTGGAACACCTGTATTGCTTTCCAACGGCAACTTCCAAGTTGCTTATGAGCTGGTCATTGAGAACACCGGGAACGTGGACCTTGCGAACCTGACGTTGGTCGAAGACTTGAACGCTCACTTTGGCTCAGCATTGATCTCCGCCGGCGGCATCGCTCTGACGACTCCGCCATCGGACGCGTCGAGCAACGTATTGCTTGACGCAAGCTGGGACGGCGATGGTAACAACGAAATGATTGACCAAGTCCCTGCGACGCTGCTGGCCGTTGGCGATTCCTTCGTGGTTCAGTTCACCGTCGAAGTCGACCCTGATGCGGTCAGTGCTCCGGGAGCACTGGACAACCAAGTCACCGTTGGTGGCGACGGGGTTGATGACAATGGCGATCCGATCACTGATTCAACCGGCAATCCGATTGTTGTCACCGATGATTCCGACAGCGGAACCGATCCAAACGGCACCAATCCTAATGAAGACGGCGACACCGGAACCAGCGACGATCCGACACCGCTTTATCTTCCTGCGATCGGGCTTACCAAAGACGCCGGCGACGCGGTTGCCAATGGCGACAATTGGGATGTTGAATTTACGTTAGTCTACGAGAACACCGGAACGGTCGACCTAACGAATCTGACTCTATTCGATGATGTTGCCGCTCAGTTTGGCAATGCGTTTGTCAGCACCAGTGGGTTGTCGATTCAGAACTTCTCTGGAACCGGAACCGCTCCGGGAGCCAACTCTGCTTGGAACGGTGA
Source organism: uncultured Pirellulaceae bacterium (assembly GCA_937921995.1). Classification (GTDB taxonomy): domain Bacteria; phylum Planctomycetota; class Planctomycetia; order Pirellulales; family Pirellulaceae; genus Mariniblastus. The sequence goes on from CAKZVF010000051.1 coordinate 19,688, forward strand.
CAACACCCTCGATATGTTTGACGGAACTGGCCAAGCCAACATTGGCGATTCGTTCGAGATTACATTCACTGTAACGATTGACCCCGACGGCATCGACGCGGTTTCTCAAGGGCTGGATAACCAAGCCGTTGCCGGTGGCGATGGTTTAGACGGAAATGGAGATCCACTGGTTGATGGCAGCGGAAACCCCGTTACTGTCAACGACATCAGTGATGATGGAATCGACCCCAATGGAGAAAACGGTGAAGACAATGGCGACGGAACGTTCGGCAACGATCCAACGCCGGTCATCATTGCCGACATCTCGGTCGTCAAAGAAGTATTTGGAACGCCTATCGCACTTGCCGACGGAACGTTCGATGTCACTTATCAAATGGTGATTGAAAATACGGGCACGGTTGATCTTGCCAATTTGAGCTTGACCGATGATATCGCGGCTCAATTCGGAGCACCGTTTGTCAGTGCCGGAGGATTAACGTTGGTCACTGGCCCAACCGATCCTGGCAGCAACGTGGTTCTGGACGGTGCGAATTGGGATGGCAGTGGCACAACCGAAATGATTGACCAGGCTGCGGCAACGTCGCTGGTCGTGGGTGACTCTTACATTGTTCAATTCAATGTGATTGTCGACTTGGATGCAACCGGAACCTCGGAACTGCTTGAGAACCAAGTCCAAACCGGTGGCGACGGCGTTGATGAAGATGGCAATCTGTACACCGACTCCAGCGGAAACACAATCACTGCCCAAGACGATTCGGACAGCGGTGCGGATGCCAATGGAGACAATCCTAGTGACCAAGGCGATCACGGCACCTCGGATGATCCGACACCTCTGTTGATCCCTGACATCTCGATCGGCAAAATCGCTGGCGACGCTCGACCGCTCGGTGATGACTGGGTGGTGAATTTCCGACTGTTTGTCGAGAACACGGGCACCGTGGCGTTAGACAACGTGACTCTGTTTGACGACATCTCCGCCCAGTTTGGCAACGCGTTCGTCGCGGTGGACAACGTAGCGATTGCTAATTTTGTTGGAACAGGAACCGCGCCTGGCACCAACCCGGCATGGACTGGCGATACGGCTTTGGACATGCTTGATGGAAGCGGGACACTGGATGTTGGGGACAAATTCCAAGTCGTCTTCCGCGTCACGATTGATCCTGATGGCATCGACAGCATTTCACAAGGCCTTGATAACCAAGCGACCGCTGGTGGCGACGGGATTAATCCTGATGGCACACCCATGACCGATAGCAATGGCGATCCGGTCAACACCGTCGATGACAGCGATAATGGAACGGATGTTCATGGTGAAAATGGCGAAGACGGTGGTGATGGCATTGCGAACAACGATCCAACACCAATCATCATCGCGGACATCTCTGTCGCCAAAGAGGCGGTTGGAACTCCGGTCCAGTTGGCTGATGGCAACTTTGAAGTCGTCTACCAACTTGTTATTGAGAACACCGGCACGGTTGATTTGGCCAACCTATCATTGGTCGAGGATCTGGCGACTCAGTACGGCTCTGTGTTTGTGAACGCATCAGGTTTGACTTTGATCTCTGGCCCAACCGACCCTGAGAGCAGCGTTGTCATTGACACGGCGTTTGACGGGGCAAGCATGGCAGAGATGATCGACCAAACCGCAACTACCTATCTGGCGATTGGCGATTCCTATACCTTGCAGTTCACCACGGTTGTTGATCCTTCGCTGGCCGTCGGTCCGCTGACCAACCAAGTCACTACCAGTGGCGATGCGACCGATGAAGATGGACCGATTCTGAACAGCAATGGCAATGTAATCGTGGCAACGGACGATTCCGATAGCGGAGCTGATCCTAGCGACACTAATCCGGACCAACCGGGAGATACGGGAACCAGTGACGATCCAACGCCGCTTCAAGTTCCATCGGTTGGACTTGCGAAACTGGCTGGTGATCCTGTCACCAACGGCGACAACTGGGACGTGACGTTCACATTGGTTTATGAGAACAACGGCACCGTTGACTTGAACAATCTCACCCTGACCGATGACATCGCGGCTCAGTTTGGCAATGCGTTTGTTTCGGCCACGGGACTAACCGTCCAAAACTTCACCGGCAGTGGCACCGCACCGGCAGCCAATACGGCTTGGGAATCGGACACCACTGTTTCCATGATCTCAGGCGGACAAGCCGACATTGGCGATACGTTCGAAGTTGTCTTCACCATCACCATCGACCCTGATGGCATCGACGATGCTTCTCAGGCGTTAGAAAATCAAGCCGTCGCCACCGGCGATGGTCTCGATGAAAACGGCGATCCAATTTTGGATAGCTCCGGCAACCCAGTTGTCGCAACTGACGACAGTGACAACGGAACTGATCCAGATGGCGAAAACGGTGAGGACAACGGGGACGGAACCTTTGGAAACGATCCGACTCCGATCTACATCGCAGACATCTCCGTTGCCAAGGAAGTCTCTGGTACTCCAGTGGCACTGCTCAATGGTAACTTTGAAGTCACTTACGAATTGGTGATCGAGAACACAGGTACCGTCGATCTGGCGAACTTGACCTTGGTCGAGGATTTGGCGACTCAGTTTGGAGCACCGCTGGTCACTGCCGGCAACGCCACCATTATCACGCCACCGGCCGAGCTAAATAGCAATGTTGTGCTGAATTCAGCTTGGGACGGAGCCTCCGTCACCGACATGATCGACGCTTCAGCGGCGACCTACTTGGCAATCGGCGATTCTTATGTCGTCAGCTTTACAGTTGAAGTCGATCTGGACGCCGGTGGAACCTCAGCACCGCTGGACAACCAGGTTGTCACAGGTGGAGATGGTGTTGACAGCAATGGAGATCCAATCCTTGACTCTAGCGGCACGCCAATCACGGCCACTGACGACAGCGACAGTGGCACTGACACCAACGGTACTAATCCGGATCAACCCGGCGACACCGGTAGCAGCGACGATCCAACGCCGCTGTTGATTCCCGATGTTGGTCTGTCAAAAGTGGCTGGCGATGCGGTTGAAAACGGCGACTACTTCGATGTGACGTTCAGTTTCACTTATGAGAACACGGGAACGGCAACGTTGAACAATCTTTCGATCGTTGACGATGTCGCGGCACACTTTGGAAACGCTTATGTTGCCGCTTCGGATGTTACCATCGGAAACCTAACGGGCACCGGAACTCTTCCGACTGCTAACGGCAGCTGGGCCGCGCTAACGTCAGCCAACATGCTGGTCGGTGGTGAATTGGAACCGGGTGCATCGTTTCACGTCGAATTCACAGTGACCATTGATCCTGATGGCGTCGACGGCACCTCGCAGGCCTTGGTCAACCAAGCCCAAGCCGGTGGCGATTTTCTGGGCCCTGATGGAACGCCGACGACGGTTAATGATCTTAGTGATGACGGCACCGATCCAAACGGTGACAATATCACTGGCAACGATCCGACACCAATAATCATCGCCGACCTTGGAATTGCAAAGACGATTACCGGCACGCCGGTACTTCAGGCCAACGGCAATTACTTGGTAAACTACCAAGTCGTTGTTGAGAACACCGGTACGGTCGATCTTGGCTCCATGAGCTTGATCGAAGATTTGGCGACTCAGTTTGGAGCAGCCTATGTTAATGCCAGTGGATTAACGTTGACGGTTTCTCCAACAGATTCTGGCAGTAACATCGTCGTTGACGGCTCTGGCTTCAACGGAGGATCGTCGACAGAAATGTTGGATCAAGCGGTCAACAACGTGTTGGTCGTCGGCGATTCGTTCACGATTGAGTTCACCGCCGAGATTGATCCATTGGTGGTCACCGAAAGCCTGTTGAATCAAGTCGAAGGTACCGGCGATGCGGCCGATGCCAACGGCGATCCCATTAACGGAGCAGACGGCAATCCAATCATCGCTGATGATGTTAGCGATAGCGGTACCGATCCTAACGGACAAAACTCTGGCGATCCGGGCGACAATGATTCGCATGACGACCCAACACCGTATACGCCTGAGCAACTGCCTCTGTCAGAAATCTCGGGTACGGTGTTCGTCGACGCCGACAACGATGGCACCTACGAGATCGGTGAAAACGGTATTGAAGGTGTTGAGATTACGCTGATCGGCACCGACATTTATGGCAACGCAGTCGAACTGACCGTGTTGACCGACGGCAATGGAGACTATGAGTTCACGGGGCTTAATCCTGGCAACTATCAGATTATCGAAGGGCAACCTGAGGGATACGACGATGGCCTGGACGAAGCCAACGCAGCGTTCTCTGTTGGCAACGATCAAGTCAACAATGTTGTCTTGGGCTTCGATGAGAATTTTGGCGGAAACAACTTTGGCGAACGGCTTCAGGGCGCCTCGGGCAACCCATCGCGGCTTCCGCCACTGCTACCCTTTGGTGGTGGCCAACGGTTAAACAGTAGCATCAGCAATTTTCTTGGTGGACCTGGCCCGATTTACTCTGGCGTTCCAATCGCTTCCAACGGCAACCCGCTAACTTTGGACAGCGGCCGACCCGTCACCGGCGGCTATGCAACCGAGTTCGCGACGCCTGATGCTGCCGCCGATTGCGGTTGTCCTGAAGTGGTCGAAACACCATGCGAAGTCGAGGTGCCGTGTGATCCGTGTGCCGAGGAAGTGATCCAAGAGGCCGTCTGCGAACCATGCGAGCAGCAGGAAGTCGTCTCTGAATGCGAGTGTCAAACTTGTGAAGAACCTGTCGCATGTGAAGAATGTAGCGATTGCTGTAATTGCTGCGGCTGTGGCAGTGTGGGCCGAAGCGGCGGATTCCTCTTCCGTTTCAGGAACTGGCTGAATCGTTAAATGCTGCCGAAAGCCGCGTTCGGGATGCAATGACTATCAATCAGTAGTCGTTGCTTCTCTTGCGCCCGCGGCATAGGGCGCGCCTGGGTTCAGATCCAGCAAATCGCGTTTGGGTTCGACCAGAGATTGCTCAAATTGACAGCTCCACTGCGAATCGGGCACGGTGCCGGCAACGGTCTGTCCCGAATCGATGACGGAGCCATTTTCGAAAATGTATTTTGCAGTGCGGAATAAAAGTTGACTGACATCATTAGGGTCGAGGTCACGAAAATGAACTTGCAGATCGTGAAGACCGATTTCATCAAGTCCGCGCGTATCCATGAGCATGTCATTGGTCTCGGAATTACTGACGCTGTAAAACCGAACGTTCAATGAACCCAGCCGCTCAATCGGATCTTTCTCGCAGGATTCTAGGTAGGCCAGCGGATACGCGATCTGTTGGGAGTGCTGAAACACGATCGCGTTGGGTTGAGTGATCTCCACGAATGCTTGGAGGACGCCGTGAAATAGCCGAAGTCGATCCGCCGGTTCTAAACCATCGGCCAACATCTCGGTAATCAACAAGGACCACTTGCTGGATTCAATCCGCGCCGCGGCATCATTACAGGCCCACGACTGTTGAATGCTGGCCGTGTAGTCCGCGGGATCGGTTTTCTTGTCGGCGGAAAGGATGGCGGTTTGAGGAGCAACGTCAACGCCTCCCAGTGGCCTGCTGTGATTCTTGTGGATCAGCAAAAACGTGCCGCTGTTGGAATCCGGAGTGAGCGTCTCGATTCCAGATGCCAACAATTCCTCGGCGCGTGTTGCGAGGGCCGCCGGATCGTATGACGGGGGTGTGGTGTAGTGAAGCTCCGCCATCTGCATTGACATCGACGACTTATCCTTGGTCTTGGGGCGATCGTATAGCGGTAAAAGCGGGCATCTTAGCAAAATCATGGGGCGTCATAAACAGCGTGGAGATTTCGGGAGTGCCAAAACGGTCAACCGCCACGTGCGGCCGTAAAAAGCTGTCTTTACCCATGCATGTCAAAATATTCGGATTCTTTTGAAGTTTCCTAATTACGACCTATACTCTTGGGTGCGATCGTTGAACATTGAAAATCATCTAGTTTATTCAAGGATTGGCTGCCGTCAGCTCATTTCCGATATACGCCATGAAACATGTATCAAAGAAAAAGTTTAAAGCTTTCACGTTAGTAGAACTCTTGGTCGTGATTGCGATCATCGGCATCTTAGTTGGCATGATGCTACCGGCGGTTCAGATGGTTCGGGAATCGGCCAGACAAACCCAGTGTTTAAATCGGCTGCGCCAAATTGGTTTGGCAACGATGATGTTCGACGATACTCATCAAGCCTTCCCGCCGGCAAGACTTTATCCCAAGAAATATGCCAGCGCCCCGCTGGATGCTGGTAGTGATCAACCTAGCTGGTTGGTTCGGATCCTGCCATATCTGGAACAGCAAGCCTTCTTCGAGCAGTTTGATCTTTCGGGATCCTATAAAAACCAACCCACCGAAGCGGTGCAACAAGCCCTGGCAGCATTTGTTTGTCCATCGCGTCGTTCAACGGACAACGCGTTGGCACCTGATTCGACGGAGAACGTTTTTGTCGTGGCTCCTTGTGGTTGCGGAGGCTTTGTCGAAGTTGACGTCGTCGGTGGAGCTACCGGAGACTACGCAGGTAATCACGGGGACCTTTCCCCCGGATCCATCGGCGCCGCAACCGACTACTACTACGGCGGCAATGGCACCGGCGTGATCATCTCGTCGCAGGCCAAACGAACCGGCGAATCCCATCTGACTTGGGTCGACCGAATCGGTTTTAGAAATATTACGGACGGGTCAAGCAACACCGCGTTGGCCGGCGAGCTTCATGTTTCGCCCGAAAATCTTAATTCGATTCCCTTCAATGGCCCGATCTATAACGGTGAAGACTTAGCCGCGTTCACACGTGTTGGTGGTCCGGGCGTTCGGATTTTATCCGGTGGCGAGGAAGGCAATTCGATTCTTGGATTTGGCAGCTGGCACCCGGGAACATGCAATTTCGTCTACGCAGACGGCAGCACCAAAGCGGTCGATAACGATATCGACACCATGACGCTGGGGCAGATCTGTAACCGCAGCGACGGCCAAGTGCAGAACGCTCAGTAGCACTTTTGCCTTTTGCCCACGAAAGCTTTACGCCAATAGAAGTCGCTAACAGAAGCACTCATAAGTCTCGAACATGCTCCCCATGAAAACTAAACCCGCCAGCCAATCGTCGCGATCCGGCCGACTCATTTTTGGGTTGGCGGCCGCGTTTCTATTTCCGTTGATGTTGGGGTGCGGTTCTGACCAACTGCCAACGTATCCCGTAAGCGGCACGATTGAATTCCCCGACGGTACGCATCCAATGTTTGGTGACATCGAGTTTTACAACTCCCAGCACAAGATAAATGCCCGAGGTAAAATCCAGCGCGACGGATCGTTTACCGTTGGAACTTACACCGACAACGACGGGGCCGTTGAGGGGAAACATCAGATCATTGCATTGCAAGTGTCAGGCAATTATTTGACGGAGAAGTTGAACGATTCCATCAAACACGATCACGGCGACTTAATAAATTCGTCATTTTTCGATTATCGAACTTCCGGTTTGGAATGCGAAATCGTCCCAGGTGACAATCAGGTCAATCTGACCGTCAGGAAAAATCCGCGACAAACTTCCGAGGGAATGCCGAAAAGATGAACTCTCGGCCTTGACCCCGCGTAGCAAGACAAGAATACTTTGTTTCCGCAGGTCAGGCCGTTTCGACCATTCGTATTGGTTTTCGTTCATCAAATGTTGCCCAAGCAATTAAAAATTTGCTTCTTCGTAGGTTACTTAGGTTTATTGTTAAACCTCGGGCCTTCGTTGCATCACGCCCCGATCTTTGGCCTGCACGACCATAGCCACAGCACCGAAAGTGCCGGCACCAACTGTCATTCTTGTTGCGGTCACGCATCGCATTCGCACACGCTGCCCCAGCAAGGGCCCAGCGACGATTCTGTCCCCGATCTCAGTAACGATCACGATTGTTCGTTTTGCAAGTTCTTCGATCAGTACCATGTGATTGTTGAGCCTGTTCAAACCATCGAGGCATCCGAATTAGCCGAAACCCGTTCGGTCGTCCGACCTGCTGATGCCTTTACCGTCTGTCTTATTCGGCAGGCACGCGGCCCGCCCACATTGGCGTGAGAACCGTCTGCGTCTTTGCCTTGGGTTTTGTCCAAGTGTATGCGCGCACCGGATCTCCCTCTCTTTAGCAACTTCTTCACCGTTTTGCGTCATTGTGCTTGAAAGTTCAAGCAATTCGTATGCGGACGATTTCTGTTGCTCTGTATGTAGACAAGCCTTGATTTACTTCTGCGCGAATTCTGGACGAACCTGTTGTTCGATCCCCAAGTTTGCGCTGTGGAAATTAATCAGCAGACACAAGCTACCGCCGCCGGCGCTATTGCGCGTCCTAGCGGACCGACTTATTCGTTGAACCTTTAAGTCAACAGCGTGTGTTTGTAGTGGCTTTAAATTTGCATCTTTTGCTTTGCATTTGATTAGGTGCTACGTCCAATGGCCAATGCCGCTGGACGATCCACGCCATTTCAGGAGAAGAGACAATGTTTGTTAAACAATCGTCCCGAGATCGTATGCGTGCCGGTTTCACGTTGGTGGAACTGTTGGTTGTGATCGCCATTATTGGAATCTTGATCAGCATGTTACTGCCAGCGATTCAATCGGTGCGTGCAGCGGCAAGGCGAACGGTTTGTGCGAATAAGTTTCGCCAGATCGCGCTTTCGGTGCACAACTATGAATCATCGAGGATGCATTTTCCCGTGAATCAGATCGGGCCTGGCTTAGAGACTCCAGCAGGAGATTTCTCCTCGGGTTACTACAGCTGGATCGTTCCGCTGCTTCCTCATTTTGAGCAACAGAACGTTTACAACTTAATGGATCATTCAATCAGCAACGGTGACGGCGATGGTTATAAAATCAGCGCCACTCATCCCAATGCTGAAGCGGCCGGTACATTAATTGAAACGTTGATCTGTCCGTCAGATACTCCTAATTTCGAGAACTCAGTTATTCTGGGAAGTGCCAACCCAGCGCCGTGCAGCATGGCTGCTAACGCGGGATGGCCTTATCGGTCGACAGGAATTGATGGAGCTGGAAGCACCGGTAAGTTTAACGGCGTGATTCCTTTGGTTCATCCCTCAGAAAACATTTCGTGGCATGGAGCCAAACGATTGAGCTTCGGTTCGATTGCTGACGGCTCTTCGAACACGGCTTTGATATCTGAGCGGCTGATTCAGCAAGGAAACAGCGGCGATGAAATTGACAACGGGGACGATAGGACTCGTTCCTTGCATATTCTCGACAGAAACGAACCGCTGAGCGCGATCGTCGATCAAATGAGCAGCTCACACGCACATGTGTTCCAGTCAGCTCATATTGGCCGATCTTGGTCCAGTGGTTCGCCTTTGGTGGCACCTATCTATATGCATGTTTCCCAACCCAACTCGCGCATGGGACATTACGACTCAAGCGTTGAAGAAGGTGATTTTGTTTTTACAGCCAGCAGCCAACATTCCGGCGGCGTGAACGTCGCGCTGGCCGATGGCTCTGTGCATTTCGTTTCGGATGACGTTTCCCCTATCGTTTGGTGGGCCGTTGGTGGCCGCAATGATGGGCGCGTCGAAACACTTGATTAACTTTAATACTTTACTTAGACACACTTGCAACTAGACCGTTGCAGAAAGACCCAAATATTATGAGTAGGTTTACTATTTTTTCCGCAGTGATGATTGCTGCCAGCTTCACCCAATCGGCTTGGGCCCAACACGAGCACTCCGATGTTGAATTTGGATACGACGACATCGCCAATCCGACTGCCCTTGTGCTGGAAAACGACAACGTATCCAGCGAGGGCATTCAATTCTGGGAAGGCGAGTTCGGGGTGTTGGACCCGGCTATTCCAGGAGACTTCGGCACCGATGACCCAGGCTTCGCAACAGCAATTGGCGAAGGTCTGCAGGTAAATATTGGCGACAATGTCTTCGTTCGCCCGCTCAACGCAGCAACACATCCAAGCTCTGTTCTTGGAAGGGGTTATGTCAACTATTACAATCCTACAACTCAACTGCTGGAGGCCGCCAATCGAATTGCTGTGAGCGATGAATCAGTGGGAACGGTAGATCTTGTCCTCGATGGAGCAACGGCAACTGGTGATCCACTCCAGTTTGTTGGTTCCTTTAGTGGCAGCGATTTGGACGAGCACGTCGTTTTTGACTTGCTGGATGACGCAACAGCACCCGATGGAGCGTATGGAGTTCTGTTAGAAATTGAAGTGCAACAGGCAAATGGATCGCCTGCGATTGTTTCTGATCCGCTTTGGTTTGTCTTCAATCACAATTTGTCAGAAGAAGTGTTCGAAGGTCCCGCACTGGCCGCTTTTGGAATTGTTGAGTCCGAAGCCGTTCCAGAGCCAACCTCCTTGGCCTTCCTTTTCGGCGGGGCGACTTGCCTGATGCTGAGAAGACGTCGATAGTGCAGACAGATCTTTAAATCTGTCGTATCAGATATTTTCAAATGCAGCCGATAGTATCGGCTGCATTTTTTTTGTTTGACTTGATCCGCAATTTCTTAAAAACGTTTTCCCCCGCGGCATCTCTAAAAACAAAACGGCACTCACATGTTTAACGACAAACCGGCAGGCGACCGTGAATAGCAGTGCGAACTCCGTCGCCTGAGTGCAAATCATTAAACGATACACTGATCGAGTCATCCGAAAATATCGTCGATCGTTTCTTCTTTGCGCCCCAGCGAGTCTCGCCGCGCGTGGTCACGATCTTCTTCCAAAACGTGGACAGGCGTCGCCAGCGCCGTCACGGAAAATTCACGACTGGCGGATAACAATGCGTATCCAGTCGTCAACAGTGCGGTCAGGGCCACTGTCCAATACCCCATGAAACTTGCTGCCGAACCCCGACTCCAACCAGTGGTTTTTTGCACATCATCTAACGCCGTGTACCAATTGGCGTAAACTAAAAACCCTGAGTCAAAATACCGACCGCGGTAATCAAATGCCTCGACAACGGCGACAAACACACTGGGCAGAAACATGATGATCCCAAGTCCTAAAACGCCTGCCCAAATCGGAGCCTGCAACGCAAACCGTCTGACAAACTGGTTGAGGATATAGCAACAGCTGAGAAACAGCGAAAAATAGAACGTGGACAGGATCACCGTGTCAAAATCGAGTGTGTTGTTGAAGGTTAATAACAGGACCGTCGCCACCACGATTCCAAAGATCCCATTGGTCCACGCAAAAAGAAATCCGCGACCGGGGCCCGGCATCAGCAGTCCACCCAATGACTTACCCAATCGCGTGCGCGGCATCGAGCGCCGAACGCGATTGGACAGCCGAGGCGAAGTCATCGTCATCAGGCTGCCCATCAAAAGCCAATAGTGCAAATAGAACACCATCAAAACTCGTATCTCAGATTGGCCGACTCCTACCCCGGTCATACCGATCATAAAAGCAATAAAAAGCGTTTGTTGCACCAGCATCGCGATCCGCAAATAGGACGCGCGATTTTCTGAGTCGAACGTGATTTGAGCCGTCGCCGCAACCAGCAACAATAAAGCTGTCGAGAGGACTCCACACGTCCAGCTAGAAATCCAAAAAGATGCCTCGACCGGAAGATTGCCAAACTCCTGAGCCAGGGTATAGGCCATAAAGCACCACATCCAAGCACAGCCCAGCAGAACCAACACAAACACCAACTGCATCCCGGCGCTGATAATGCGCGTGTTGCTAACGCTGCCCATCGCCAACCCCAAGCAGCACAATGACACGCTGGATCCAAATGCCGCCAACAGCGACACGATAATTTGATAGACGTCAACGCCGCGCAGCAAAAATGTGAACGTCACGCAGGGCGCGAGCACCGACATGTAGATCAAAATTTGAAGAACGGAGCTGCACAGTTTCCCAAGAATAATTTCTGAGGGGTTCATCGTCGTGATAGAAATCAGCTGCAATGTGCCATCTCCATGTTCGGCCGACAACGACTGAAACGTGCTGATGGGAACAATGATCATCAAAGGCAAACCCAAAGTGACCAAATAACCCGTCAACAGCGACTGCCCCAACTGATTACTGCTGGACCTGTCAGAAAGGATCACGAAGGTGACGACCAGCGTGATAATGATCGTCGCGAAAAACGTCCAAACAAAATGCCGACTCTTGGTGGCTTGGCGAGTCTCTTTGACCAAAATCGAACTAAAGCGGTCACTGGATCTATCTAAAAACGGGTCCAACCGTCCGTCTTTCTCAACGGCAATCCTCAGGTCAACGTCTTCATCAACGGACGTGTCGCCTCCTAAAGAGCCGGCGGAAAAGATTAAAATTTCATCGGCGTCGTTTTCTGTTTTTTCGGTCGCCGGGTCCGAGTTTGTTTCTTGGTTCGTCATTGCACTCGTCCTTGGGTAACGTGCAAGAACGCTTCCTCCAATGATCGCTGTTTTGGCTGAAAACTGGAAACACGAATTCCGGCGTGAACCAACTCCGCCAACAGGTCGGCCTGTTCATTAACGTCGTCAGAGAAAGCAAACGTCACGGAGCTATCGGTGACCTCAACCGGTTCAATGTGGTGACCGGTCACCAAGAAGTCAACGCACTTCTGGACGTCTTGGACGACTGAAATCTTCACGGTACTCTGCCGAGAATTTTTTGGCTGTCCCGAACGATCGGTTTCACCTTGTAAAATCTCTTCGACGGTGCCCACGGCCAACAATTGGCCATGTTCGATGATGCCGACGCGGTGGCACACTTCTGCCAGTTCTGACAGGATGTGGCTGCTGATTAACAGCGTTTTGCCCATCTGGGCAAGCGCGACGATCATGTCTCTGAGTTCGATGCGGGCTCTAGGGTCCAATCCCGCCGCCGGTTCGTCCAGAATCATCACGCTGGGGTTGTGAATCAAAGTTCTGCTGAGGCATAGACGCTGCTTCATCCCTTTGGACAGACCCTTCATGGGTTTTTGTGCGATGCGGTCCAACTGGGTAAACGCCATTACCTCGCGGAGACACTTCCGGCGGTCGGCCCCTTTGATCCCATAACTGCGAGCGAAGAAATCCAAATACTCTTCACAGGTTACATTGGAATAAGCGCCAAATTGATCTGGCATAAAACCCAACCGGCGTCTGACGCGATCGGGATCGTCGACCACAGACAACCCGTCAACAAATGCGTCGCCGCGAGAAGGTTGATCGAGCGTTGCCAAGATCCGCATGCTGGTCGTCTTGCCGGCTCCGTTGGGTCCGATGAAGCCAAACACCTCTCCGGGATAGACCTTGAACGAAAGGTGATCCACAGCCCGGGTGTCGCCGAACACGCGCGACATGTTTCGGAATTCGATGGACGGCGTGGTGTTACTGTTGACAGGACTACCATTTACCATGGACGATCACACTCCCATCAATTTCTCTGGCACCGGGGACAACCGACGGGACTTCCTTCATTGAATCGAGGATCGCGATGTAGTGGCCATCTTCAAGGCCATCCTGGATCCCCCTGGCCGAACGGAATTTATCAATTTGCTTAACAGCGACATCCCATCCTCCTTGAGATCGCCCTGAACCCGGATTGTAAAATCGGCCTCGAGGGTTGTAGCGGTAGTTCTGCGTGTTGGTCGGCAAAAGTTCGGACAACAATTTTCTCACGTCATCCGATTGAACGAATTCATCGTCTGCCGAAGGTACTGCTACCTTTGTTTCCGAAGAGGCAAGATCGATAACAAAGTACAGTTCTCCATTGTGTTGCACCGCCAATAATTTTAGGGGATCATGAAACTTATTGGTCAGGCTGAGTAAACTTGACGCCCCTGAATCTTCTGACGGCTTGATTTCAATTCCAGAATCTGTCTTCACGGGGGTGGCAACGAAAACTTGGTGCACATTGCGCGCTGACGCATTTCCACCGGTCAGTCGGTATCGGTCATCGGACCAGTAATAAACCGCAGGTGCACCGTCACCTGCACTCTCCAGCGTTGCGAACTGGGCATCGCCGAACTGATATGGTGGTGGCTGCAGCGCGGAATAGACGGAATATCGCGCGAAGGTGGCGGCAACTTTTCGGTGCTGATCAAGATCGACATAGACGGTGGGGCGCAGTTTCGTCCCCACGCCTTCGGACAAAAAGGCGTGCCCTATCAGTGACAAACAAGCCAGCGCTGAAATCAACGGGACCAGCCAGACCTGATAATTGAGTTTTTGTTTGACTTTGAGATAGGAGTATCCCACCGGGCCAATCAAGGTCATGAACGAGAGCACGACAAAGATAAACAGTCCGATGGGGGCAATACCTACGTTCAATAATTGCCATTTTTGAAAGGCATCGCCAAAGGAATTCTTTGATCCTAAAACATGATCATACTGCCGCGCGGCAATGCCGAGCAAGCAAGCTTTCAACAACCCTTTTCCGTATTTTTTCTTAACAGGAGCAGTATGAAAAATCATTTGCCCCATCCCGAACCGATGCAATAAAAATTCTGTATCGATGCTGAACTTAATGCCGCCATCTTTTCCCGGCACACCTTCAACCTCATTCCAGTCGGCTGAGTACCGCAGCCCAGCCAGTCCAATGGTGCGGGTTCCTGATGACTGTGCGTAGATATTGCTTAGCCTCTCACACTGAGATACGAGATCTTCATCGGGCATATAAAGAGTCATTTTGGGAGCGATCCCCGATGCTTTATCTTTAAAGTACCGGGTTAATGATGAAATACATTGAAAGTCGTCTCCGCACTCGCTCACTATCAGCGTGCCCCCCATGGTCACCCATTGAATCAACGCGCTAAACCGCTCTGGATCCTTGTTCAACGCGACAAGGTCTTTGCTATTTACGATGACTTGTTTAATTGACGAATAGCCGATCCAACGTTTTGGCAAGTAAGCGATCTTACTGTGCGTAGAAACGAGATGAATTTGCTTTCCCCCGTCACTGTAACGACCGATCTCCTCACGACTGATTGGGCTTTGGGCCGGTTGAGTCGTGCGTCGACTCCGGTTGAAGGTAACTTTGCTTTCACCAACTCCTACGCCATCGACGATTAAAACGTGATGGCAGTCAACAGCCGAATTCCCCCATGGTGATTCTAACAACTGCTTTCTGGAGTTGTCTGAAGCAGTCAGTGAAAAACTGACCACTCCAACTGACGGCAGATACAACTCTTTCACCACTCGCACGTCTCCGGCTTTTAGTGTCAAAGGGATGGGCTGGATCAATTTCGCAGACCGTCCCCAATTCCCAAACGAACCATTAACATGGCACCAAACCGAAACGTCTTTGGCCGTAGGCAATCCATTGGATGTCGCGATTTCAACGTACCGATATTGGAAACCTTCATTTGACTGAGAAGAGTGACCAGCCACCTTCAACTGGAAGGTTTGCTGGGCGTCGCTCCTGGCCGCAGAAATCACGACGAAAAAAATCAGCAGCGCCTGCGTCCAAAGAAGGTGCGAGTTTTGAAAACCCAACAGTGTTTTTGCTCTTGGTCTACTACTGCCCATCGGTCGCCTCATCATTGGAGGCGATATTAGATTCCGGTTCTTGTTCAGGCATCACCGGTTGTCGTTTCACAACGACGTTCACCGCAGCCGAAGTATCTAAGGGGCCCAGCATTGAGTTCCCCCAATCGCAAAACACTTTCGCAAAAACGGTGACCATCGCGTAGACCATAAACAACACCGGCAACAGCGCTAACGAAGCCCCAACGCCCCAGCTGAGCGAATTATTTTGGCGAACCCCGATCCCCAAAATCGCAAACAAAACCGCGACACCGGCCGTCGCGATCAGCAGTTGGCGGATTGAAAATTGAGAAAACATATTTAATGATAGCGATTGGACGTCGGTGACCGGTCGTGCGGGAAATCGCTCCGCTAACGACAGATTATAACAGATCCTCGTTCGGCTTTGGCGCTTTCGCCATTATCGACCCTCGGGTTTCTTTATTTACAAACCGTAGTGCTCGATCAGGTACTAAGGTGAAGACTTGGGGCTCAGGATCTGATTAAGAATCGACCGACGAAACTGGCAGTGGGGCAGGGCGGTTAGGCATGTTGACCTCGGGCTGTTGAAATTCGGCGATGACCGCGCGGTGATCGGAACCGTAGTTTTCAGAAACTTCGTGAGTGACTGTTGTCAGCGACTGGCTGACCAGCAAATGGTCGATTTGAAGACTGGCGAAGAACGTTGGATACGCGTACCAAGTTGCAGCCACGCCAAACCCCAACCGCGAGTCTTTTAAATCCCCCGCCGCAAGCACCTCGGAGAAAACAGGGGACCACGGTGTGAGATTAAAGTCACCCGCGATCACGTTGTCTTCATTGGGGTCGAGCATTTTGGCCAGCCGGATTAATTGTTGGCTGCGCGAAACGAAGCACGGTTGGCTTAGCGGTGGAAAAGGGTGAGTCGCAATTAATCGAAACGGACGCCCTGACGGTCCCGTGAAACGCGCGTCAAGCGACATCAATTCAGTGTCGGGAGCGACGATCTGATCGACACTGGCAAAAGGCAGCTTCGAAATAATTCCGATTCCGAAATTGTGTGACATGGGGATGATGTTTTGATGCGGGTACTTGGTCAACAGCGCCCTCTCAATTTCATTTTTCCACTCTTGGTTCACCTCCAGAACGATCACAACGTCTGGATCATGCCTGTTTACTGTTTCTATAAACGAGTCATACTGACGGTTTGATGTCAGCACATTGGCCGACATGATTTTGATCGTCGGAGAACCCGTGGTTACTGGATTGGCTACAAAGTAAGGCATAATCCAAACCGCATTGACCACCAGAAACGTCAACGAAACGAACGCCCGCAACTTTTGCTTAAAAAATGCCGCCAACAAAAACCACACCATCAGTGCGATGGTCAGTTGAACTCTTCCATGGCAAAACACTTCGGCGATCCAGTGTTGTTTGGCGAAAAACGTTGCCAACGTTCCTATCACCAGCCCGATCAGAACTGCTAAGTAAAAACAAGAGAAAAACCTGCGAAGGTATGAGGGGCGCGGGCGCGGTTTCTCAGAATCAGGTGATGAAGTCATTCTATTTTTCGCAGGCAAGAGTACTGACTGAATTTAGACTCATTGAAATCAAAATTAGTTTCATAAAAATTGCCTTTTCGGTGGCTCTGAGATGATTTCAAATTGCGTCAAGAAAAGCTCGAAACACAAGCTCCTGAATCCCAAAGGCCATAAATATCCACTTGCTGGCGCTGCGGGCTTGTACTTTGAATCGCTTCGCGATTCCTTCTGTTCGGCCAACTTAGGGCAGCGGGATGTCGTTGAGTTCGAAGTCGAACGACACGCTGACGATCGCGGCAGGGGTTTGATAAACTAAATCAAACGGCGCTGGGTCCACTTCAAAATAGTATTCAACAACAACCTCTTGACCATTTTGAGCCACCGTTTCGTAGGCAACCGTTTCATGGCGGATGCGAGGATTGCTGGGATCGACCAAATAGGCCTCGTTTTCGAACGTCCAACCTTGATGGCTGTCGAGCTCGTTCGATTGGTCGTCGAACGACAGCCCTACCGTGACACCAAAAAGTTCCTCATTGGCTTTGATGCCACCAAAAGTCACCGTTGCTCCGCTTTTGCTTTGCGAAGCACCGTCTTCCACTTTCTCCAGTGCGCTAAAACGAAAGGTCTCGGTGCGGCCGGGCAGCACGGCGTCGAGTGTGCCGGTGATCTTCTTGATGCTGTTCACGCTGCGATTGATCAACGGAATATTGACTGGAAAACTGAGCTCAGGGATTTCCGTTTGCACCGCCGCCGAGATTGAATTTTGTTTCAGCGGGGTAATCGTGTTTTCTTGATCGTCGATGATCTTGAGCGTGGCTTGCGAGAGTTCGATCGAGATCGGTTGTACGCGCGGTTCCCAACGGATCAGCATATTTAGGGTCGTGTGGTTTAAATTCGGCGCGTTCAAAATACGCGCAGCATCAACACGGTTGACTTGCACCGCCAGAATACCGGTTGTGGTCTGCGGAAGCGTGGTTTTTTTCTCCGTCGCCACCACGTTTCCATCGTCGGCGCGCGGATCAGCAGGGTTTGGCGTGCGGGGAACGAGCACAATCGAATTCGCGGTGCCTCCATAAAGATCGACCTCCAAATTCGATTGCTGCATCACACGGTGAATGGCTTGCCAAAACGGAGCATCCTCCAAACTCAAAGTGATTTGGCTTTCAGCGACATCTGGAGACACGCCTTCACGCAGCGCGATCTTGTTTCCCGTTTGAGAGGAAATTTTCTTAAGCGCCTGCTCCACCGAGAACTCACCCTCCAAAGAAACCTTCGTTGGCTGCGTTGCTTTTTCGACGGCTTTGGCTTCGAGCGTTTTTCGGACCGCTAAGAGACGTTCGACAAAGTCGGTTGTGGCATTTTTGTCGGGCACGTCGATGTAATCAAGCGCGTCAGGATCTAGCGCAGCAAGCGCCTCTTGCGCTGAATCGCGATCCTCAATCGCACCCGAATTTAATTGGTCGATCAGCGTTTGGACCTGTTCCATCAGGGCGACTTCTTCAGATTGCCCGTACGCGCTATTGGTTGAACTGCAGACTAACAGCCAGCACAAAGCAATCGCGCAAACTGTGGTCGAAAAATAGGTGTTCAAAGGATGAACTGTGCGCGTCGAAATTTTCATGACGATGTTTCTTTTTTGCATCAATTACGATCTGTTAAATTCATTTTATCGGATTCGGCCTCCAAAGACGAAGTCCCGTTTGTGATTTGTCGCAAAATTGATGATCGCGGGAACATAATTTTGCCAATTCCCGTGGGTGACCTACAGTTCAACAATGCTCCGTGAATCCTTGGTCGTCCCGATGCACATCCACTTTACCGTTTTCTTGATTTTCAGCTTCGCGATTAGTCTTGCGCCAACCGAAGCATTGTTTGCGCAGAGCAAAAAACGTGAGATGACCATTAAGATCGAAGTGAACGATCGCACCTACATTGGCAAACCGCTGGTGTGGGACGGCGAAAACATGCAGCTTCTTCGACGCGACGGGCGGATGACGTTTTTGCCGGTTAAATCGCACGAAGATTACAAAGTACTATCCAGCGATTTTTCGGTGATGTCTCGAAAATTGATGGTGGCAAAGCTGAAGAAAGAGTTTGGCAAACGCTACACCGTTTCCACCACGTCAAGCTTTCTGGTGGTGCATCCGCATGGTGAATATCACAAATGGGCCAAACCGTTTGAGGATTTGAACAATCGGTTTTCTGCGTTCTTTTCTTCTCGCGGGCACAAGCTGGAGAAACCGCGTTTCCCCATGGTTGCGGTGGTGCTGAACACACGCAGCGAGTTCGATCGTATGCTCAAAGGTTACTATCAGGCCAACCCAAACATGCTGGGGTATTACTCGCCGCGCAGCAATCGAATCATCACCTACGATCAGACCAAAAACGACGAAGACTCGATCTTCGACACCAATACCGTCATTCACGAAGCGACCCACCAAACGGCCTTCAATCGGGGCGTTCACAATCGATTTGGGGACTACTCGTCTTGGCTGGTCGAAGGACTGGCCTGCCTATTCGAAGCCAAAGGCATCCACAACAGTTATATTCACACGCAACGAAAAGACCGAATCAATTCCAGCCGATTGTTGGCGATTCAATACGAGATCAAGCAGGGCAAAGCCAAAGGAACGTTGGAGAAGATCATCCGCGATGATGATCTGTTTCGATCCGACGATCAACTAGCGTACGCCTACGCGTGGGGGCTGACGTTTTACTTATCTGAGACGAAGCCGCGCGAATATCTGAGATATTTAACCAACGATGCCAAACGCAAAGACTTTACCGCTTACGGGGCCGGCGAACGTTTGGAGCTTTTTGCGAAAGCGTTTGGCAGCGATTTCGACAACCTCGAATCCCGAATGTTCAACTTTCTAATGAAACAGAAAGTGACGTTACCCAAGGGCTACACACTGAAGTGAGCCAAGCCACCGGTCCACTACAACCACCCATTTTGGTGCGCTTTGACGGCGGCCTGCGTCCGGTCATTGACCTGTAATTTTCGCAAGATGTTCTGCACGTGTTCCTTGACCGTTTCCACGCTTATGCCCAAGGAAGTTCCGATCTCACGGTTCTTCAAACCCATGGCGATATGCCGAACCACTTGCATCTCCCGCGCGGTCAACAGCGATTGAGCGTTCACTGGAAGGCGCGTGTCTTTCAATCGTTTTTGGGCTGTTTGCAAAAGACTGTTCTGCATTCGAGGCGATCGACTGATGCCATTTTTTGCAGCGGTCACCAATGCCTCACAAGGAAGATTTTTAGGAATGTACTCGTAGCATCCCAATGCATCTGCCCGTGCAATGTTGAACGAATCTACATGATCAGAGAACACAAGCACGACCATTTCTTGATGTCGATCCATGACCTGTTCGAGCGTTTTCAAAGCGTCTTTTCCGCCGATCCGCGCCTCGGTAATTAGCAAGTTGGGCTGGTGACGCTGCGCTTCCTGCAATATTTGATCTGATCTTGTTATCGCAGATACGATCTCAAAATCGGGTTCTCGCGCAAACGCGGACCGGACTCCCAGATGGATAATGGGTTGGCTGTCGGCCAGTAGAATTTTGTAGGGCATGAAGGGTCTTGGAAGAAGTCAAACAGAGCATTGCACCCGAAATTGAACCTCGCCCGAGGAGCATTCATTGTGCAGCAACATGTTAAGCTATTTCGCACCAAATTTCACCTTCGTTTTTTCCCGGTGGTCCTGATCAATCCAGCATTGCGGGGTTTGCGGGTCAGGCAATGTGGCAAAAACTCCTCAAATGTGTGATTTTCGCCGGATAATTCGCAAAAACCCCACGTCTGGCTGACTTATGACCTAAATACACAACAGATGTTTCCTTTTTCATTTGCTCCCCCCCGACACACGTCATGTCCAAAAAACAACAAAGCCGTACTCAACGAATCCTCTTGGTCGATGATGATCAACACTTGCTTCAGTCTCTGGCCGGATGGCTGCAAGACCAAGGTTTCGACGCGGGTATGGCCAACGACACCGCCTCGGCACAGAAGGAACTTGCCAACAAAGAATACGACCTCGCCTTCGTGGATCTACGGCTCGGCTCCGAAGACGGCATGCAGGTTCTCGCCCATTGCCGCAAGCATCATCCGAATGTTGTCGTGATTATGATGACCGGATATGCCACCGTTGACACGGGTGTCGAAGCGATTGGTGCCGGCGCGTTTGACCTGATGACCAAACCCCTGATCGACGATGAAATTTTGATCGCGATTGATCGGGCTTTGTCTCAGCAACAGGTGCTCCAAGAAAACGAACAACTGAAGGCTCAACTGGACAAACGGTTTGGGAAAGAAAGTATCGTTGGCAACGACCAGCGCATGCAGAAGGTTTTTGATACCGTCGACAACATCGCCAATACAAAAGCGACCGTTTTGATCACCGGTGAAAGTGGTACCGGAAAATCACTGATCGCGCGTGCGATTCATCAACGTTCAAAACGGAAGAAGGCCCCATTCGTCGAAGTTGCCTGTGGCGCGCTTCCTGAAAATTTGCTTGAGAGCGAATTGTTTGGCCACGTAGCAGGATCCTTCACCGGTGCGTCAACGAATAAAGAAGGTAAGTTCAAACAGGCTGACGGGGGAACGATCTTCCTTGATGAGATCGGCACCGCATCTCCGAGCATGCAAGTCAAACTACTGCGCGTGTTGCAGGAACTTGAATTTGAACAAGTCGGCGGGACGGAAACGTTTCGTGTAAATACTCGGATTGTGCTGGCGACCAATGAAGACCTTTCCCAAGCCGTTGCCGAAGGTCGATTTCGCCAAGACCTCTACTACCGCGTTAACGTAATCAACATTGAACTTCCTTCACTTCGTCGTCGTGTTTCGGATATCCCGATGCTGGCGAACCACTTCTTCGAGAAAGTGTGTTTAGAAGAAGGCAAGGAATTGGAAGGCTTTGACCCGATGGCGATGCAGGTGCTGCAAAGCTATCCATGGCCAGGAAATGTTCGAGAGCTTCAAAACGTCGTCGAACGGGCGGTGTTACTCGGCCGCGGCCCACTGCTGACGACGTCTGATTTGCCAGCGCATGTTTGCGAAGGCAATCACGTCCCGATCATGGCGACGACGCAATCATCCACTCCGGGAGTCAAACAAACGCTCAAGGAAGCACTCGAAGGTCCCGAGCGCCAGATCATTTTGCAGTGCTTGCGTGAAAACAACTGGAACCGGAATGTGACCGCCGATCAATTGGGCATCAACCGCACGACGCTGTATAAGAAAATGAAGAAGCTGGGTGTGGAAGATCCACAAACGGCTTCATCAGCGGGTTGGTAAACGCCGACCTGTGGAACCCAATTATCTCCCAGGCTTAACCTGCCGCCGGGAAATCTGTGTAACCCACGGCTCCTTTGGGCGTGTACCAATCTTCCATCGGTGCGTCGGGGGCCAGTTCGATGCCTGCGGCGAAACGATGGACAAGGTCGGGGTTGCTGATGAACGGCCGACCGAAAGCGATCATTTCTGCATCGCCTGATGCAACCGCCCCCGCTGCGGTGGACTGGATGTATCCGCAATTGCCCATCACCGGCCCGTCGTAGACCTTCTTCACATCGGCCAACGTGAAGGGCTGGCCAAGTTCATGGAATCCGAACGCCAGCCCATCCATGACGTGCAAATAAGCCAGATTGAACTTATTCAATTCTGAAATCACGTACGTAAATTGCTCTCGGTAGTCCGGCGATCCCATATCGTTGAAGGCCCCATTGGGCGAAAGCCGAACGGCGACTCGGTTGGCCGGCCAGACTTCAGTGACCGCCGTGACCACCTCACCCAGCAATCGGTAGCGGTTTTCGATGCTGCCTCCGTATGAGTCGTCGCGCTGGTTGGTCTTGGATTGCAAGAAGCTGTCCAAGAGGTAACCATTGGCGGAGTGAATTTCAACGCCGTCAAAACCGGCGGCTTTTGCATTGCTGGCTGCGGTGACATAGTCTGCGACGATTCCCGGTAGTTCAGCCGTGTCCAAGGGCCGCGGTGTTTCGTGAGGTTTCTTTCCCTCGGGCGTATGCGTCCCGTCGCCTTGGATTGGAATCGCGGACGGCCCCACCGGAAGGTCACCGCCCAGAAAATCGCTGTGCGATGCGCGACCGGTGTGCCACAGCTGCATAAAAATCTTCCCGCCGGCATCATGAACCGCAGCGACAACCGCTTTCCAGTGCTGGACCATTTCATCGGTGTAGATGCCCGGCGAATTCACCCAACCGTTGGCTTGCGGACAAATCGTGGTGGCCTCGGAGATGATCAACCCTGCTGAGGCGCGTTGAGAATAATAAGTCGCCATGATTTGGTTAGGGATTCGGTTTGGACCGGATCGGCCGCGCGTTAGCGGGGCCATCGCAACACGATTGGCCAGTTCAAGATCATGAAGATTGAAGGGGGAAAGTAGTTTGGAAGCCATATTTTCTGGTTCTCGATAAGGTTTTTAAAATGCGGCCTTCAAAACGCCGTATTCGTCTTAAATGTTGACTGATTGCCACATGGTCGTCCATCGGTGGCCGATTGGATGATGCAAAAATCAGACAACGATAGATGCTGAAATCTTACGATTCTCAATCATCGCTAGCGAAAACGTGAAAAAACGCCGTTTTATCGCAAAAGGCGGCAACTCGTAACAAGAGAAAATTTTATTGGAACAAACTTTGCACTGCATCGCCGTATGGCAACTGTGACAATCCGCAACGATCATTGCCATCCATTTTTTTTTCTTTGCGTGTTTTACAAGATAAAAGGTAGCGAAACGATGAATAAAATACTGGCCATCGAGGACGCCGAAAATTACGGTATCAAACAGAGAGCAAAGATTTCGTTGGGCAAGTTGGCCGCGAAAGCCGCACCCGGTCGCGCGAAGCAACTGATACGGTCCCCGCTCAGCGCGCCCAAAGGTCTCCGTGATAAATCGTTGATGGCGTTTCTTAAACACCAAGCGCGTTTAGAGCAACGCGCGGAATTCTTCGAAGCACTGCATAAGGATTTCTGGCGCGGAAAAGGCGGGAACGTTTTCGCAGAAAATTGCGACCATCGTTTCGAGCAAATGTTTATAGCTAACCAGAAGCCTGACTTTGAGCAACTATTGAAAATTTGTGCGACTCGAAAACCCAAGAAGATTGTCGAATTCGGATGTAACTCTGGCTTGCTATTGAACTACATGGTGAAACAGATTCCCGGCATCGAATCGGCGATCGGTATTGATATCAACCAACAACAGATAGAACGCAACCAACAGGCGGACCACTTTGAACCAATCATTCAATTCCTGGTCCACGATGGGGTCCAATGGGTATTGGACAGCGCAGAGGAAGACACTCTATTCGTCACCAATGGCGGCGTGATGGAGTATTTCCGACGGGAACGTTTGGATCAAATGTTAAACCATATCGCAACGCATCTTCCCCCCGCAATATTTTTTGCGATCGAACCCAATGCCAGCGATCACGATTTAGATCACGAGCTCGATTCGATCCCGTTCGGGCAAGAGCTCTCGTTTTCGCACAACTACAAAGACCGATTTGAATCCAACGGATTCGATGTTGTACATCAACGATCAACCACCTTCGAAAGCTGGAAGATGATGGCGACGATCGCTATGACGCGGTAAATCAGGACGGAAATATTTCCACCGCTGAGCGTTTTTACGGCGAACCGCTGCAGAGGAGAAAGCTCCTTTATACCGTAGGGGTACGCCAGTTTGCCGGCGGTGGATAAAAGACTCATTTCCTGCTCAAATTTAAGTCTTACTTGTTGCTCAGGTTCTGCTGCGTCGCCCCAGCGTCTTTCCATTGAAATCTCCGAAGCACGAAAGCATCGTCGATGGTAGGTAACCATAAAAAGAGTCACGTCGTCATTGTCGGTGGTGGGTTTGGTGGAATGCAAACCGCCCGTTCGCTTGCGAAAGAGGATGTCGATGTGACGCTGATCGACCGAAGAAACTTCCACCTTTTCCAGCCGCTGTTGTATCAAGTCGCAACTGGAGGACTCTCCCCGGCGAATATCGCTGCCCCCATCCGTTCTATTTTTGAACGCCAGAAGAATGTTTCGGTGGTCTTGGGTGAAGTGCTGGACGTTGATCCGCAGCAGCAGACGGTTGAAGTGAAACTGACCCCAACCGACCGTTTCGAAAACGAAGTCGATACGATCCAATATGACTACTTGGTCGTCGCGGCGGGTTCTACCAACAGCTATTTCGGCAACGAACATTTTGAATCACACGCACCGGGTCTGAAGTCAATCGAAGACGCGACTGAAATCCGCAAACGCATTCTCTCGGCGTTTGAAGCCGCCGAACTCGAGGACGACGCCCGCCGCAGGGAGCGTCTGTTGACGTTTGTCGTCGTTGGGGCTGGACCCACGGGCGTGGAATTGGCGGGGGCGATCGCTGAACTGGCGCGTCACACCCTGCGTCATGATTTTCGGAATATCAATCCCCAAGACGCGCGCGTGATCATCGTCGATGGAGGTGACCGCGTGCTTGCTGGCTTTAACGAAAAATTATCTGCCAAAGCCCAAGCCTACTTGAAAAGGCTCAAGATAGAATTTCAATTCAACAGTCACGTGACCGACATCAAGCCAAACTTGGTCAAGGTAAAACACGACGATAAAATTGGGGAGATCGAAACCGAAACGGTGTTGTGGGCGGCGGGTGTGGCAGGTGTGCCGCTAGGTAAAAGAATTGCTGCGGCAACGGATGCTAAACGTGACAAGGCGGGGCGGGTTGTGGTTGAGAGCGATTTGAGTGTCAACCATTTCTCCAACGTGTTTGTGATTGGCGATTTAGCACACTTTGAAAATGATGAAGGTGATTTGCTGCCCGGCGTTGCTCCTGTCGCAATTCAACAGGGCGCTTATGTTGGCAAAATGATTGCCGAGGAAGTCATCGGTGATGCAGAACTGATGGATCGCCAAGCGTTCGTTTATAAAGATCGTGGGCAACTGGCAACGATCGGTCGCAGCGCCGCGATCGCTGATTTAGGCAAACTGAAATTCGCGGGTATCATTGCGTGGCTATTGTGGTTGTTTATTCACATTCTTTCGTTGGCAAAGTTCCAGAACCGTGTACTGGTCCTTTTCCAGTGGGGGTTTAACTATTTGACGTTTAACCGTTCGGCGCGATTGATCACCGAACCCGGCAATGGCAACGATCTTCGTGCCGAAGTCGGTAAAAGTGACCTCGATCAACCGCAGTCCTAAGTAACCGACGATGTTGCAAACGACTTATTCGAAGCAGACATTGAGGTCATCAAGCAAATCCTCATGGTCTTCAACGATCAACGGTTTCGCTGTCGGCCATTGGGCTGCTGACGGGATCATTTTTTTGCCGGTGGCGGGCGGCAAAAAACCAAACCAACCCCAGCGCGACGCAGCCCAATCCTACCAGCCAGACATTCCGATCAACCCAAAAGGCTAAAGTTAGACAAGCCAACAGCCCAATCCCGGCGGTCCAGATCGGGAAGATTCTTTGTTCTTGCTTCAGTTGCAGCGCGCATAGATTGGTGATTGAATAATAGATCAACACCGCGAATGCGCTGAAAGACCAGGTCAGCTTGATGTCGCCGATGAGTATCAACACGCCAATGATCACGGCAACGGCAATGGTAGCGGGTATCGGTACGCCGCTGGATTGCGATACCGACGCGCATCGCTGGGGCATATCTTTTCGTCGCGCCATCGCCAACATAACGCGCGACAATCCCAGGATTAGATTCAACAGGACGCCCAACATCGCCGTAATCGCTCCCAGCGAAACGACCGGCCCTACCCAGGCGTGCGGGAACTGGTCTGCCACGACTCTCAAAGCCGCAATGTGATCTTGGGAGGCCGTTGCAAACGCTTCTGTGCCAACGGTTCCTACCGCCACCAGCGCGACGGCGAGGTACAACAGCATCGAAACTGCCAGCGTTACTATCACTGCCAGCGGTATCGTGCGATGCGGATCTTTCACCTCTTCACCTAGTGTCGCGATTCTGCCGTATCCTGTGTAAGCGACGAACATCAGCGCTGTTGCGTGCAGCAATGACGCGCCGGCGTCTCCCGGCTGAAAAAGTTCCTGCAACGAAACCGCGATGGCTAAATTCTCCGTAGCATTGGCAACCGCGATTGGCATCCCCATTAAGACGAAACACAGTAGCGTCGCCAAGGTCACTGATACGATCGCGATGTTGATGCCACTTGTTCTCTTCATTCCAATCAGCGTCAGCATGGTCAGCAATATCAGTACGCCCAGCGCGAGCGCGGTCGTCGCGAACGACCCGCTTTGATCAGCGCTCAGTAATATATATCCGCTCAGCCCCAATGCCGCCGTCGCAGCAGACGCAGATTTGGCCAAAAGAAACATCCACCCAGCCACAAATCCCAACACTTGAGGCAGCAAGCGGTAACCGTACTCATAGGTTCCCCCGCTGACGGGATAATTTGCCGCCAATTGAGCGCTACTTAGTCCGTTACAGATCGCGACGACCGCAGCCAATCCGATCGCAAAGACGACGTTGGACCCCGCGATGCCTGCTGCGATCGCGATGCTGACAAATACACCGGTCCCGACAATGGATCCCAACCCCATCATCACGGCGCCCCACACCCCTAAGGCGCGATGAAGTTGTTGCTGTTGATTGGTCATAGATGGCCTAAACCTGTGCACCCTTTCGAAATCGAATCATCAACATTGACCGGCGCGCTTTCGACGGCGTCCAAGGCCAGCCACCACCATGGAGCCTTAGGTAAGATGGGGAATACATAACGTGTTGAGTTTTTCGCCTACGCAACAAAACCGGCCTGAATTATTGGACAAATCCGAATAATCAGCAGATTCGGCACAATCTTAACAGTTCTCATTGACGAAGAAAGGATATACCGAACCATCGGTTTTCACGATTTTACGCGCAGACATTCAGGTTTTTAAAATGCGACAATCATCCACCCGTTCAGCAATTTATGTTGTCATCGGACTCGGGCTTCTCATTTTAACGGTGTCTTCATTAAGACGCGGCGATGAGGCTTCCAACGCATCATTTGTTGCCGACTCGAGTCCGTTCGAGGCCTTAAAAGACTATCAACCCACCGCTCCCTTGGCCGAAATTGCGCAGGTGAAAGACGACATCGTTGAAGCCGCGCGGGCATTGCCGCCGGTATTTTCGCAAGAGATTATCACGCCAGAGAGCGTCCCTTCAGACACAGTCTCGTTGGATAACGCCGCATTAGATAACGCCGCATTGGAAAATATGGCCGCCGCGCTTCCTGTTGAAATCCCCGCAGACATCATCGAAAACGGCATTAATATCACAGCAAATTTTGTGAACACACCCAAATCGGTAGAGATGCCTTCGACGCCTGCTGAGGGTGAAGATTCCTACTACAACTTGAGCCTCGACGATTCGGAAACGCATCTGCCTGAGTTCAACGACGAAACGGCGACCTCTGCCACACTCGATTCACCCATCACTGAACCTGTTGAAATCCAACAAGAGACACCGGCGATCACCCAACGAGCTTCGACAGAGATGCCGGCGTTCAGCAGCATCGGCAACAACCGACGCGGAAAAATCATCAACAACCACTTAGCTTCTCCGGCTGGAGAAGCAGCAGACGCCAACCTTCCAGCAGACGCAAATCTTTCCAACTCCGCTTGGAAGAAGAACCCTTTCCTGACCGATGCTCCGATCCAATCGCCATCTACAGAAGTCTCTTCTGCTGACGCGATTGCAACAGATATTCTTCCGCTTAAGGCTGAATCAATGATTCTTCCTGAGTTCGCAGAGACAGCTGAGGAACTTACGATCATCGGCGATCTAGATCCTTCATCAGCCACTCCTGTCCAAACGTTACTCCCATCGGTTGATCACCAGACCATGCAAACAGTGGTCGCAGCCAATGAAAACCTTGAGGTGCATTCACCTTCAATCAAAATCGGCATCTCGGAATCTGACGCTCAGAAAGCCGTGCACAACATCGAATATGGAAAGTCACTTTCCCGCCGAGGTGCCGCCTACGCAGCTCGCCAAGAGTTTTACGCTTCCCTGCGAATCTTGGCTCAGTCGCACGATAAACAGGCCGGTGGAACGGCTTACACTGAGGCCCTGCGAAATGGCATCTTGGCCATCAAAGAGGCCCAGGACTTTATCGTCACCGACACCGAAGCACAAATCGGGCTTCGCGTGTCCAACGTGATAGAAACGCATTCGACAGAAATCATCTCAGCCGAATCGGCAGAGGGAATGACCGCGATAGAAGCTGCCCAACGATACTTTGCTTACGCCAGTCATCAATTGAGTCGTTGCGGTGGTCAAAACGTAGTTGCTGCTGAGGCACTTTACTGTTTGGGAAAGCTGCATTCGGTGCAAGCAAAATCCGGTTCCAATGACTCAAAACTGGATCTTGCTAAAGCGATGATCTACCACCAGGCCGCCATTTCGTCAAACGATTCGAACTTCCGTTCGCTTAACGAGCTGGGTGTCTTGTATGCCAACAGCGGTAGATTCGACGAAGCGAAACGAATGCTAAAGAAAAGTTTGCGGATCAAGCCACTTCCGCAGGCGTGGCAGAACCTTGCCGTAATTCACCAGCGGATCGGCGAACATCAGTTGGCTCAATTGGCCATCCGCGAATTCGAAATGACCTCAACCCAAGCTCCCATTTCAGTCATTCGCTGGACGCCCGTGGAAGAGTTCAACGAAAACGCTCCGCTGGAACAACACAGGGCATCTCAAGCGAGTGCGACGCTGCCGGTTGCCGAAGACACCAAACCAACGAAGTCCAGTCTGAAGTCGCTGGGCAACCGAATCCTCAACAGCATTCGCTAATTGCTTGTAACGCTTAATCCGACAGATTTTAATTCTGAATTATTGAAGTAGTCCAAACCATGAAAATCAACCGAAACAACTCGCTGTTAATAGGCTGCATTGCCTTGATTACCTGTGGCGTAAGTTACTTCGCGACCAGCGAATCTGTCGAGCAACAGAATCAAACGCAACAAACAAATCAGGCTGCTCAGTCGTCCGCCACTTCGCCAGATGGTGCAGTGGTAATGGCCAGCAATCAAGCTCCCATCTCTACCGGCGTGCGTACTTTGGCCGCTCCACGTCAGGCAACGGCACCACGGGTTCACCAAGCGATTTTTACCGACAGTGGGGAATTCCAAAATGACGGACAAGTCATTCGGGACAGCCAAATTCGATTGTGCCAAGGTTTTGCACCCTGCAATACCTGTGGAACCGACGGTGGATGTGGTTGTAGCGGCGGAGGTTTCGCATCTCAAGCGGGATTTGCATCGGCACCGACGGCGACTGGGTTTAAAAGCAATCGACAGCCCTACAAAACTTCTCCCGTGAAGTACTTCGCCGGCGTAGACGAAAATACCGCTCGCGGCATTGGCGGAGAACCCCAATGGAAAAACGCCGACATGATACCGTGGGAAGCGTTCGCTTATGGCGAATACATTGGACCGCATCGCCATCCTCATGTTGCGGAATACCGCTTGCGTGTTGATGACCAGTTAGAATTTGTGTTCATCCTGACGCGTGAACGTTCGACGGAGCCCTATCGCTTTTACGTTGGCGATACGATCTCGATCACGTCAGCCATTGACGACAGTATCAATCAAGACGAAATTGCAATTCTCGGTGACGGCACGATCTCGCTGTCACTGATTGGGCAAGTCCGTGTCGCGGGAAAAACAATCCGTGACCTCCAACGCGAACTGAACGACCGTTACGCCAAGTACTTTCAGAACCCATCGGTAGTCGTGCAAGTGCTCCAAGGGGATACGCCACTTCGGGATCTATTGGATTCTGTTGACGCTCGATTCGGCCAGGGTGGACAATCTAGACTCGCGGTAGTGTCGCCCGATGGGACCATTCAGCTTCCGTTGATTGGCAGCGTGCCGGCGATCGGCCTGACCCTGAAAGAAGTCGCGCGTGAAGTCAACGCTCGGTACAGAAATCGCGTTCGCGGCATCGAAGTCACTCCTGTTCTTACCGAACGTGCACCTCGATTCATTTATGTTGTTGGGGAAGTGGATCAGCCAGGTCAGTTTGAACTGACAGGGCCGACGTCTGCAATGCAGGCGATTGCGCTGGCCGGCGGATTCAACTCCGGTGGCAATCTTCGCCAGATCATCGTGTTTCGACGGGATCAGAACTACAAACTAATGGCAACCAAGCTGGATCTCGCGGGAGCCCTGTTCGGCAAACGACCGCATCCCTCGGACGAAATCTGGCTGCGTGACTCAGACATCGTTTTGATCCCGCCACAACCGATCCAGCGACTTTCCGAACAGGTCAACCGCTACTTGGTTCAGACGCTGTATGCGATTTTCCCCCAACAGGGAGTTGCATTCAACTTCGACAACTTCACGTCACTTTAATTTGTAAACCATGCACCTGATTGTTGAAGATTAACTGAGTTAACGTGTTTCAGACACCAGCCTAAATCAATCGGGCAAATAAAAGAGCCGACGGTTTTCGGGAGCTGTAAAATTTTGAAGCGTACGTCTTTCGACGTATGCTTTTTCTATGCGCCTTCAGAACAACCGAGAAAATGCACCGCGCCAATTCAAACTTGGTGCGGCTATTGATCCCAAACAGGGATTCCTCGTCATCTTTAGAGCGGTAAATAATAAAAAAGAAGTCACTTCGCTACTTCCAAACAACTAATACGTTTGCATGTCGATCACAAACTGACATAATGAGTCAACCCTCCGAGGTGGCTCTCACGTTCCTCTTTGCCACCTCTGAAGAAAATTATGCAACTAAGTCAATCCAATTCGACGTGAGTCCGCATCGTTTCTCTTCGAGAACAAATTGCTCACCATCAACGTCCTGTTGTGCACTAACTGTCTAACTTCAAATGCGAATGTTAGTTTTCATTTGCATAGGTTGATCTTTTGGGGAGACAAAATGGATCTGGGGCAACTTCGTTACTTTACAAAGATCGTTGAGCATCGCAGCTTCACCAAAGCCGCCCAAGACTGCTCCGTGTCTCAACCTGCGCTCAGCCAACAAATCAGCAAGCTGGAAAAAGAGCTCGGCCAGCCGCTATTCGAACGACAAGGGCGTTCCATCCGTCTGACTCCCGCCGGACAAATGCTCCACCTACAAGCCGACAAGATTCTCCAGCTGGCCGACGATGCCAAGAAACAAATCACCGACGATGGGGAAACCGGACGAATTTGCCTTTCGGCGATCCCCACGATCGCCCCGTATCTTCTCCCCATCATTCTCAAAAGTGCGGGGGCTCTATTCCCAAAAGCAAATTTTGTCATCAGTGAAGACACGACCGAAGATTTGCTTAAACGATGCTCAAACGGCGATGTCGATGTTGGAATTTTGGCATTGCCGGCATCCGCAAAGTACCTGACCATCGAACCGTTGTTCGAAGAGGAACTGATGCTGGCGTTGTCGCATACGAATCCCTTGAGCAAGAAAGCAAAACTGGTTTCCTCCGATCTTCAGGACGAACCATTTGTTCTTTTGCGCGATACCCATTGCTTGGTTAACACAATCGAATCGTTCTGCAACAGCAAGAACTTTCAACCATTAACGGCGTCGCGTATCGAACAGTTGACAACGATCCAGCTATTGATTTCGCTGGACCATGGAGTTTCTTTCATCCCTAAGATGGCCTCTGCGATAGATCTCAACGGGAAGATTGTCTACCGCGACATGCACGAAGATCCACCCAAACGAACGATTGCCATTTGCTTCAATCCCTACCGATATCAAAGCAAATTGCTGGGCAAATTTATTGTTGCGGTGAAAGAACTATGCAGTGATGACTTCTCGCCAAGGCAACAGATCTTCAGCCGTACCGACCAAGCCGAAACGGCCTCTAAAGGCGAACATTATCGCTCGAAACCCACAACCAAAAAGACTTGACGCTAGAATCTCGATGGAAGCTGGAATTCATAGCCTGAAGTCAATTCACAATCCGAAGCCGAATCCAAAACATCCAGGCGGAATAATTCACGCCGATGGCATACTTTATTCGGATCTAAACATGGCTGCTATCGCAGGTCGACCAGAGTTTCAATATCGCGATCGTACCGCGTAGGATCAAGATTCGATTGGACCATGTTTCCATTGTGGTCGATTGCCATTAAGTGCGGAAAGGTGGTCACGGGATACATGCGGGCCAATTCAGGGGGTTGGCCGCCGTTCCATCCAAAGTAGTGAACGCGGGATTCTTTAAAGCTCTCCGGCAAACTTTCTTCGAACGGTTCATTCTCCGAAGGCACGGCAATGACCCGAACCGGGAATCCAAAACCAGCATAGCGCTTGGCCGATCGTTCCAACAAACTCAGCATTTTCATCGATGCTGCTTGATTAGGTTTGAAGAACATTGCCAGTATGATACGTCCATCGAAGTCACCTTCCTCGATCTTCTTACCCGCCATTGTTGTTCCCGAGATTGGAATTTTCTTCCCAAGCAAATCCATCCGTTTGACACCTGCTTTTCCGATTTCCGCTAACAATTCCTTGGTTTCGGGAATACTTCGATTCTGTTGCCCGGCTTCCACCATCGCTTGGTAGATTTCGTCTGCATCGTCAAACTGCCGCCGCCTTTCGAACCAATTGGCAACTTCGCTCACCTTGTCCACCACCAATGGCCCCGAGTCAGGATTATTAATCAGCTGCAGCGACGTCTTTTGAAGTTCTCGTAAACCAACATCACCGTTGACGAAACGATTGACAAACATTTCGTCGTAGTTCGTCTTGATGATTTGATAATGATCCAGCACGAACTGCATAAACCCAGCCGACTTTTCATCTTTTAAGCTGTCTTTTCGTAAGATGTCTTCCGCCAACTCTTTGGCAAGAGTGACATCGGATTCAACCGCCGCTTTGAACTGCAGACGAATAGTGGACGCCACGCGATCATCGTCAGGAAACTTCTTAAGCGTGTCACTTAAAAAATGGGATACGTCCTCGGCGGTACGTTTGCCTTTGATACATTCAAACAACACGTGGCTCACTCGCGCAAGATGAGCTTCGCGATACACGTCTTGATCGGTGTCATTGAGAAACCGCGTGAAACACGCTTCGAAGTCTTCGGCGACAGTGGGCGAATTCATTTTACCAAGGAAATCGATCCCGTACTTTGCCTTCTCGCTTTGGAGCCACTCGAGTTTGGCAAATTGCTTAATTTTCTCCGACGTCTTTTTCCTTAGCAACCGTTTACACAGCTGGATACGCTGGTTGCTTTCGGTCACCTTCGCGGGAGACAATTTGGGAGAATTCGAGTTCTTCAGCTTGTTCAGTCGCGCAACAACTTGATCTGTACTTGCTTCTTTCAAGAACTGTTCAAAACTGGCCGACTCCATCAGAATCGCAGAAGCTTTCGCTCCCCGTTTGACCGTTTCTTCTTTCTTTCCACTTGCATTGGGGTTGAAGAAACTGGCGATAAATAGAACCACCATCAAAGAAGCCGTCATCCCGATCATCATCGGAAAGAAACCACCCTTTTTTACTTCATCTTCTGCCGGACCATAGGAAGAAGACGAACTTGATCCTTTAGATCGAGATCGGCTTTTGCTGCGTTTTGAACTCATAGTGATGCCGATGGAGCGAATTTCAAAATTAGTAGTCGTTGATGGTCAGAGGTCAATTAAATTCAAGGAAGCTCAATCGTCGGCGCTGGCGGTTCAGCTTCTTCGGCTCCAACATCGGGACCGCCTTGGGTGTACTGCACATACGCCATACGGAATTGATGTAGACTTTCGGTCATCATGGACTGTTCTTCTTCGGTCAAATTCCCTTTGGTCTTTTCATCCAACACCGCCAGAAGATCAATGAAGTGTTTCGCCAACGGAAGATCCACCGGTGGCTGCTGTCCGTCGGGCGTTGGCAGAAAA
>CAKZVF010000052.1 GCA_937921995.1 uncultured Pirellulaceae bacterium
GGTCGGAGCTCGACCAGATCTTGAGGTGGCGGTGAGACCGACTTTGGATCGACCCAATTGTTCTGCTCAAAATGCTCTTCGTAAACACCATAATCATGGTACGCGATCTTCTTGGCGATGCGATAGGCCCAACTTTTCTCCGGAATCGGTTGCATGTCGGGCGCGTACTGAGAAGGATGAGGCTGCGCGGCTCGTAATTCGGCCAGCGCCGTCTTCCGCGCTGTCGAATCGCCGGCTCCGTGACGATCGGCCAAGGATTCGATCAGGTCCGGTCGTTCCAGAACGATGCAACCGCGCGTGTGCTGGGCAGCCGTTTTTCGAAAATCCTTGAGATACTCCGAATCGTTAAAAACTTCATCCAAAGGTCGTTCGTCATGAATCGACTCTTTGGCGAACTGAATAATGGGGCAGGGCTCAATATCGCCCCAAGGGTTAACGTGATGCGTGAAGCCTGTCGCGGCAGGGCAGAGCGCGTTGCCATCGGCGTCGTAGTAGGCGTCAATGACGATGATCGGTTTCTTACACCGCATATCGACGACAAACTGCCGCGCCTTACGTTGTTGATCGGGCGTCAGCGCGAGGTCGGGCGAAGCGTCAGGGCCCACCGGGCGGAAGACGTGAAACCATGTATAAAGCACACCCATCTCGATCAACCGATCCACCCATTTCTCAGTTAGCAGATCGTCGATGTTGGTTTGACAGAGACTGGTACAAACGCCCGTCATGACTTTGTTGTCCAGGCAATTTTTTAATCCTTCCATCGTGGCCGAATAGACGCCTGTCTTGCCACGGCGCTGGTCGCTGATGATCTCGGACCCTTCCACGCTGATCAGCACCGTCACGTTGCCACATTTCCGCAACCGTTTGGCGACCTCGTCGGTAATGAAGTGGCCGTTGGTGAAGACTTGGAAGTAAGCGTCCGGATGAGCTTCGAGAACATCGAACAATTCTTTGTGCATAAACGGTTCGCCACCAAGAATACCAAAGAACGAGTTCCCCATTTTCTTGGCGGTCGTGATCATGCGGTTCAGCGCGTCGACTTCGATCTTGTGCTGCTTCGAAGCAACGTCCACCCAACAGCCTTGGCAACGCAGGTTGCAGCTGTTGATGATCGAAATGTAGAGATACGGTGGAAAGAATTTTCCCTGCTTCAATCGCCGTTTGTGAGCCTGTACGCTGTAGAGCCCCTTAGCGCCCATGTTCCATGCCAGTTTCCATAGAAGCCGTTTGTCAGTTTCCAGCAACATTCGTTTGGCAAGTCGAAAATACATCAGCAATTAATTCGTAGGGTACACTAATTGAAAACTTCGATGTTTATTCTACCACCTAAGCCAGACAAAGCTAATGAGATCTTTCTTTACCGCGCCGCGGATCATTTTGTGTTTGTCATTGGCATCGGTCATACTTTCACCAACGTTTCTGGCGTCGGTGTCGGCTCAGATCGCCAAAGACCGAGAAACCCTATTATTCGTCGGCGACGTTTTGACCAAAACTGAGTATGCGGTGACCGGTGGTAACCGCGTGGTACGTTGGGAGAAACCGCCAACGATTTCGGTCTTTGGAGACCAGGACCGGCATCCAGCGGTCGTCGGTGCAACGGTGCGGGAGATCAATCGTGCGTTGCCTGAGGATCGGAGGCTGGAACAATTACCAGACGAGGATGACGACGCGCTGATCAAGTTGTATTTCGTCAAACTGGAATCATTCCAAGAGATCGCCGATCAGCATGACTTCCAAGTCGTTAAAGGAAATCGCGGTTTCTTTTTTCTGCAGTGGGATTCTAAGCGGGAGCTGCAGAAAGCCGTTG
Organism: uncultured Pirellulaceae bacterium; assembly: GCA_937921995.1. Classification (GTDB taxonomy): domain Bacteria; phylum Planctomycetota; class Planctomycetia; order Pirellulales; family Pirellulaceae; genus Mariniblastus. Next base: position 1,808 of record CAKZVF010000052.1, read on the forward strand.
TCTTGATCGCCGAAGACAAACTCTCGGGAAACCGACTGCGGCATTTCGTCTTGGAGGAAGTTGTCCAATCACTGGGGCTTGGCGGCGATTCGAAACATTTCCCTAAGAGTGTTTTTTACGAAAACAAATTGCTGCTGCGTTATGGCACGGCGACGCAACTGGCACCGATCGACCGAAAACTGATCACGTTTTTATACCAGCACGTGCCGGCAGGCGCGGAGGCGGTTGAGGTGGGTCAGTTGTTTGAAAAACATTGGTAACGGAAAAACATTGGTAACGGAAAACCACCTCGCCCCACGCGTCAAATTCTACTGACCGATTTTAATTTCCACATCGTCGCCTGATTTGGGCAGTACCACATCGAAAGTCTTTTCACCAACGTCGACTTTGTAGTCGCCAATGAAGCCGCGCAGTTTCACGACACCGTTGCTGTCGGTGGTGAGTGTTTCATCGGTCTGCCACTGCGTTTTGAGCTGCTTCCATTGCTTGCCCAATTTTGTCAGCGTCCAATCCTTATTGTAGAACGCTGCCAGCGGCATCCAATGATTCTCTGACCAGAAGCCCCATGACACAATTCCATGAACCGCCTCGTGACTGAAACAGCTGATGTAGAAGTCTCTTAGGAAATCGGATCGCAGTTGTTCGTCAGGCACGATTACGTCGAACTCCGTGATCATGATCTTCTTTTTAAAACTGCTTAAATGATCCAACTCCTGCAGAATCCGATGCGGAGGCGTCAGCAGCGATCCAAAATGGCCTTGGATGCCGATGCCATCGATGGGTGCTCCATTATCGATCAGATACTTGATCGTTTTTTCGTAGTGCTGCTTATGCGCCGTTGGATGACCGCCGCGTACCAGGGCGGCATAGTCGTTGTAGTACAGATCACAATCGGGCAGCGCCGCATCGGCTTCCTTGAACCACTGAACCATCGCCTCATCGCCGAGTGCATCCATCAGTTCATGATTGTCAAACCCTTCGTTGATCACATCCCAGTCTCGGGCGATACTTTTGGTCAAATAACTCATCTCTCGAATGCGCGATCCCAAGGCACCCTTGAGCGCGGCGGGATTATCTTTGAGTGACTTCACCCAAAGAGGAAGATGATATTGGCCGGGCCACACCATCACATGGCCGCGTACTTTGAGGTTGTTGTCCTTGAGCCAATGCAGCGTGTCAATTGTCTGTTGGCGGTACTCTGGTTTCTCATCCCAAAAAGGCCATTTTAAACCGTTTTCGATGACACCCAAATTGAAGTTCTCTTTAAGTATCGCGCGATACTTGGCGCTGTCTTCGTCTTGCCCCATGATCTTCCAAGAATTTGCAGCGGTCCCAAACCCAAAAGCGTGGCGATCAAGTTTCACACGCACCGACTGATTGGCCATGGGGCTTCCATCGCTGTCGACCACTTTGATTTCGAGGTCGGCTTTGCGAATTTTTTCGATGCGATCAAAAGCCTCTTTCCGCCATTGAGCCCCCTCGGCGCGACCGATGTAAGACAGTGGCGTGTGAGGCAGACCTTCTAACGAGCGCTGCCCAAAATCCCAAAGTTCAATTTTGGCGACTTCGATCTCTTGTTTTAGGTAGCCCATTTGAAAGTTCATCAAAGCCCCGCCAGCGTCGTAGTCCTCCAGCGACTTAAACGCGACCCAATAGTGTTGCCAACTACCATCGACGGGTGTTTCGACCAAGTACTGGATGCTCTTGGTGTAGGGAGTGCCAGATTTCTCGAACACGAACTCCGTCACGCCACCGCCTTGTCCGGACTTGGCTTTGCCCCTGACCCAAAAACTGGCAACCAGCGCGTCGTCTTTGTTGACTGCGGCTGTCGTCTTCCGATTGACACTGATGTCCCATGTATTTTTGGGCTGGCCGGTGATGTCGACTCTGATCGACGAAGCCCCATCATCGGACGCGTTTGCTTGGACCGAGTGGGAAGCAAGCTTTCCCCCGGTGTTAACGTTTAGTTTCTCTGGAGTCAAAGATTCGGCTTCGATCACACGTGTACCGCCTTCGGGTAACTGTTGGCGATCCGCGAAAGCGATCGAGGTAGCGCTGATCAGTGCAACGATCAGATAAAAAGGCAACTTATAAAAAAACATAAAGGTCCTGACCTTGGTCGTGCAAAAAAAGAAAATCAAAGCAGGCAACTACTTTACCAGCTGGCTGAGCCGGGAGTTGAGATTTTCTCCGAAGGACGCGCAACTATCAGAGCTACGCAGAGCGTGCCGTGCGTGGAGCCGGTTCCCACCTGCCGCATCGGGAGGGGGTTGGCGACGGCCGGCGGGAACCGGCCGTACACAGGGTTTTGCGATCGCCAAAGGATAAGGCGGCTAAGCGGCCCGTTTTTGCGTTGACCGTTGCGTTTCAAGCTGCACTTCGGCGGCAAGATCCGATGCATGTATCTTCAAACCAGATTTTTCGATGGCCAACCTCATACGATTGACGCGCTCAATACGTTTGGCAAACTTTTGGTCGCTGGCGTTGGCACCGAACGCACCAACACGCCCCATCGCCTGGAAAAACATGCTTGGCTGAAGCAACGTCGAAACGACTTCCTTTGCAAAAGATAACAACCCGCGGCCGAGAGCCGAATCATCGCGACTGTGCCGAGTGATTGCACGTTGTGCAGAATTGCCGTGCGGTTGGTCAGCCTGTTTGGTGATCAGCGCGGGCCGAGCGATCGTCGCGATGCACTGAGCTGCGAAATGACTGCGATAGCCTAATCTGTTCAACGTCAAAGCAATATCGAGATCCAAATACTGATCGTCGACGGTGGTGTCAAAGTTACCGGCAAGCTCCAAGATCGAACGTCGATAGAACGCGGCCCATTGGGTTGGGCCAATCGGTCGAAGTCGTCCAAAAACGCGATCGGCAATTTTATCGCCGTCGCCTTCGAGGATCCTTTGGAAACCATAATTGGTCTTCAGTCCAGCGGCCACGATTTCGCCGGGGTCAGCCAATGGAACAATCACCGGTACGGCGCTGGCCGATTTTTCATCGGCGAAACTTGGGCCTATGTCTGACTGCCAATTCTCAGGCAATTCGACTCCAGGACGAACGATTGCGATCAAATCCGCCGAAGCTGAGGCGAGTGCTTGATTGAGCATCGATGCCAACCGCCGCGATTGAGCATCAACGATGGTAATTTCGCTGCCCAATGAATAGGGATCTTCGTAAGTGCCGTCGTGAACGAGAATCACTTCGGTTCCACTGGAACGATCGCGAAGTAGCGACGCCAATGTCAGCTCAAATAGATTGACGTCCCCCACAAGAGGAACAACGATCGAGAATCGCGGCGAGTCTGTAGCCATAAAATTGTCTAAGGACGAAGAAGGATGATCTCTCCTGTGGTAATCGGCGACTGAGAAACTTGAATTGAGGAATTTTCTGTCATATAGGATTGGGAAAGTGCTAGTATGAAAAAAGTCCTTCATCCTTGGAAATTGGCTGAAGTATCCATTGATACTCAACCACAAATTTACGCTTTTGCAAAAAACAGTTTCCAAATCCCCAATATTCCAACACCAGCGATAGAGATCGAACTGACCCACAATGCGATGTCATAGATCCGACTGGGAATCAAACGGTCGTCATTTTCGTGGTATCTAAACCATAGTGCTGCGCAGGCGACGACAAATAGAATAACGGTTGTTTCCCAACCGCGGCCCCGGCAAAGCGTTCAACGATTCCATCGTCGTTGGTCCGGTCAGGATCGCCTGCTTGCCGAACTCCAACTGCACCGCAACTTTGACAAAACAGCTGACCAAAATCACCCACAGCACGACAAAACCAGCGGTCGCGCCAAGGTGCGTCGTCGCGATCAGTTCGCCAGATCCGACGATGGACGCAGACAAAATGAAACCGGGGCCCAGATGCTTCAAGGTTCCCCGCCAAGTGGTAGGTGGCGCGAGCTGTGTTTGGGCCAATTGTTGGTAGGGATCTGTGCTTGTCATGTCGAGCTATCTCAGAGCTGGCAACCGATGGTTTCTGTTGCTCAAAACTCCACCGTTTTACAACGTGTGGAGAAAGTATTTGCAAACGATTCGACTTAAAGTGTAGCGGTTTCCCGCGCTCTTTTGCGTGATTCGGTCAGCTTTCGGATCGCTGCGGGCAGAATTCTATCTTTGCCGCAGAGTGGCGATGCCAGGTTGCCTGTGATTCTAATTTTGCCCAACGCCTTTGGTGGCTTACGCTCCTATGTGGCTTTCAAACGACTCCGGCGGGTTGTAGGGACTGCGCTGTTTTGTAACGACTGCGCGAATAAAACAGGCGAAAACAAGTCTCGAGCGGGACCAAACCAATGTAAATGCAGGAAAAAGAAAAACTTTTCTTCACACCTAAGATTTCTTGACATAGGTTTCAGATGCCGTCGATTTGGAATTTCGATTATTGGTTAAACCTGTGCGTTTACTTTTTAACTGGTTTACTTTTCAACTGGATAGCAAGCACCTTTCAACTCCACCTTTTCACCTGTCGGATGAGTTTACTGCCAGAGAGATAGACTCAACCCCCTCAGCCTCCGCTCCCAATCTCATTAAAAGCAGCCATGAAGCCTACTCGCAAACGAGAGCTCACTCGCAAACCCAATCGCAAAAAATCTATCGCTGCGCACCACCGACGCGGTGCCGCACTGATTGAATTCGCGATTGTATTTCCCGTGGTACTTTTAGTCGTTTTCGCAACGATCGATCTTTGCAACCGCATCTATCTTCAACAAGCGATCGCGATTATGGCTTATGAGGGAGCACGAGTTTCAACCATTCCCGGAGCAACAACCTCGGACATTGAACAGCAGATCGAAACAATGGCCGAAAACCGCAACCTGAAGAACTTACAAATCAACGTAGCCCCGTCAGATTTCGAAAACGCGAGCTTTGGTACTTTCATTTCCGTTGAGGTCCGCGCAGACACAGCTCAGGGATTGACCAGCATCTTCACCACCAACCAATGCATAGCCACCGTCTCAATGATGAAGGAAAGCGAATGATCACGTTTCACACCAAGCACAAAGCCGACCGTACCGGAGCGATCTTACCATTGGTCGCGATCCTCTTCCCCGTACTACTTTTGCTTTCGGCGGTTGCGATCAACATCGCTTACATTCAGCTGTCGAGAACGGAGTTAGGAATATCGACTGATGCGGCTGGCCGTGCCGCTGGAAAGATATACGCGCTAACGCACGACGAGGGCCTAGCGCTGGAAGCGGCAAATGAAGCAGGCGCTTTGAATTTCGTTGCGGGAAAAGAATTGCAGTTTAACGCTGCCGATCTTGAATTCGGAAAATCAACGCGAGCTGACGAAAACTCTCGTTTTGAGTTCGTGACGGCAAGCTCCGAAGATTGCAACGCCGTACGAATATTAGGCAACCGATCTAATTCATCAATAAGTGGTCCGGTTCAAACCTTTTTGCCCAGCCTTTTAGGTGTCCAAGATTTTGAACTTGAATCCACAGCAATCTCCACCCGCATTGAAGCCGATATTGTTTTGGTTTTGGACCGGTCAGGCTCCATGGCCTATTCTGACAGCGAACCCGCGGTCTTCCCACCGGTTCCCGCCAGTGCTCCACTGGATTGGGATTTTGGAGATCCCGTGCCGCCAAATTCAAGGTGGCAGGACGCAATTGATGCCACTCAAGTTTTGTTGAACATGTTGAATACGTCCCCGGGACGAGAGTTTATCTCATTGGTGACCTACTCTGATTCGGGCCGCATTGATACGCCCCTATCTGAGAACACAGCCGATGTGCTCAGTGCCATGACAACTTATTCGACCGCGTTTGAAGGTGGAGGGACGAATATATCCGGAGGCTTGGCCGCTGCGGCAGCAGAACTGTCTTCCACTTCGGCGCGAAAATTTTCCTCCAAAGTCGTCATTATTCTGACCGACGGCAAAGTCTCGGAGGGTCCGAATCCGGTCGGAGTGGCGGCGAACCTTGCCAATGATGGCATTCTGGTGATTACCGTTACCTTCTCCAGCGAAGCTGACCAAGCGTTGATGAGCAGAGTCGCAAATTCCGGGAATGGATTCCACCGCCACGCGGACGTCAAAGAAGAGTTACAAGCCGTCTTCCTCGAAATATCTCAAAAGCTCCCCACGCTATTGACACAATAGTTGCGATGCACAATCGCAGCGACCGCCTGCCATATCCCAAGGACTTCGGCAAGCATCTCAATCTCTTTATCGCCAACTCCAAAGATTCGAAACCATGAAATCAAATCAAATCCAACAACCAAAGATGGTTTGCCGCGCCGGAGCAACAGCCGTCGAATTTGCAGTTGTCGTACCGATTCTGCTATTGTCGATTTGGGCAGGTATTACTTTCGTCCGCGCCAACATGATTCGGCACACCGTTGAGAACGCTGCTTACGTTGCATCACGCACGGTGATCGTTCCCGGGGCCACACAAGATGAAGCCATCGCGCAGGCTGAGAGGCTTCTGGGAATTCTTGGCGTTAATAATGCCACGATCACCTTTGACCCGAACGTGATTGAAGAAAACACGCTGTTCGTCACCACAGAGATTTCGGTGCCGATGCAGGGTAATTCGTGGGGGGTAAATCATTTTATGAACGACGCGGTTTTCTTTGGTTCTTCCACACTGCGGACTGAACGGACGCCCGCACAGCAAGTCAACGGCTTACCCACCGTGGTCAACCCACCCCCGCCACCGCCTGCACCGCCGAAGCCACCCCAACCACCCCAACCACCACAACCACCCCAACCGCCACAGCCACCACAGCCACCACAGCCACCAAAACCACCAAAACCACCGAATCCCAATAAGCCAGTTAAGCTCTAATGAGCTGCAAGCTGGCGGCAAATGCTGCACCAAACGCGCGCTTTTTGACGGGTTTGGGGTTGAGTTCACGGCATTGCCAGTGGGCCTTAACGAAGTTTAAAATGGGGGAATGAAACAGTACCTCGAACTCTTACAGCATGTAAAAAACCATGGCACCGAAAAAACCGACCGCACCGGGGTCGGCACGCGAAGCGTCTTTGGACATCAGATGCGATTTGATCTCCAAGACGGCTTCCCGCTGGTGACAACCAAGAAACTGCACCTGCCCAGCATCATCCATGAACTGTTGTGGTTTCTTAAAGGCGACACCAACATCGGTTACCTCAAAGAACACGGTGTCAAAATTTGGGACGAGTGGGCCGATGAAAATGGTGACCTCGGCCCCGTTTATGGTTCTCAATGGCGCAGCTGGCAGTGCGCCGATGGCAACACGATCGATCAGATCGCTCAAGTCGTCGATCAAATCAAAACCAACCCCGATTCGCGCCGGATAATTGTGAGTGCTTGGAATGTTGCTGAAGTTCCGAAGATGAAACTACCGCCGTGCCACTGCTTCTTTCAGTTCTACGTCGCCAACGGAACGCTGTCGTGTCAGTTGTATCAGCGCAGCGCTGATATTTTCCTTGGGGTTCCGTTCAACATCGCCTCGTATTCGTTTTTGCTGATGATGATGGCACAAGTGACCGGACTGAAGCCGGGACAGTTCGTGCATACCCTGGGAGATGCTCATATTTACTTGAATCATCTTGAACAAGTCGACACGCAACTCCAGCGTGATCCCCGGCCGTTGCCCCGCGTGAAGCTGAATGAGTCGGTGAAAGACATTTTCGATTTCACTTTCGAGGATTTCACTGTTGAAGGCTACGATCCATTGCCGAGGATCAAAGCGCCCATCGCGGTTTGACGACATACGCTTCTACTATTGTTTCTGTGCTCTGGTCAGTTGAAAGCGGACGTGTAATGTGGAAGCGGCAATAGATGAACTCTCTATCTAGACAAACTCTCTCTCTAGACAAACTCTCTCCCGAAATTGAAGACTTCTCCATGTCCAACCTCGCCATGATCGTAGCCGCCTCGACCAACGATGTGATCGGCGTCGATGGTGATCTACCGTGGCATATTTCGGCGGATCTCAAACGCTTCAAGCGATTGACGATGGGGCACCACTTGATCATGGGACGCAAAACGTTCGAATCCATCGGACGTTGCTTGCCGGGCCGGACGACCATCATCATCACGCGTCAACTCGATTTTGAGTTCGCGGGGGCTCAAATCGCTCATTCGATCGAACAAGCCATCGAACTGGCCAGCGGCGATTCATTGCCTTTCATCATCGGCGGCGCGGAGATCTATGCGTTGGCGATGCCACACGTCAGCCACATCTACTTGACACGAGTCCACCAGAAAATTGATGGCGACACATTGCTCCCTGAGATCGATTGGAAGCATTGGGAAATGGTAAAGACGTCAACCGAAGAATCGCCAGCCGAAAAACCAGAATCGCCATCCCCAGAGGCCACCGGTGGGCCCGATTTTACCTTTGAAGATTATCAACGAATTAAATAGCCTCGGACAAGAAATCAATTCGGCCAGTTTCGGCAGCAAAGAAGGGCTTAAAACGAAGGCAATTGTCCGAAATCTATAAATTCGCCTCTGCTGGGCCGCGGCCAGAATTTTGAAAAGGTTGTCGGGTTAGGATTTGTTCATTGACCTGAAAACGATACAATGAGGACCGAGCCGCTGGCGGGATATTTTGGCTGGGACGCTTCGGCTGAACTCCCGCCGTATCTTCTTTATCAGCGGTACGTTAAGCGACACATCCAACAGCGACTTTGCGTGGTAGAAACCACGTCACAGCAATATAACAGTGGGGGAATACGTGGAAGTTAAAATTATCGCCAAACATGGTGAACTAGCTGACGCCATCCAAGAGACGATGACGGAAAAAGTAAGCAAACTACCGCGCTTTTTCGAACGAACCACAGGCATCCAAGTCGTTGCCGACATGAGCCACTCCGAACCCGAATTAGAGATCATCGTCTCTGCTGAGGGAACCAGCGATTTCTTCGCTAAAGACAAAGGTACCAACGTCATGGTTGCGTTGGACAAAACGATCTCAAAGATCGAACAACAACTCAAAAAACACAAAGAGAAACTTACCGAACACCGCAAGCACACGCCAAAACCGACCGAGACCGAAGACTAAACGCTTCGAAATTGATCGCCAGCGTCTCTAAAATTGCTTCGATGGGTCCGGCAACAACAAACATTCTTTGTTGATTGCAGCCCTGAGCGGTTTAAGATCGTTGGAAAAATTGACGGTGCGAGCCATCACTCATACAGGAAATCATTCATGAAATTTGCAGATTTTGTCAACAACGAAGCCATTCAGTCGGACCTACAGGCCACTGATAAAGAAGCCGTGATTCGCGAGCTGGTCGCCAGCCTGGTCAAATCCGGAAAACTGAGCAGTTCTGAAGAAGAGAACATCGTCCAAGCCGTTCTCAAACGCGAAGAACTGGGCAGTACGGGAATCGGTCGCGGCATCGCCGTCCCCCACACCAAACACCCAAGCGTCACCGATCCAATCGGCACGGTCGGCGTTAGCCACGGCGGTGTCGATTTCATGAGCCTTGATGGCGAACCGGTCAACTTGTTTTTCATGTTGATTTCGCCGTTAGACAAACCCAGCGAACACTTGCAAGCACTGGAGAATATTTCCAAGCAGTTGCAAGACGAAACGTTCTGTCGTTTCCTTAAACAAGCCAAAACTCCTGAGGACGTTAAGCAAGTCCTTGAAGAGGCTGACAATAACCAGTTCGCTTAATTCTCTTCCGAATTTAAACTGATCTATGTCTAACGACAAATTATCAACGACCGTCACGATTACCAATCCGCAGGGACTGCACATGCGGCCGGCTTATTTGCTGGCCGAAACGGCTGCGATGTTCCAAAGTGAAATCGAATTGGTGAAAGATGACATCCGTGTTGACGGAAAAAGCGTGCTGGGAATTTTGACTTTGGGCGCCGCCCAAGGGTCACAGGTCTTGGTAGAAGCCTCCGGCGTCGATGCTGGTGAAGCGATTGCGAAGCTCGAAACGTTGTTAGAGTCCGGCTTCCCTTCGACCAAGGATCCCGAAACTGCCAGCGACATCAACGAAAGCTGAATCTGTGACCGACGGGCTTGGCAAAAGTTTGGCAAACTCAAGCCCACCCCAACAGCAAACTCTTTCATGATGCTTGGTCGATGCTTGGTAACTGCCAGAGGTTGTTAGACAGACAAACGGTTTGAAATCGAAAAACCCTTTTCCCGGGAACATCGATGCTCAGCCCCTATCTCAAACTCACCGCGGGTGACAGTTTTGAAAGCTGCGGGGCTTGCGTGCGCATCGCGTCAGTCGACTCTGACTCACCAGAGACCCTTTTTACGCGGACCCACGTTTACGTTGCCGGTCCCGCGCGAACCTCTAAATCACCGCGCTCTGAAACAACGTCCCAAACGACGATGATTTTCACGCGATCCAACAATACACAACCGACGCTCTGCGCACCTTATCGCTCTGAGCGTCCGAATCAAGAAACATTACCATTATGAAAAAAGAAATGTTAATCAACTCGTTGCAGTCCGAAGAATGTCGGATTGCAATCGTTGAAGACAGTCGACTAGAAGAACTCTACGTCGAACGTGCCAGCCAAGACAACTATGTCGGCAACGTCTATAAAGGCAAAATCGTTAACCTCGAACCGAGCATCCAAGCCGTCTTCGTTGACTTCGGCGTGGGACGCAATGGATTTTTACACATCAGCGACGTTGAACCGAACTACTTCAAACAGGGCGGCTACGATCCTGATGAGATCATGAGGAAGGAACGCGCCGAGGCGGCTGCCAGTGGACTGCGAAACCGTCCGCCAGCCAAAGGCGGATTCCGACCACGTCACAAACCGCCGATCCAAGAAATCTTTCAACGCGGCGACGAAGTCTTAGTCCAAGTCATCAAAGAAGGAATTGGCAACAAAGGACCAACGCTTTCAACCTACATCAGCATTCCCGGCCGATACCTGGTGTTGATGCCGGCGCTGGGACGAGTCGGCGTGTCGCGGAAGATCGAAGACGAAGACGAACGACGCCGGTTAAAAGATATCCTGTACGATCTCGATCCACCCAAAGGTTTAGGTTTCATCGTTCGCACCGCCGGATCGGGCAAATCGCGAGAGGAATTGGAACGCGATTTGATTTATCTGCTGCGATTGTGGAAGGTCATTGTCGAACGAGTGCAAACGATCCCCGCGCCGATCGACATTTACGAGGAAAGCGACATCGTTATTCGGACCATCCGTGATGTGCTGTCCAGTGACATCGATAACATCTGGATCGATGACGAAGAATCGTATAACCGCGCGAACGCTTTTCTGAAAGTGATCATGCCGCGTTTTGCCAGTCGGCTCAAGTTATACCAAGGCAAGGATCCGATGTTTCACAAATACAAAGTGGAAGAAGAGATCGCCAAAATTCACTGCCGAGAGGTGGCCCTTCCCGACGGAGGTTCGATTGTCATCGACCAGACCGAAGCCTTGGTTGCCATCGACGTCAACAGCGGTAGTTTCCGCACCAAAGATTCGGCGGAGGAATCGGCTTATCGGCTGAACCTACACGCCGCCCGCGAAATCTCACGACAGCTGCGATTGCGCGACCTCGGTGGCGTCATCGTCAACGACTTCATCGACATGCGACGCGACAAACACCGCCGCGGCGTCGAACGAGCCCTCCGCGACGCTATGAAACGCGATCGCGCCCGAACGAAGATCCTGCGAATCAGCCCCTTTGGTCTGATCGAAATGACGCGGCAACGCATCAAACCGGGACTCAAACGAAGCCTCTATAAAGAATGTCCCTGTTGCTCCGGACGCGGCAACGTGAAAACAGGCGAAAGCATGGCGTTGGACGTCATCCGCATGTTGCTGTTGGCTCGCCAGCAGAACAACGTGTCGTCGGTATCGATCAAAGTCAATGACGAGGTGGCCGCGTATTTAAACAATCAAAAACGAAGCGAATTGGCGCAATTGGAAAGCGATGCCAACTTTGACATCCAAATCTTAGGCAGCGAATTCGTCTTCCCTGAGTTTTTGGAAGTCGTCTGCAAAGACGATAAAGGCGTCGAGGTGCACTTGGTGCAAAATAAAAAGTAGTCGTTGAAATTTGACTGACAAAAAAAATAACGGCCTCGAAAATTCGAGGCCGTTTTTTTATGTCCGGTGAAAGCCAAATCTCTTCAAAACGTGAATCGAATTAGAAGATTTCCAAAGCCGTGAACAACTGGTCCAACACACTCAACTTCCTGACCAAGAATGCATCGTCGGTTGATTGGCCAGGGGTGAAGCTCAACTGCCAAGCCGAAGCCCAATCTTGGGTTGGATTGATTCGACCTGTGTCATCGGCAAACGCTGCGTCTTCACGATAGAAGAACATGTTGTCTTCGGAAGCTCTGTAGAAATCGCCTGCGGGTGTTGTCCGCCAAGCGCTTATTTGAGTAAAACGATTCAGCGTCTGCGATGCGCTAGGAACGACAGCCTGAATTGACTCCGTTGAAGCCCATGACAAACCGATCGCACGCGGCACTTCAAGCGCTCTCAATTCATTCGCGGCAGAATCTGTTTCGTCCCAATCTGCAAATTGAATGCGTCGTTCAACGGTAGTTACATCGACGATTTGACCCGTCGCAGGATCCACCTCAGGTGCCGTGGACTCAATGACTTGATTTTGGGAAATTGAAATCCCTACTGGCAGAGTGCGTTCCTTTACAATAACCAACGGCTCTGAGATCACCGGGTCCCGCGCCAGACGATTGTTTCCAATGCGCGTCTGCAGACGATGGAAACCATCATCAATGGCCGTGATTTCTGCCTCGGTCCACAGACTGGTTCCGTTGCGGAATACAACGTTGGCATCTCTCACATCAAAGCTTCCGGCAATTTCGGTACCTTCAACAATTATATAGCGATCGGAGCCAGCATCGCCAAACAAACGATCGTTGCCATCAATTCCTCCAAAGAGTCCGTCTTCGCCTTCACCGCCACGCAGTTCATCATCACCGCCGCTGCCAAAGAGACGGTCGTTGCCATTATTGCCGACAACGATATCATCGTCGTCGCCGCCGTTGAGGAAATCGTCTCCGTCATTGCCAACAACACGATCATTGCCGGTCAATCCAAAGACGGTGTCATTACCGGATTGCCCAAACAGTGCATCGTTTTGAGCGCCTCCGCGAATGAGATCATCTCCGTCGCCACCGAAGATCAGGTCATTGCCAGTGTTTCCGTCGATATCATCTGCACCCGCTTCGCCACCGATCGTATCGTCACCAGCGCCGCCAATAATCCGATCAGCACCTTCGCCGCCAAGAATAAAATCAGCGCCACCGCTTCCGAGAAGGGTATCGTTGCCGATCTGACCAAAGATTCTATCGTTCCCGCCGTCGCCGTTGATCTCATCATCACCTTCGCCGCCTTGAATGAAATCATCACCCAAACCGCCCGACAAAGTATCCAGGCCATCATTTCCATTGATGCGGTCGATACCATCCTGTCCGAAAATCGAATCATCACCATCGCCGCCAAAAAGCCCATCATTGCCATCGTTGCCAGACAGTTGATCGTCGCCGGCACCGCCGATGAGCGTGTCATTTCCCAGTTCCCCCAGAAGCGTATCGTTGCCGACCCCACCAATGATAAGGTCATTACCATCACCACCAGCGCCAAGGTCATCGCCTGCATCGCCACGTAGCGTGTCGTTGCCGGAACCACCAAGCAATGTATCATCGTCATCTCCACCGATGAGCGAATCATTGCCTGCGGATCCCTGAAGCAAATCGCTTCCTACATCACCAATCAGGGAATCATTGGATCCACCACCGATAAGAATGTCGTCGCCATCGCCGCCGAAGAGACGATCAACATTCGAGCCTCCCACCAATCGGTCGTTGCCCTCGCCTCCGATAGCGACGGTCGGAATATCAGAAAGTGCGCTGCCGAAGATGTCGTCGCCGCCAAATCCAGTGAAGCGAATCAGCGATACCGCGCTGCGTGGAAACACGCACGAAACGCCGTTGAAGTTCACTCGTACTTCAGTCTCATTGGGCGTGGCAACGAATACGCTGTCGGCGGAATCGGAACCTTGGATTCTCAGCACTGACGAATCTGGGTTCAGCGTGATCGACTCCATGGGTGAAGCACCAACGGCCAGAAGTTTACGATCCTCCAAAGCAGAATAGCTTGAAGCAGTAAATTGACGCTGGCGTCGGTTGTTAGACTTTTTAAAGATCGTGTAGATGCTTGAGTTCGACATGATGATTCAGAGCTCGTTTTCGAGCCGTCTCTTAAAAAAATTGATGATAGTCTTGATGGGAGTCTTGAGGTTCGTGCTTGGCGTCAAACCAGTCGCCGACGCGGTGTGGGGAAGCTGTGCGATCCAGCACATCCTAACTTAGTTAAAACGTTCGTTTAGAACAATTTTCAGCCGCCCAAACACGTAATTTCTACGAAAAAACTGGGGCGGGTGGGCGGGGTGGCTGACCGCTCACGGCAAAGGCCTGACAATCACTTGCTTGCATTATTGGCCCAAAGCATCGAATTGCTATCAGACAGCACCCGCTTTTTCCTTAAAAACCGCGCGATCGTTAAACTCCCACCAAACCGCACGCCATCCCCAGACCGATGATCAAAGACGTGTAGTGACACGGAATCTGGGAACGGATTGCCGCATTCACTTTATTGTTCAGTCGCTACCACGAACAAAATTATCCTTTGCAGAGAAGATCATGGAAGATCGCAGCATCAAGCAATCGCTAATCTCCGTTGGCATCGTATGGACGATCGTCGCATTTATTCTTGCGGCCCCCGCCACTGCGCAATCGCCAACCCCAACATTGGATTCGCCTTGGATCTGGTCACCGCGTGGCAACGAAGCCACCGAAACGTTCTTCCGCAAGAAGTTCACATTGGTAAAGCCCGAAAGCGCCGAACTCACCGTCGCTGCTGGCGATGAATTCGAACTATATCTCAACGGCCAAGTGGTGATCTCCGGTCAGTCTTACCGTTCGGCCATGTCGGTCGATGTGATTGATTTCCTGACCCCCGGTGTCAACGTCGTTGCTGTCAAAGCCAGCCACATCGACAGCGAACAAGCGGGGTTCAGCTGCAAGTTGCGCGTCAAAGAGAAAGGCGAAATCCGCCATCGCGTCCTCCGCACCGATGCGACTTGGAAAAGCTACACCGCCGAAGCCGTCGATTGGTATAAGAATGGTTTCCGCGACATGAGCTGGTTAACCTCAAAGGTATTTGCCGCCGCGAACCCACAAGTAACCAAGACCGCTCCTGCAACACAAAAAACAACCACGCCAACGTTGGAGAAGGTCGCGCAGACCACCAGCCCCAAGATCGAACTGGTTTCGCAAGCTCCGCCGGTTCCACCGGGCTACGATGAAGCGATGCCTACGCAGCAGGATTTCGTTCCCACAAAAGTCGGCACTCCGGCGACAGAAGCCAAAACAGCTCAAATCGAACCCGCGTCTTCGGACGACCGTTTTACGACCGCCAATGAGAATTTCTCAGTCACTCAAATTCTTGATGGGGATCTGACCGGTTCGTTAATTGCCATGGAGTTCAACGAGTTCGGCAAACTGTTGCTATCGCGCGAAGGTGGTCCATTGTTGATCGCTAATTTAAACGCCGCCGCAGGCGACAAAACGCAGCTGCAAGTTTACTGTAACGAAGTCACTTCTTGCCAAGGCATCTTACCGCTCAATGGCGACGTCTACGTCACCGGCGAAGGCCCCAAGGGCCAAGGCCTGTATCGTCTGTCGGACGTTAACGGCGACGGCAAGATCGAAGTTGCCGATACATTGTTGCGATTCACGGGCGAGCCCAGCGAACACGGAGCTCACGGAATTCAGCTGGGGCCTGATGGCATGATCTACACCGTCATCGGAAATGGCAGCCGCCTGAAAGACGTACCCGCAGATTCCAGCCCGTATAAATTTGCATATGAGGGCGATGCCGTTGCGAAATACGAAGACCCGACCGGCCAAGCCACCGATGTCAAAGCACCCGGCGGAACGGTTGTCCGTGTTGCCGTTGACGGCAGCAAAGTGGAAACGGTCGCCGGCGGTATTCGCAACGCCTACGATTTGGTCTTCGATCAAAACGGCGAACTATTCATTCACGACAGCGACATGGAGGGCGATAAAGGCACCACATGGCACCGGCCACCGATGGTCTTCAATGTCACCGCCGGCGCGGATATGGGCTGGCGAAGTGGTTCTTCCAAATTTTCACCGCACTACATCGATCAGGCCCCTGCGGTCTGCGATACCGGACGCGGTTCGCCGTCGGGTGCGGCGCTCTATCAACACCTGCAGTTC
This sequence comes from uncultured Pirellulaceae bacterium, assembly GCA_937921995.1. Classification (GTDB taxonomy): domain Bacteria; phylum Planctomycetota; class Planctomycetia; order Pirellulales; family Pirellulaceae; genus Mariniblastus. The sequence goes on from CAKZVF010000052.1 coordinate 18,026, forward strand.
CCTGCCGAATACCAAAACGCCATTTTCTTGGCGGATTGGTCTCAAGGTAAAATCTTGACGATGAGGAAAAAGCGTCAAGGCGCTGGCTTCATCGGTGAAACGACAGAGTTTCTCTCCGGCCGCCCGTTGAACGTTTGCGACCTTTCGATCGGCGAAGACGGATCCTTGTATTTCTGCACCGGCGGACGCGGTACCGCTGGCGGTGTCTTTCGTATCACCTGGAACGGAGAAATTCCTCAGGAAGTCCTGTCGTTTAACAACGATCTGGCGAAACTGATCCGCCACCCCCAACCGAACTCCGCTTGGGCGCGGCAAAACATTGCCGAACTGCGTCGCGAAATGGGAAGTGCCTGGAACGAAACGATTCTTGGCATCGTCAACGAGGTCCGCAATCCGCCGAAATTCCGTATCCGCGGTATTAACATGATGATCTGGTACGGCCCCAAACCTTCTACGCAATTGATGCGGAAACTTCTCAAAGACGACGAGGAACTCGTACGTGCCGCCGCGACAACGCTTTGCGGAACGCAGCGCAAAGGTCCTTCGCATGAACTGCTGACTGAGATGCTCAACGACCCTTCGGCCTATGTGCAACGCCGCGCTGCCGAAGCGTTGTTGCGATTTGATCGCCCTGTCCAGTACACTCAACTGACCAACCTGCTGAAGTCGACTGATCGCGTTTTGGCCACCGCGGGCCGACGATTGCTGGAACGTATTCCTTCTTCGCAATGGAAGGAAGAATTGATCACCAACAATGACCAACGCATCTTCATCCAATCCGCGATGGCCCTGATGACCGCCGATCCAAACTTGAGGCACGCTTATTTGGTGCTGGCTCAATCCAGCCGCCTCTCCGACGGTTTTGTCAGCGATGAAAATTTCGTAGACATGCTACGCGTTGTGCAGATCGCGCTTGCTCAAGGCAAGGTTGATCCTGCCAAGGTCCCGGCGCTGGCTCAGCGCATTGGTGACGAATTCCCGACCACCAATCCGATGATCAACGTGGAGTTGATCAAACTGATGGCGGCGTTGGAAGTCGGAGATCTTAACGGGCGTATCGAAGATTTTCTCTACGACCCACAAGTTTCTCAGCTTGAAAAATTCCAAGCAAGCGTCTTCCTGCACCACTCTGGAGATGCTCTGAACAAAAGCGAGCAGATGGCGATCCTCGAAACGCTGGAAAGCTTGAAAAGCTTTGAAGGGGGTGGAAGTTATCAAGGCTATTTGGATCTGGCATCCAAAGACGCCGCGCGCGTGGTCGACATGAACGACATTGATTCGGTCATCGCCGGTGGCGAGCGTTGGCCCGAGGCGGTTCTGGCAACCTTTTCCAAAATTTCGAATCCGATGCCTGGATCACGGGCAAACTCATTGATGCAACTAGACCAACGGTTGGTCGGACGTACCGACCTGACCGCGAATCAGGTTCGATTGGGAATTATCGCATTGCTGGCGCGTGAGAGAAACGACAGCTACATGGAATACCTGCGTGATTGCTGGGATCAAGAAGAAGACCGCCGTGCTGACATTGCGATCGGGTTGGCTCAACTTCCCGATGGTGATAACTGGTCGTATCTGATGGCCAGCCTGCCGGAACTGGATGATTTATCGGGACGAGAAGTCCTGACAACGCTGGCCACGGTCGGACGTCGTCCACGCGACCCGATCTTCTACCGCACCGCAATTGAATTGGGCTTCCGCCTTCGCCAGCAGAACTCGGCCGCCGCAGTGGCGTTGCTGGAACATTGGACCGGTAGCAAAATGGAAGACACCAGCAAATCATGGCGCGGACCACTGGTCCAGTGGAGTCGCTGGTACGAAGAAACTTTCCCCGACGCTGCCGCCATCGCGGTGGAAGCGCCGAAGCATAAAGGCCGTTACTCGACCGATCAGATTGCAGCCTACATTGAAAACAATGGTTTGGGTGACTCTCACATGGGACACGACCTTTTCGCTTCAGCCCAGTGCAGCAGTTGCCACCAGTTCAATGGAACGGGGCAGGGCATTGGCCCCGATCTAACCTCGGTCGCAGGTCGATTTTCGCTTCGCGAGATGATTGAAGCAACGATTGATCCGCACAAATCGGTCGCAACGCGATACCAGGCCAAAACTATCGTCACCGAAGATGGTGATCAGATCACCGGACTGGTCGTCGATGAAGAGAACAGCCCGTACGTCGTGATGACCTCCAGCGGACAGTTCGTGAAGGTTGAACGGGATGAGGTCGAGGACATTCGCAAGAGCAAATTGTCTCACATGCCCGAGGGACTGTTGAATGATCTGAGTCAATCTCAGGTTTCTGATTTGTTCGCTTACCTGGTCAAAGGCTCACACGCCAACCTGGCCAGTCGCAGCAGCACGACTAGTACCATCAATCGCTAAGTGCATCCTACCGTGGGTTGGGAACTTCTACCCGACCAAGATATGAGGTGGTCGGGCAAGAGTGCCCAACCTACGTTTTGCAAAGGTCGAAATGTCAGAGTCGAAAATCAGCACTGATTCTTCAACAACCGTCGCCGATTTGCGTAAGATGGTCTTAGATTTCGTCTCCGAACGTGACTGGCAACAGTTCCATTCACCCAAGAACCTGTCGATGGCGATGGCGATCGAAGCCAGCGAACTCATGGAGCATTTCCAGTGGATCGACGGCGAAGCGTCGCGCAATCCAAGCGCTGAAAAGATGATCGACATTGGCGAAGAACTGGCCGACGTGCTGTGTTACGCGATGGCGATCGCCAACGAACTGAACATTGACATCGCATCGACGATGGCCCGCAAGATGGTACGAAACCGGCAGAAGTATCCGGCCCAAGAGTTTCGCGGACGCTACGGGAAAGACGATCCCAATCCGGCGACCGACTAAATCCGCCGCCGGTTGTTGGCGAATGATGGGCGTGTCCCAGCTTTCAATTTATTGTTTGGCCGCCCGTTTAACGATCGCGTCGAAGTGCTTCTTTTCTACCGGTTGAACCGACAGTCGTGAGCCTTTCCGCAGCAGTTCCATACCCTCAAGCGATTTCATCTCCCGCAGTTCCGGTAGCGAAACGATCTCTTTGAATTGTTTGACGAATTTCAGGTCGACCATGTACCACGTCGGCGATTCATGTTTGGACTTGGGATCGTAGTGCGGGTCTTTGGGGTCAAAGGCTGTAAAATCGGGATACGATTCTTTGTGGACTTTCGCAATGCCCACGACGCCCGGCGGTTTCGCGTTGGAGTGGTAGAAAAGCACTTCGTCGCCTATCTTCATATCGTCGCGCATGAAGTTCCGCGCTTGATAGTTTCGTACGCCGTCCCAGTGAGTGGTTTTGTCTTCCTTGAGCTGCTGGATGGGGTACTTATGGGGTTCGGATTTCATCAACCAGTATCGTTTTTTGTCTCGTTTTTTCGCGGCCATCAGTTTTGCTGTTCTTCGTTAGGTTTGATCTACTGTTGGTAAGTGATTTTCAATCAACCTATTTCAACCGTTTTGATTTGTCAAAGCACCTGTACCATGAATCCATCTCCTTCCTCTGAAGCCCTCAAAGATTTTCCCGCGGTCGCCACGATTCCTGTCCAGTGGGGGGATCAGGATCTGTTCAAGCACGTCAATAACGCGGTCTATTTTCGGTGGTTCGAAAGTTCGCGTGTCGAATATTGGCACAAGTCGGGACTGTATGAAGCGCTCAAGGGGCCAGGTTACGGACCGATTCTGGCTTCGGTAACCTGCAACTATAAAAAACAAATCAAATTCCCCGACACGGTTCTCATCGGCACGAAAGTCGAAAAGCTGGGAATCTCCAGCGTGACGCTGAGCCACGATGTTTTCAGCACGACCAACAACGCGGTGTCAGCGACCGGAAAATCAGTGATCGTGATGTTCGATTATCAGTCGCAACACCCGGTGCCGATCACAGAAGACCTTCGGGACATTTTTGAAACCTTCGAATGCTAGTTCATATCCAGCTAAAAGTAACTACGTGAGAAATCTGTGGTGGACGAAGGTACTCATTTCATATCTCCAAAACTTGATTGCTGGCATTTACAGGAAGTACCTTCAGCGAAGACTAAGCATCCATAATTTCGCATCTCTTCAGCCATACGTTTTGCGTTACTTCTAGTAATACGAAAAGCCTCTCTATTTGCATCGATGGCCGCCGAACACAATGCAAGAAATCTTAGGCCATTTGCACCTTCGACATCCACATGAAGATTATTGGCAGCGACACAATCAGTTTCACCTGGGGATTCTTCAATTATGTTTATATCAGCAAAGTTGATTTCACTTGCCTTGAAAGCCACGTAGTCCACCTGGTCATTCAAGCGCTCACGACTTGCATTGAGGGCTATGGTGACACGCTTTAAGTCTTCGTCGCTGTGAATCTGGTAGAGGCTAAAAAGAGTTTTCGCCGGATCAAAAATTGCTTTGCAAACTGAGCGCTTCCGCTCTTCTATCTCGTCAGTTTTATGTCCCCACCGACTCCGCTTGTCAAGTTTTCGAACGTAGAAGGGATACTTTAATCCAGCAAGTTCTTCAGGACTAGATTCCATCTCGGTTACCGATCTTGACAGACTTCTCGGGCAAGCTCGGCGATAAACGGGTCGTCATGGTTAATGAACTGAACTTCGAGCAATCTGTAGGCATCAGCCGAGCCAATATCCCCTAACGCTTCAACAACTCCCTCAAGCACACCTCTACTGGTTGCACCGGCGCACATGTTTGCATATCGAAAGCGTTTATGGACATCAGCATCAGACCGTGCAACTGACCTCAGCAAAATAAACCAATAGTCATCATTTGGTTCGTAGGCGCGGCCATTGTTTAAGTGGCTCCAACTCTTAATGTCGTCAATCAAAAACTGATAGGCATAATCGTATACTCGATTTCCGAGTTGCTGAAGAATGTCAATCGGAACATCTAATCGGTCTGGCCGGGTACGCCGTATCGAGGAATTGATAAGTGTCGAAATCAATTCGTCCGAAATAGTACTAAATTTTAGGTATTCTACGATTACCTTTCGGTAGTCAGAGCGTTGCTTTCCAGCGGCGTTAAATAGCCTTTCTAAGATACTTTGAAAGCGTGCTTTTTCATTCGCATTACGACTTAAGCTGTTTCCTGATCCAGTTTGATGAAATGAAGTGCAGTTCATTGCTAGTCTCCGTTGAATAATTTCAAAATTGCATTACTCTCCGTTTTGTCATTTTCAAAAGCAAGGGCCGCTTCCTTGGCTAGATCTACGGTAGGGGTTTGACGGAAAGAGTGTATAGAAATTGTCACACCCTCATCTCCTTTGACAAGTCGTACTTCATTTCGAACGCTCTCACGATGGTAGATTGCCCCTGCGGTTAACAGGTCCGGCTCCAAACCTCTAAGTGGTCCATTTTCCATTGAACCAAAAATTGTTTGCGACACTTCGTTTGAATTACTATGAAATACGAAATCCGCACGAACGGAACGAATCGGCGTGTGCGGAAGCCTCACCAGAACGTGGTCAGCCAGTTTCCCGCAGTCATTTTCTGTCGACGTAATTACAAGATGGTCCGATGCAACCGACCATTCAGTAAATTCATCCTGAAACTGGACGCCATCTTTAATAGCACCTAAAGCCAATCGCACATTTTCGCCCGACCAAATCTCTTGTTCCTTGAGCCATTCAGGGGAAATAAGATAAGGGTTGAAATTTCCATCCAACGCGAGTTGGGCTGACATCAGTTGAAATTCCATTTTGCCTCCCTTTCGCTTTAAGAGTCCATCAATTTTCTCAAAGAATAGCAATCATGGAATTAGGTAGCAACGGCAACTAACGCAGGCCAACAATTGAAGACTGGTCAATATCTTACCCAATAAACTGCCGTCTGAACAAACAAACCTATCCTGCCTAAACTACTTCGCGTTCAGATTACCAGCCCGAAACGCTTCGGCCATCGCTTGTGGCACAGCCGATTCAGCAAGCAGCAATCCGGCCCGTTGCTTCGCAACGTCGGCTTTCATTTCCTGTTCGTGAGCGATCGCATCGGCGCGACGCTTTTCAGCTTTCGCCCGAGCCACACGTGTGTCGGCTTCAGCTTGATCCGCCTGCAAACGGGCACCAATATTTTCGCCAACGTCGATGTCGGCGATGTCGATGGACACAATCTCAAAAGCCGTATGGGCGTCCAAACCGCGTTCCAGCACGTTGCGCGAAATGCGATCAGGATTCTCTAAAACGTTTTGATGAACTTCGGAAGACCCGATCGACGAAATGATACTTTCGCCAACGCGGGCGATGATCGTTTCTTCGGTCGCTCCGCCAATCAATTGCTCTAGGTTAGTTCGCACCGTCACCCGCGCACGAATCTTAAGTTCGACACCGTCTTTGGAGATAGCGCTCAAGAAATTCTTACCGCTGCGTTGCGGATCGGGACAGTCGATCACTTTGGGATAGACGGACGTCTTCACCGCGTCCATCACATCCCGACCGGCCAAGTCAATCGCCGCGGCTCGATCAAAATCCAAATCAATATTGGCACGTTGAGCCGCGATAATTGCGTTGATGACTCGCATCACGTTTCCACCGGCCAGATAATGAGCCTCCAAACGCGCGGTGCTGCAACCGGTTGTTTTGCTGGTGTCGAGCCCCGCTTGTTTGGCCATAATTTTCGCGGTCACGATGACTTCCGGGCGGACCTTGCGAAATCCCATCCCGACCAGCTCCAGCAGGCTGACGTTGGCGTTGGACATGAACGCCTGCACCCACAGTTTTCCGTACTTCAAAAACGCCATCGCAATGAACAGCGCGAACAGAACTGCAATGCCGATCAAACCGAGAATGACCCAACGCCAAATATCTTCTTGTTGAGCGAACAATAAGGCATCGAAACTTGCGAACACAGTCGACCTCTGGAAAACGGGTGCTAAATTTTTGGGTATTGGATTTTGCTAAAGATCTTTTCACCCGCAGGATCTTTAACAAGATCCACTACGTCAAACCTAGAACAAAATCTGTATGACCATGATAGCGGATTGGGATGGCCGAATACAGTCAGTACGCCGTTTTTCACAGTTTCCACTGATTGAAACAGGAAAGGCAACTTTACTCGATCCAGCCGCCGCCGAGCACACGATCGCCGTCATAGCACACGACGGCTTGGCCGGGCGCGACACCACGTTGCGGACTATCAAACACCACTTCCAAACGCCCCTGGGGCAGAACGGTGGCGGTCGCCGGAGATGAAGTGCTGTTGTAGCGAATTTGAGCCTCACACTGAAACGGCCCCTCCGGCGGATCGACCAACCAATTGGTGTCGCTGGCGGTCAACTCGGTCCGCCCCAGTTCTTCGACCGGCCCGATCACGACTTGATTGGCCGCCGCATTGATTCGAGTGACAAAATAGGGCACACCCATCGCGACGCCGATGCCTCGGCGTTGGCCGATCGTGAATCCCTCGATGCCCGGATGCTGTCCCACTACCGTTCCGTCGGAGGTGATGATGTCGCCGGCCGTTTCGATCGAATCCGATTGACGTGCGCGGACGAACTGATCGTGTTTGCCAGAGGTGACGAAGCAAATCTCTTGACTGTCTTTCTTCTCCGCTACATTCAACCCCAGCGTGCCGGCGATTTCTCGGATGACGGGTTTGTCGTAGCCGCCCACAGGAAGCAGCATCCGCTGCAGATATTTGCGTTTGATGCCAAAGAGCACGTAAGATTGATCTTTGCCATCATCGATGCCGCGCGTTAATTCAAGTTTGTCTCCGTCACGATGCAGTTGGGCGTAATGGCCGGTGGCCAAAAATTCGGCACCCACACTGTCCGCGTAGTCGAACAGTTTCCCAAACTTGATGCGGTTGTTGCACATCACGCAAGGGTTAGGCGTCCGTCCGACGGAGTATTCCTCGACGAAGTAGTCGATGATGCCGCGAAATTCTTCTTCCAAGTTCAGCGCATAGAACGGGATTCCTAAACGCTCGGCTACGCGCCGTCCGTCTTCGGCATCGGACACGCTGCAACAACCCTGTTTGTGGTCGGCGCGATTGTTCAAAACCGGCAGCAGTGGCGATGTCGCCTGATCACCGTCAATGGCGCAGGCGGTCACGGCCTTCTCCCCATGCCGCATGAACACACCGATGACTTCGTGGCCTTGTTCAAGCAACAAATGGGCGGCGACCGATGAATCAACGCCGCCTGACATAGCTAATACGACTCTCGCCACTAGGATTTACTTTCTAAAACTTATTTAGGGGGATCAACATATACGCACGTCGCAATACCAGCCCGACGCGCAAGCGAGGGATTCGCGAGCGCAATAGAAACGGCAGAAAAACCCCTCGCTTGCGCGTCGGGCTGGTATTCGAAATTGTAATTTAAGGCTCGATGAACGTCGGGAAGTTGAACCCAAAAATGGCCTTGGTCAAACTTTCCTTTTCATCGGCGACCTTCTTCAGAAGACGAACGTGACCATGTTCGCCATAGCCCTTCATGAAAAACATTTTCCCAACGACTCCGCCATCGCGCTGTTGGTAAATATGTACGTCGAATTCGGTTTCTGTTTTGTCGGGGCTCCAGATCACAAAATCAACGCCACGATCACCGGTCTTGGGATCGCGTGTGACTTTGAATCGCGTTTCGGGATGGTCCACTTCCAGCTTCTGCGTCACGTTGCTAACCGCTTCATCGGGGCTTTGCATGTTGGGAAACTTTCGCAGGGCGAACATGGATTTCCAGTTGTCTAAAGTTTGGCCAAAGGGAATGTACTGATTGACGACGTCACTGCTGCTGACCAAGACATAATCAATATCGCCAAACCGAAAGGAAGGGGTACCGTCGGGAATGTTCGGGTTGCGAATGTTTTGGGCGCTGGAGCCGGATGACGATGTGCCTTCGCCTGCAAACCTTTCGCCATTAGCGGTATTGTTTCCCGTTGCTGAGGAACCGGCTGTGTTTCTTACGGGTCGTTCGTCCCAGCTACACCCCGAGGTGATGGCCAGTAACAGGCCAAGTGTCGTTGCGGTCTTCAAGACAGCGACCACCAAAGTCGAAATTGAAGACGTTGAATTCATGGTAATGGGGCTGATCCTAAATAACGGGTTGTAAATCAAAGTATCCAAAGTTGGCCACAAGGCCGGGGGCTTTCAACCTTTCGAATTATACCCCTACCGACTATGATTTGGCCATTTTATTAAGGAAATCATCGCAGCAGAAGCTGCCTTTGATTCTTCGACGCGTTTTTTCGCGGTTCCTTTGCCCTCTTATTCAGAACCCTTCTCGGCCTAATCCATGACCACTCGCAAAGACATCCGCAACATCGTCATCATCGCCCACGTCGATCACGGCAAAACAACTTTGGTGGACTGTTTGCTGCGGCAGAGCGGTCAGTTCCGTGACGCTCAGCTGCAGGGCGAACGGATCCTCGATTCGGGCGACCTTGAGAAGGAACGCGGCATCACGATTCTGGCCAAGAATATCTCGCTGCCGTTTAAAGGGGTGAAGATCAACATCATCGACACGCCCGGCCACGCCGATTTCGGCGGCGAAGTCGAACGTGTTCTGCAGATGGCCGACGGAGCGCTGTTGCTGGTGGACGCCGCCGAGGGCCCGATGCCGCAGACGCGCTTTGTTTTAGGCAAAGCGTTAGAAGCCGGACTTCAACCAATCGTCGTTGTCAATAAAGTGGACCGACCCGATGCACGCACGGCCGAAGTCGTCGACGAGGCGATGGAGCTGATCGTGGAGATGGGCGGCGAGCATTACCTGGACAATTTCCACTTCATCTACGCGTCGGCCAAAGAAGGATTTGCTACCGACGACCCGGAAGTGTTTGAAGGCAACATGGATCCGCTGTTAGATCTGGTTCTGGAACATGTTCCGCCTCCGGAGATCGCGGCAGGAGAATTCAAGATGCTGACCACGACGATGGACTGGTCAGAATTCGTTGGCCGGATCGCCGTGGGGCGCGTTTTGAGTGGCGTGATCAAGAAAGGGCAAACCGTCAACGTAATCAAAGACGGCGGTGTGATCACAAAATCAAAGATCGCCGCTGTCAACGTGTTTGATAAACTTGGCCGCGTCGAAGTCGAACGTGCCGAAGCCGGCGAAGTCGTCGCGCTGACAGGAATCGAGAAAATCGAAATTGGCGACACGATCTGCCATGTCGACGACAGCGAGGCGCTGCCGCGCATTTCAGTGGATGAACCTACGTTGGAGATGGTGTTCACGATCAATAGTTCTCCGCTGGCCGGACGCGAAGGCAAATTCGTAACCAGCCGCCAAGTGCGCGAACGGCTGATGAAGGAACTCGACCGCAACGTCGCGCTGCGAGTGACACCGATGGAAAGCGGCGATCAATTTGCGGTCGCCGGACGCGGAATCTTGCACTTGGCCGTACTGATTGAAACGATGCGTCGTGAAGGTTTTGAACTATCGGTCGGTAAACCGCGTGTGGTCATGGTTAAAGAAGATGGCGTCGTGAAAGAGCCCTTTGAGACGTTGGTCGTTGAAGTTCCCACCGACAAATTTGGTAGCGTGATGGAGCTGGTCGGTAATCGGCGTGGCGAATTATCCGAGATGAACTCGCGTGGTGAATTTACTTTGGCGCGATTTATCGTGCCTTCGCGCGGTTTGATTGGCCTGAGAACGCGTCTGCTAAACGCAACGGCTGGCACCGCGATTATCAACCACCGGTTCCTGGAATTCCGTCCGGCAGAAGGCGATATCCCCAGTCGTCCCAACGGCATGATGGTTTCTATGGTTGGCGGCAAGGCGAATGGGTTCGCTTTGATGACGCTACAGCAACGGGCAGACATGTTTGTGTCCCCCGGCGACGAGGTTTACGAAGGTATGATCGTCGGTGAGAATGCTCGTGCGAATGACCTTCCGGTGAACCCGACCAAAGAAAAGCAGCTGACCAACATGCGGGCTTCGGGCAGTGATGAAAACATCATCCTCAAACCGGCGCGTCTGTTCTCTCTGGAAGCGGCGTTGGAATATATCGAAGACGACGAATGGGTCGAAGTGACTCCGACGAAGTTGCGGATGCGCAAGCAGTTGCTTAAAGAGACCGATCGGAAGAAACAGGCTCGCGCCGCGAAGGCTTAGGCCGCCGACGCGATCAGCCCAGCGGGCGACACGAAATTTCGTACCGCGGGTCCAGCAGTTCTTGTATCCTCCTCCGGACTAAAGTTGGATATTGGTTTAACGACAAGCCGGCAGGCGACCTCGTTTCGCCCTACCAAACGCCGACGCCTGCCGGCTGGTCGTTAAACTGACCAAGGATATTGCCGCCTGAATGCGGCAGCGAAAGCGGGCGACACGAAATTTCGTACCGCAGGTCCAGCAGTTCTTGTATCCTCCTCCGGACTAAAGTTGGATATTGGTTTAACGACAAGCCGGCAGGCGACCTCGTTTCGCCCTACCAAACGCCGACGCCTGCCGGCTAGTCGTTAAACTGACCAAAGATATTGCCGCCTGAATGCGGCAGCGAAAGCCTAAAAACGCCTTGGAATTCGCTATTTTTCAAAAAAGCCGCGATTGTTGGAAATCTGCACGGGGGCTCCTTCGACATTAGATTGAAGGCAAATGAATTCCACTCACTTTGGGAACAAACCCTGTGAATCACTGGCAACAAATCGTCGACGCACATATCCCATGGCTGGTGCCGAGCGTTCGACGAATCGTTGGCAATGACCATGATGCCGAAGACGTTGTTCAAGAAGTGTTCGTCGAAGCCTATTCGTTGGCACAGAGAACCGACGTTGAAAACTGGCCGGGGCTACTTCGCCGCATGTCTCAGCGCCGCGCCATCGACCACTTGCGGCGTAAAGCGCGCAGCAAGGAAACCGCGTCCAACGACCACCTCAACCAATTGCCGGCCAATACCGACACAGCAGATGAAACCTGCGAGGCCAGCGACCAAGAGAATCTGCTGCGTGGCGCGTTGACCAAGCTGCCTGACCGCCAAGCCGACGTGTTTACGTTTGCTTATTTCGAGGGGCTGTCGCGCGGTGAAATCGCGACGACTCTTGAGATCAGTGAAAACGCCGTCAGCATGGCACTGCATAAAGCAACCAAGCGATTAAGGGCTGCGTTGCAAAATCCCCAAACAAACCAGGAGGACTGATTGTGACTCAACCCGATCAGAACATTCCAAAACTCGACGATGTGTTGTCCGACGTCACCCAGCGGCTGAGGCAAACACCCGTTTCCGATGCACTTGTTGACCGTTGCCGCGCCAACGCGCTGGCCATTGAGACGACCAGTCGCGACAAGCTTGACCCTCAGCCCACCCAATCTCCGAATTGGGCAATGGCTTTGGTGCTGGCGGCGTCAGTCGTCGTGGCCGTCAATGTTTTCAAATTGATTGCTCAACGGCCGCCGGCGGACCGTCAAGTAACGGCCGTGTTGCAGTTGCCTGATGGCCGAAACCAACTTGTGTATTCCGATCAGACAATCGAACTGACTTTGGAGTCAAATCTCTTACTAAAGGAGTCTTTCAATGAAAACTAAACTTTCCCAACTGCGCGAAAACTTTTCCAATCTGCCACTGATGATTTGGGTAATGTTTGTGATGTTGTTTATGCACATCGTAATCGGCTGGATCTTTATTCGCTTTGTCCACTACGAGGCACAATACCGCTTACTGCCACCAAGCAGTTACAACATCGAGTTCATCTCAGATCAGGACTACGCAATGTTGGGCGACAAAACGCTCGATACCGTCAAGTTAAGCAATGGGACCCAGGTTGGTGATCGTTCAGAGGCGTTCTACGATACTACCTTGCCAAACTACAAACCGCTGGGGGATCAGTACGTCTTGGTGACCACGATTGGGACCCGTCACATCTATCGTCAGTGGGTAGAGGACAAGGTCCCATTTATATTGTTCACTACGGTAGGCTTGGTACTGGCGACACGAAATCTACGCAAACAGCAGGCTCCCAAATAAGTTTGGCCATCGGCCACCTCGACCATGTCATGCCTTTCTTCTTCAGCTCGTTGCTGACTCGTACTTGGCCGAAGGCTGGCTGATCAATTGCTATAGCAACGACCGCTTTCTCGACTTTAGGATCGACGCGGTTCTTGACTACAGGCTTCTTACGAGAAATCTCCTTAAGAGCCGCCTCTCCGCCGTTCTCGTACAGCTCATTAAAACGGTAGAAACTGTCTCTTGAGTAGCCGAATAGTTTGCAGGCTTCGGACACGTTGCCGAGCTTTTCTGCAAGCTTCAACATGCCCAGTTTGTTTTTGATAATCTTTTGCTCAGTCGTCATCTTAACACTCCTTGTCATTCGAAAGATTTTGGGGCGAATGACTCGATTCGTTTAGCGCGAATCTCCTCATTCGCCCCAAAATCAACTATAAAAAATGTCAGATTAAGTCTCGACTACTTCATTTTTAGATGTTGTGAAAAATCATTGTTTGAACGGAAACGATACGTTTAACAAATCCCATGAAGAAAGTTGGCAAACTCCCAAAGCTGCCTTTTTTGCTCAGGCTGAAGCCCTTCTGGATCGAAGTGCATTACTTCATTTCTCGCAACCCTTACTTCTTCAAGTCGGTCAATGAAAATATTCCTTTCAACTGAAATTGACAGTCGCGCCCAGTTCTTTGGATTTTCAAGCAATCTTTTGTATTGCCCGAACGTCAAATCTGTTACGTCATTGATTTCACGGTCATCATCCTTTTTAACGGTACGGATATCATCTTGGGTAAAATGATTTGCGATTAAATTTCGCAATAAGCGTTCAATCTCGCCAACAATCAAGTAGGGCTTAGCGAGTTCGTGAAACGATTTTGCTACATCATACGCAGTTATAATTCCAGAAATTTCTAGTTTCTTATTTCTCACCAGAACACAACCGTACTTGAGAACTCTATCGACGGCTTCGAACATCGAATCACTTTGCTCAATTATTTGATGGGAAGCCATACAATGCGTTGCTAGTTCGTTTGGCCTACTGGAAGCACTTGCTTGCGCGATGCTTTTCCAACTGACAATGCCTTTAACGTCGCGAAGGGATCTCATTACGGGGATTTGATCAAAGTCCTTCATCAACATAGTAGTTGTGACTTGAGCAATACTATCATCCGGGAGCACCGATACGACTGTTTTACGAGCTGACGCAAAGTGGCTAACTCGAAACGTTGGGTTTTCGATGATGCTCAGCGTAACGGGTTCACGTATCTCCTCTGGTGGTTCATATTCCTCAATTTCTTCAAGTGTTTCAAAATCTGAATCGTTTTCAAGCGTCTCGTTATCTTCAGGGAGACTGGCGTTGCTGACTAAAGGCATAAAGTAAACTTGATTATCGAAAAACTCGTCTTGAAAATCAGGTTCTGTTTTTAACCCGAGTGCTACAAGGGAATCCTTAATTTGTGTGACAACTTGTTCTCGACGGCGCGAATACCCAAACCATCCTAGCAGTGTGCGCACCTTAGCGCGTCGCTTCTTGCCATGGTTGAGGACGTCGTCTGCAATTTCGTTCAGCGCTTCAGGATACAATGCTATCTCCTTTAAAATGGTCAGCTTGCGAATCAAATGATGCAAACTCTTCACCCAGCAAATCAATTAACTGACTTGCCGTTAAACTTAGTAGATCGTAGGTTTTTTCGAGCTGCCTGATTCGTGTAGGAAATCGATGAACAAGATCTCCCGCAACCACCTTTCGTGGACTGTTAACACCTCTGCGTGGTCGATTCAAATCGCGATCCCAGTACAGGCGATCTAACACTTCGAAAATACAGTCAATCCGCGTCAGATAAAGTCGTTTGAGAACGTCTTGGGTAAACTTGTCTAGCTGATGAAGCGTTGTGTCGAGAAACAGCCGATTATGCACTGGTGAGACGTGTTTGGCGTACCAAGCAACGAACAAAAGGTGCCGGTAAAAATACCTAGATTGGTCAGGCATAAAAATGTAGGTGTAATCGTTCCGCACCGTCTTACGACCGTCAACATCAGGACAAACCTGATCGAAATAGAAAAGACTGAGCCAAGTCCACAATCCGGCATCTTTTCGCAGACTTTCTGCAGAAACATTTTTAAACTTGTTGTGAAAATAATCGGCGGCTTCGCGACGCGAGGTAAATCTTCTAGATTCGACAGTTACGGAACGATATTTGTTTTCATTGCTTAATAAAGATGCATCGTCCAGCAAATCAATAACATTTGGGCCATGCTGTCCATCTCGAATGCATTTGAGATAATCTTGAAACGCTTTGATCCCAGCTTCGTTGAATGACCGAACTTCAATGCCGTTCATGCTTTCTCCCGTTCATTATCATTGGCCGCGTAGCGACTTCTAAGTTGATGCGAATCGCAAAATGAATCGACAACCATCTCAACCCATTCATCGACTGCCTCTGCATCTGTCGGCTCTGGTGGATTTTCGTGGCTTGGGTGAAGTTTGCGTCCAAAACTCAGCCATAAGGTCGACCACCTGTCGTCGTTGGCATCCGGATCACCATTTTCTACGATTGCGCGACGCAGAATCTGTCGAACGATCTCTGGATAAATGATTGCGTAAAAAGTGGGATCACTACGGATACTCTCCGCCAGTTCTGGAACCTCACTATTGATAAACAGGAACACGTGGCTTTCTTGAAAGTCCAGCCTCCACAGTTGTTGCCCAAGCGGCCGACGTTCTACAGGCAGTATCCCACTTTCACTGGATACGGTTTGCTCGCCGACTACCTCAGGACGCAGGCCGTCCGCAATGCCAAGCAATCGACCAACTTGCTCACTGCGATCAATGACCTTGAGGGAGAAAAAAACATTCTGCCCTGTCAGCTGGTCAAGCTTTAAACCCTTTGGCTGGTTAAGATTCGCGACTGTTCCACACTCAAACCGTTGAACAACGGAAGCCCCAGCTGATGTTCCCTCGATAACGACCGATGCGGCATCCGGAAACCCCAAACCTTCCAATTGGATTTCTGCGTTCAGTAACCGGGGATTTCCATCTTGAACCTCAATAACGATGTTGGTCTTTGCGATACGTTTTCGACCAAGCGAATTCACTCTCTGAATCATTTTTAGCTATCCTCATCACTATTAAGTTCATCAATGCGAACGAACAGATCTCGATGCACGTCAAACCCCGAAGCTGTTAACTCGAACTCGGAATTAGTAATCGTAATGTCGATCACATTCCCCTCTTTTAAATTTGCTTTAATACCATTTCCTTTGAACTTCACTTTTTTATCCTTAGCCCTGAAATCAAAATCAAAGCGGCTCCAGTTACGCAATGGATTGCCTCCAGCCATGTCGTAAGCGATTGAAACTCGTAGAATTGCATTTTCCGGTACAGGTAAAGAAGGGGCCGAAGATATTCTAAATCCACCAGCCTTGGGAGCGCTACGATACCAGCGTGGATTAGGAACAGGAGGTGCGAACGTCCCAACATTCTTTCCTTTCTCACCCGGCTTACGACGTTTGCTCGACGTTTTAATATCTTCGACGGAGAAGAAATCACTCAGCAGATCAAAGTCGGCATCTTCAATTTTTGGAGTCAGGTACTCCGCAACCGCATCAACGATCTTGCTGAAAAATCTAACACGACCTTTCCACGTCTTCCAAGTACGATTGGGTCGCTCATCGTTTGAAGTGTCCCAGCTGATGTGGGCAGGCCCTTCGGTATCTCCCAACAGCGACGCCAGATGACCGGGTTCAACCATCACCCAAGCCTTCACCCCTCGCAAGCTGCGTTTGGAGTTTAGCCGAGTAATCGTCATGCCCTCTCGGACGTAGTAGCTCTCAAAGCGATCAGTTCCTGATTGCCGTTGAAGATAGACGATCAACTCACCCTCTTCATGGCCGCCAGACTTCTTTGGCAATGCAGCTCGAACGCATACGGCGACCAATTCCTCGTTTTTAAATCGCAACTGAAGATCTTCTCTGTCTTTGTCCGCGAATGATTCATTTTTGATTGTCGGCATGCCGGATGTGCCCAACAGTTTTGTGGTGACAACGTCTGATGCGTTAATCGCAATGCTCTGTTGAACCAAAGATAACGGAGGCGGGCACGACTGTTTATGTTTTACCAATCCGTTCCAACTCAAGTTCTCGCACACTTTTGCAATTGTACTGGAGTCAATACGGACTTCAGATGCACCATTGGGCAAATTTGGACCTGCGACGTCCACGATAAGATCGCCCTTGATGATCGGCACAAAAAAATTGATCGCGACCAGACGTAGAATGCTCTCCGTTTGCAATGCAGCAGTGACGTAAGGAACCACTACCGACAAACCGGGTTCGGTCGTTCGCGTCAATGACCAATCGTCGGCAAATTGATCTAGCTTCTCTGAATCACTTATGGGGATCGGCAGCCCATCTGACGCAGTCCCGGAACACCAAAATCCCTCCGGTGCGTATTCCACACCATTGTGCTCATGTAGACGAAGCACTGCCTGCCCCATCAAATATTTCCGCTTGTCCGAATCCCGAACAGTAAGTCCAAGCATGCAACCAACGCGGCTGGCCGCACGATAAACAGTTTTCCCCAAACCCCAGCGTCCAAGATCGTCGTCTATTTTGCCACTGCGTCCTATGTTCCGCCAGAACCAGAAAAAGTCCTCACGCTGTCGGTGCCCCTCTGGAGGATCCCTAGAAAGCCCAACATCCCCCGAGAGGCCACATGTACCGAAGTCCTCACAAACAAGAAACCCAAGATCAAGATCTGGAGCCCCGTCGGAATTGAAGGAAACATCACGGTGGCCTAACGCCGGTTCTAACCTCGAAAAATACTTTGCCAAAGTATCAGCTGTAGGCAATTCACTGTTAGGGTGTAGCCCAAACCGGATGCGTACCGGCCCATCTCCCGTACCAGCATCCATGGAGTTTTGAATAACCTCTCGTACCAAGGCGTCGGTGCCTGAGTATTCGTTCTCGCCGGCATTTTCCGTTTTGAACAATTCCGTTTCTTGTGGATCGCGTCGCACAGAAGCGCCAGATAGTTCAGCAAATACCCATTGACTCATAACGCTTAATTCTTGTTGTGACAACACGGCGGAAGGAAAGTCGCTCGGAGTTACCGAAGCAATGACGGGACACGGATCGCTTGGTTGAGCAAGCGATGGTTTTCGACGAGGTGGGTATTTATTGGGTGGTTTAGAGGAACGCGGAATGGTAGGTTCATCAATCGGTTCCGACACCTCTTCATTATCCGTCTCAGACGTGGTTTCGGAAGCTTTTTTTGGCTCATCAGATACAAAAAACGAGGGGAATTCCTGTTTCATACATAAGATTAGTTCCGCTTCAGCACGCTTTTGGATCTGTCGAATACGTTCACGTGTGACGCCCATCACGCCCGCGACTTGCTCAAGCGTCATTGCTTCCTTCTCAAGTCCGTATCGAAGAGCAAGAACTTGTTGGTCTCGCTCACGTATCCGCCCCATACACATTATTGCCGCGTCCACCATCTCTCGATGCAACATACCCTTCAACGGAAGATCAGAAGCTGGAGCCCGCGCAAGCACCTCCCCGAATTGCTGTCGGTCCAAATCCGAGAATCTTAGGGTGTTCTTTGACGCCTCAAACGCTTCCCACTGTCGACGGGTTAACCCCTCGATTTGGAGCTCTGCATCCAATAGCTCGTCCGGCAAGGGATTTCCGTAAGTAGCGATCAGCTTCTGATGTCTGAATTCAAATCTATAGGCTGGCCAAAATGCATGGCTGGGTACGCGTATTGGCAATCCAAAGCTGGCAGCATGTCGTTGGCACACTGCACGCAAATAATATCCTGCGATCGTTGAGAATTGGTACCCGCGTGTTGGATCGAACTTCCTTGACGCCTTCATGATGCCAATCATTGCCACTTGGAAAGCATCATCAACATTTTCGTTGACCCAACGAATAAGCATCCTAGATTGTTTTCTTGCTAGTTGCTGATGTAGTGCCACGAATTGGTGATAGGAATCTTCATCACCTTCGGCCATCCGAACTGCGAGCGCATCGCCCTTGGTTGCAATGTTTGGGTATCGAGAGAACAATTCAAGTTCCGATTTGACGTCCAGTGCGGAACGGACCTTTTCAACAGCGTCGCCTAGCATTGCTGTTTCTTCTTCGTCGAGCGTAAACCGAATTTTCGCCAGCCGAGAAAGCACCCCAGTGGGTGGTTCTGAAGAAAAGAATGGATGCTCTCGATGGCGTCGTCGTTTTCCGTCTGGACGAACCGTGGACCATTGCCAAACTTGCTTTTGCGGTTCTTCACAATAGAACACTAAAATGTGTTCGTGATGTCTTCGGGCCACTATTTGCTGTAAACGCCTGAGCAGTCCTCGATTTGCAATGACGGTTCGGTGTACGAGACAACGCAATATCGCAAATGCGCGTTTTTCTGCGAATAGCTCGAAACGGTACGTTTCCCCTTCGAAGTCCAATTGGAACTCAGCTCTAGCCCGATCCCAGCCCAGCTCCTCCACAAACAATTCGCGCCAGCGGTGGCTAGCAAGACACTCTTCTATCGCGTTCTCTATCGTTACGTGGTTCAAGGAAATAGCCGGGCGGGGTCGCGTTTTACCTTATGTGGGAGGCATCAGTTTAGCACCCGCAAGTAACAAAGTCTTGCATTTGGGATCCAAACATGACACCGATTTTCCTTGTGCTATGAGTTTCAAAGCAAACTTTTCCGTTTTGCTGCCTTCTGCGGCGTGGGCGACAACGATTTCAGTTGCCAGATCCGCGACCATACGATTGCGAGACAGCGAAGAAGCGGCCGAGTTGGTGCGTATGGATTCGGGTTGAGTGGAAACGATGCTCAACCGTCCACTTTCAATCTCTGACAGGTACTCAGTGGGGATGCGATACCGAGCCAAACTCCGCGGTGGGCATACGATGATTGGGCACACGCCAGTTAGAAGTACTTCGAGAAAACTCTTCTCGATTGCGGAATGGAATCCGCTGATGACAGCTTGCTTGCCCGCTGCCAACTCACCGGCCCATTTCATCGAGCGCAGAATAGCGGATCCGGAACAACTTGATGAGCAAAACAATGCTACCGATGGTTGATTTAACGATTTGGAATTGCCGATGAGATCCAAGAATTTGGTGTTGCTTTGACCTAATTTCGATGGCCAAGCATCATCGTCCGGAAGCAAGCGGACTACAGAAAAAAGGTCATTTTTCGACATTTCACTTCCATTTCCTCAAACAAGTTTTCTGCCAGTTTATTACCTTTCTTGGCTCGAAGCCGCCAACGAGGGAATAAATTCTAATAATTTAGTCATCAGTTCCCATTCGAAACTTTATGTCAAAAGACTGGATGTAGCTTACTTGAGCATAATTTAAGCCATAAAACGGTCCCAATTCTTCGTCAATTTTGTCGATGACCCCTTTTGACTTAGAGATGAGGAACGATTGCGTTTCGGTTCGCCCAGTGCTGCGTTGATTTCTAACTAGTGTCTGACTATTTTCCTGCAATGACGCAATGTAATCCGCTCCGAGAGCGGAGAGAGCGTCGGATTTTAACACACTCTCACAAGTCGGAAATGCCTTGATATCTGTCGGATTTAAGTCTCTGAGATTAGATGTCATTGTGTACCACCACCAAAACAAATTGCTACTGAGCAAAGCGACTGATGATTGCACAAAAGTTTGCTCTCTTAATGACAATGTAGTTTGGCGAGAAGACTTTCCCGGTTTTCCATTAACTGAAAATTCTGGTGGAAAGTCTGTGAACACTTTCCAATATAAGCCGCCTGTTGTTCGATAAAAGACTTGATTTTCTCGTCCACGATCGATTAAAAATTCTCCAAAACGGTTCG
This sequence comes from uncultured Pirellulaceae bacterium, assembly GCA_937921995.1. GTDB lineage: Bacteria > Planctomycetota > Planctomycetia > Pirellulales > Pirellulaceae > Mariniblastus. The sequence goes on from CAKZVF010000052.1 coordinate 38,739, forward strand.
GTAAGCCGAGGAGGTTTTGAAGAATCTCCACATCAATATCACTAGTGAGTTTCGGTACCCAATAGGACGTCCTGTCGGATTTCCAAGATTTATATTGAATCGTCGGAATTAAATGAGCTCGCGCGTCAGAATACCACTTCGTATAACCGCTAGAAAAACAACGTCCTGATGGCTTTGATCCAGTGATGAAAATCGTTAGCGCTCGATTCACTGCGTCGAATAGTTTTGCCGGGCGCCACGCGAAATTCGCGTAGCATGTTTCACCAGTTGACTCGAGCATCTGCTGAACAATTGAAAATCTTTGTGTCGAAACTATCGCAAGTGGCACAATCATGCTGATCCATGAATGTTCCTTAACCAAACGCAAGCTCCGTTCAATGCACATAGCATGGACTGCTTGTGAACGCGTGGTTTCGAGTCCTTGAACGGCGTAGTCGATTTCTCGAGCCTCTAAGTAAGGTGGATTGCCAACGATTACATCAAAACCACCTGCTTGCATAATTGCGAAGAATTCGGCGAACCAATGAAATGGCTGATGAACTGATTTCCATGCGTTAAAGTCCTTTTCTTTTCGAGGGTCGACTGCATATTCCTCAGAAAGAAATTTGTCGAGTCGAAGGGTCAGAGTATTTAGCTCTTCAGCTAAATCTTTTTTGTTAGCTTCAGTTATTTTCCCGCCTAGGTCTGTCTGTTCTCTACGAAAAAGCTCAAACTTAAGAGCTACAACTTTAGCTTGGTCTCGAATACCAGTAATTTGGCCATCTTCAAAACCCAACGTGCCTGAAAGAGATTGCTCAATCTGCGCCAGTGTTGTATAGCCAACCAGCGTATTTCCAGCCCTGACATTGAAGTCAATATCTGGTAACGCCTCTACACCAAGGTTGTTTTGAGCGTAGTGCGGTTCAACAGTCGACATCAGCTTTAGAAAAAGTCTCAACTTGCAGATCTCAACGGCCTCCGGCATGATGTCGACGCCAAACAGATTGTTGATCACAATGGACTTCAGAACGAAGTAAGTCTGATTGGGATGCGTTTCGATCTCCGCAAGAATATCGCGGAAATCAATTAGCTTTTTCTTGCCTGACTTCTTTGCCGATTTTCCAAGCTTCAACTTTGGTTCGACTCTCACTGGCGGATCGCCTTTAAATCGACTGTCCCGATACTTGGCGAATTCTTCCATGCCGAGAGTTTGCGAAGAATTATTGAGACGGCGATAGAAAACTTCTGCTCCGTCTTTCTTCACAAAAACCGGATCAGGCGAAGGTGAAGTTTTGAGCCTGCAAACGTCAACTCCATCACGCAGCGCGAACGAGATCTCTACACAACCAGCGGCAGTCTTTCCAAAGTTGCTGATTAGCAATGAAGTTAACCACAGTTCGTAGCCATCACGGTTTCGTTTTCCGTCCTCGCTGAAGAACATATAGTCGTGGTGGATGCCAAATCCATTACCTTCATCGTCAACGCCGATGACCAGATCACCACCCTTCGCGTTAAGCATGGCGGCGACGGCTTTGAGAATGTCGTGCTGGCGATCTTTATCGGTCGCTTTCAAAATCTCCAGCTGTTTGCCTTCAGGCAACTTCTCGATCGCCTTCGACTTCTTGACGTCGAATCGAGCTGTCGATTTAAACTCAAGCGTGTTACTCTCACCCAATTCAATCAGTGCTGCCATTTCGTCTTCGATGGTGACCGGCTGAGCTTGATCTGCCTCATTGACGAACTGCTCCATCTTGCTCAAACAGGCTTCATACAGCGGTTGCAGAATATTCAGTGCTGCAAATAGGAACGCACCGCTTCCACAAGTCGGATCGAGTACGCTGAGAGGGAGTTGAGCCTTGTGGTTTTTGCCGACCTGTTCCATGCGACCGGCAATCGTGAAGTAGATTGCTCGGAGTAGATCGGCGCTTTCACAGTTGTCGATAACATCCACCGCAAACTGACGAATGTCCAAGTTGTGTGCAATCATGTCGTTGATCGACGTAATTGCACCGGCAGCCAATTTCTTTCGCAATTCAATGCAACGATCACGGCGAGCAATATGCTCACCCCACGTTTCAGTCGGCAAAGCGACCTCAGCAGGAGCCGCTGTATTCCAGTCCGTCCGTTTCGCAACGTCCTTAATCCCTGCCTTTATCTTGCCGGGAATTGGAATCGGCTTTTCAAGCTCTTTACATGTGTTAGGGCCGGTTCTTGTGTGGATGTCAACAAAGATCCCGTGTCCAACCGCGTCATAGATGTAGCGGTCTGGATCGTCGCGCAATAGGCCCCATACTTCACGTTCAGGCCGAAACGGTTCTGTATTTCTTCTCGCGGCTTCGTCAAACAAGTAAGGAATGATTGTGTTCTTCGAGATGTACTCGGTAATGTCTTCCTTCGTGTAATACGCGCCCATCTGCTTCTGATTGATGTACTTTTCAAAGATGTACCCAAGAACGTCAGGGTTGATCTCGGTGTCATCACGAAGTGGGCGGTCATCCAGATGCCATTTGTATTCGTCAAAAAACGCGAACAGGCTTTCGAAGGCCTTGTCAGGGATCTTGATGTCTTTGTTCTCGGTTTCAATTCGATGCTGATCGAAAATCCCACCATTCAAATATGGAACTTGTCCAAGCAATTTTTCCAAATCGGGATCGCGATCCGCTTCCCGTTTATTCAATCCGTCGTGAAAAAGCTTCAGCAAAAAATAGCGATAGAAGGCATGAAACTCCTTGTTGACCTCGCGAGACTTAGCAAGGCGATTCTTTAAATAGTCGAGGTCGTGATCGAGAAAGCCTTTCTTCTGAACGAAATAAACGAACATCAGCCGGTTCAGCATCAGCGAAGCGTACCACTCGCGCTGCTGGACGTCTTTGATGCCCTTAATGAAGTCTTTAAACGCGTCACGTTGTTGCTGAAACTTTGTGAAGAATCTCTTGGTGACTCGTTCAGCGTAGAGTTCAGACGCTCGATTCGTGACGTCGACAAGTGTTAGGTCTTCCTCTTCGTCAAGAGAAATAGCCAGTTTGCTAATGCGCTGAGCGAGAGCCTCCCCCGAATGTCCTTTATGAAAGTCCAAACCTGTGCTGCGAAGCAACTTGCCTTCGTCACGCCGTGCGACACGAAAGCACTGACGCGTTTGAGCTTCATCCGAAAAGATGACGATGTTTTCGTGAGCGGTTTTAGCCACAGCTCGCTGAACCTTCGTCATGACTGCGGCGCTCGGGAAGGGTTCGCCAGCCGGAACCAAGTAATGGAATACTTGAAAGCCGCGTTTTTCGCGAACGCCGGTCAGTCCGTACTCAACGTCGTCAACAACAATTGGCAATTCGCGTTTGAACCGATCCCACCCAAGTTCTTCAAACAATGAGTCAAAGTTGAAGTCCTTAATCAGTCGTCGGATCTTGGAAGTGTCTGTCATTCGGTAGCTTTCAATCCCATGGAGCAAATGATCTCGGTTTGGTAGTGGTCATCCGCTTCGTTTGAAATGATGCAAAGCCGGCCTTCGGCTCGCAGTTCCATAATTCGTTGAGCCAGATCGGCATCAATGATTCCCGCCTTCAAAAGACGATTCAGGATGTCGACCGCCAAAGGGCGTAAAGGGTGGCTGTAAATGTCGCCGATCGCCCGCTCAAGTTCCTTAACTGGAAACAGCGGTTGATCCGTTTTGACGTCTTCGACGAAACGTTTCATGCGTTCGTAGACACGAAATCGTGCCCCAGACGGACGCCCAAGTTGCCCGCCGGCCTGATGTTCTTCTTCTGCGATGATCTCAACGCCACGCCTGACGAGGTCGTGATGATTTTCCTGCCGTGGTAGTGCAGGCGTGTCTGGTTCGCAGGCCGCCGCTTTCAAAATCGCGTATTGCGATTCAGTAATGCTGTCGCCATTTTCGTTGATCCAAACTAGTGCATTGGTTCGTTCGGCTGTGCGGGCATAGACCAGAGCTCCATCGGGCTTTGACTCAATCGGAGTATGGGCTTTCGTCGCGTAGACGACGCTTGGCAGATTGGGGATCAGCTTGGCAAGGTTGGGATCTGCCTTGATCGCATTGTCCCAGATTTGAAAAGCGTAGGATGACAAGTCGATTTCTGTATCGTCTTCACCATCGAGAATTCCGGCTTGCTCGTTATAGAGATCGAGCAAGTTGGGTTCCGTCGGATCATCTTCAAAAAATGCTTCGTCAGTTCCGACAACCTCAGCATTTTCACGAAGTCGCTGCCTAACGCGGCCACGCAAATTGATGATGCGTTCAACACCTGCGGCCGGTAAAAAGGTGTAGCACAGGATATCGTCTGCACGTTGGCCGATTCGATCGACGCGACCAGCTCGTTGAATCAAACGAATGATCGCCCATGGAATATCGAAATTGACGACGATCGAAGCGTCTTGCAAGTTCTGACCCTCGCTCAAGACATCAGTTGCGATCAAGATTCTAAATTCGTCATTGGGGTTTACAGCTTGCCGTTTGTCATTGGCGACTGGACTGAATTTCCATGCCATAGCTGTTGGGTCTTGCGACTGACCAGTGACAACTCCAACTCCCTCCACGCCGCGAGATTCGAGCTCCTGCTTAAGGTATTTCGCTGTGTCAGCGAATTGCGTGAACACGAGTACCTTGTCAGCGAAGTGGCGTTTCGAAACAAGGTCATGAAGGGCGTTTAGTTTTGAGTCCAACTCTGATTGCCACGTTCCACAATCCTCTAGCAACTTGATCAATGACTCCGCATCTTTTCGCAAGTCGCGAGCAAGCTCCGGGACAAACCGCGATGCGGGCAACCATCGAAAACGTCTCGAAAACCGGTTTGAGTACAGGCCGTATACAGATTCGGCTGCTTCGACGTAGTCGTTCTCATTCCGAGATGAATTGGCAAGCGGGTCGCTGCCATCTGCGCTTTCTGATTCCTGTTCAAACAGCGTCAACTCTTCGTCATCGTTGAAACTGGCATCCAAGAGAGAAGCATCTTGGGAACCGATGGGAACGTCGAGGTTGTTTTCCAATGCGTGTAAGAAGACGAAGTTTCGCAGGATGTGCCTTTCGATGGATTGAAAGAACGCCAATCCACTACTCTCCAATCGCTTGAAAAGGTTCGTTCGGCAAAAACCCATCAAGCGTTTCCCCGCTCTGGAAAGGTCGCTAATGATTCTTGCTTCTGCGGGCTTGGGGGGCTGAGAGGGGGTTTCGTGAACGTAGTTGCCCAATCCGTATCGGGGCAACTCCAAGCGATTGATTCGCCTTACGACGGCATCAGAATATAGCGATGCGTATTGATCGTTGGGGTCGTCTTCATCCAACTGGAATTTAACTGTCTTGGGAACGCGCGTCGGGAACGGAGCTCGCGTCCCGTCACTGAACGTCAAAAACGGTCTCTCAGTTCCATTTCGCAGCGATTCACAAGACGAACATTTGGTTTCACTGGCTAAAACTCGTGTCTTGCACTTGCCGCATTCGATGTCGGCGTAATTCTGCTTTACAAAGGTTCTTGTCCTTCGAACCATGTATAGCCGCATCAACTCCCGCCAATCGTCGGCTTCTTCGCTCTTCTCGAACGCCGCCAAGGATTTCGGGCTGCATTGGTGACGCCTGATGAACTCTGTTTCCCCGATTTGCCGAATGTATTCCTCGGGTCGAATACCGATGTCGGCATCCTCTTTAAGAAACAGACGCAATTGATTGGAAAGGTCCACGTAATTCTTGTTGTATGGTGTCGCTGTTAAAAGCACGACTTTGCTGTCGTTGGTGTCGATGTAATCTTGGATTGCGGTGAAACGTTTGCCTTCACGGTTTCGCAAGTTGTGACTTTCGTCGATTAGCACCAAACGATAGCGTCGCTCGTTCAGCAGATCTTTCTGTACGCGACTTGTCGGCATCACTTTGCCACGCAATCCGAAACGTTCACGGTACCCATTCCACATCTTCTCGAGGTTCTTTGGGCAAAGAATCAAAGTCTCAATTCCTTGTTCGTCCTCAATCATCCGAGCGAGCGCCGTCGCCATCATCGTTTTTCCAAGACCAACAACATCACCGATCATGACGCCGCCACGTTTGTTCAGGTGGTGAGCCGCAATTTTTACGGCAGCGGTTTGGAAGTCAAACAGGATCGACTCAAACTCTCTCGGCAAACTGAATTCTTTGAGGCCGCTGCGTGCTTCTTCCGCAAGATGGAAAGCGATTTTCAAATAGATGTGATACGGAAGGCGATCTTTTGGACTCGCCCAGCTTTCATCAATGATATCGGCAAGCTCTTTTGAAATGTCAATGCACCATCGGTCATTCCAGCGATCCTCAAACCAAGTTTTTAGTTTTTCGCAAGCGTCATGATCCAACACATCAACATTCAGCTCCCCCTGACTCTGAAGCCCTGCAAACGTCAGGTTACTACTACCAAGAAATCCAACGATGGGATTGTTGGGATCATCACGAAACGCCAGATAGAGCTTTGCGTGCAAACGATGGCGGAGGAATAGTTTCACTTGTAACTGCCCCGCTCGCAACTGCTTTGCCAAGCGTCGCAACCCGGCTTCATCCTCGTTGGTCGGAGTGCCAAACATGAGCTGTTTACGAAAGTGGTCGGCAAGCTCTCGCTTTTTCTGAATCGCTGATTGGTTATCAATTCCCTCTTCGCCATTGACGACACTGAAAGCTTCTTCAAGCTCATCTTCGGGCAGTGTTTGCATGCCCACTAGTAACCTGCAGCATTCCTCATTCTTGCCGCTCCATTGATCGACAAGCGAATCCAGTTTTTTCCATCCACGCAAGTTGAAGTAGCCAACACAAAAATCAGCTCGTTGCGAAACTGCGAGCGTATCTTTCAAAGCGGGAAGTAAAGTGCGGTCGATGTTGTCAAATACGCGGGGCATATATTACTTTTGATCGCAGAATCTGTAACGTGCCCGCTAGCTCTCAGGGGCTTCACCGTGAACGAATGTCTGCATTGGAATTTGGTGACGATTTCACTCCCAATTTTACGTTCCAAAAAATTCCACAACAACTAGCGACGGCACAAAATGCCAATGATTTAAAATTGATTCATAGTTGAGAGTATTTGTTTTAAAAACGTGTCAGGAACACTTCCTCACTTGAACCAAGCGAAAAAGATTTTTCAAGAAAGGCGTTAGCCCCATGAAAAACAAGCAGAAGCGAGAGTTGTCTAGAACTTGTGAATCAAATTCTTCTTGGCACAACTAAAGGCTTCACTCGCGAGTTTATGAACCGCAGCGAAACAAGTAGGCATGGAATTAAAATTTACGTCGTGATCATCCACGCCGCTTAGACGATTCAATAAAGCAGCTATAAAAATTGAAACTACAGGAAAAGCCAAAACAAAGCCTTTAGCCTGCTGACTTAGCACCGTACTCGGCCAAGTAGGCTTCCATACGTTGTCGATCGTCGGCCGATAGATCGACGTGTTGCATGATCTCGTGCACGGTGACGATGGCGAAAGTCGGCATATTAAATTCCTTGCCAACTTCTTGCATTGCGGTGCCGTCACCGGTGGGGCCTCTTTCGGCGCGATCCACCGAGACGACCAAACCGGCCAATTCGATGCTGGCCGCTGATTTGAGTATAGGCACCGTTTCTCGAATTGATGTTCCTGCGGTGGTGACGTCTTCGATGATCAGCACGCGCTGGCCGTCGGTCGGTTTATGGCCTACCAGCAGACCGCCTTCGCCGTGGTCTTTGGCTTCTTTGCGATTGAAACAAAACGCTACGTCGTGGCCTTGATTGCAGAGCGCCGCGGACGTGGTCGCGACCAAAGGAATCCCTTTATAAGCCGGTCCAAAGATTACGTCGAAGTTGGTACCCAGTTCGGCCGCGATCGCGTTGGCGTAGAACTGACCAAGTCTTTGGAGTTGGCTGCCGGTGCGGTAGAGGCCCGTGTTGACGAAGTAAGGCGTTTTGCGACCGCTTTTGGTCGTGAAGTCGCCAAAGGTCAGCACTCCGACTTCCATCATGAAGTCAATGAAGTCACGTTTGTATTGTTGCATAAAAGTAAGTCTTGTGATCGCGAGTGAATATGCCGTTTGTGGTTGCTGGACCAATGGACGGTTTGTCGTGTAAGATAACGTCTGAAATAATTCTCCAAAAAATCGGTGAACCAGCTATGGCCAATTCGTCTGTGCGATATTTTATTTTTGATATCGAAAGCGTTGCCGATGGTGATCTGATTTCGAAGGTACGCTACCCCGGAGAAAACCTGACGCCAGAGAAAGCGATCGAGACCTACGCGGCCGAACGGATGGAACAGTTCGGTTCTGAGTTTATTCCCTACACGTTTCATCTGCCCGTTTCGATTGCCGTTATCAAAATCAACTCCGATTTTGAAATCCTCGACATCGTTACGCTCGATGCGCCTGAGTATCGGCCACATGTGTTGACAAAATTATTTTGGGACGGCTGGAAAGCCTACAAAATGCCGACGTTGGTGACTTTCAATGGACGGACCTTTGATATCCCGTTGATGGAACTGGCCGCGTTTCGTTTTGGAATCGCGATCCCCCAGTGGTTCAACATCTACGCCAAGAACTGGGAACAGAAACGCGGACGTTACAACCAAGGTTCGCATCTGGATCTTCAGGATATCATTACAAACTTCGGCGCGACGCGGCTCAATGGTGGGCTGAATCTTTGCGCGAACATTGTCGGTCGTCCCGGCAAAATGGGCGTCGCCGGGCATATGGTGCAAAGCCTTTACAACGAAGGCAAAATGCAGGAGATCAACGACTATTGTCGCTGTGATGTGTTGGATACCTATTTCGTATTTTTGCGAACCGCCGTTTTGATGGGCGACATTACGCTCGAACGCGAAATTGAATTGGTCGAACAAACGCAGGCTTGGCTGGCCGAACGCGCAGAAGAGTTTCCGGTGTATCAAGAGTATCTTGATCAGTGCGAAGTCTGGGTAAATCCTTGGGATGAACCGGAGGAAGCGGCACAGGACCTTGCTTCCAGCGATAGCACGCAATCCGCCGGAGTCCAACAGCCAGACAATCCTGCGGAATGAGTTTCCGATTTGGACCTGGGGACAAGTGAATGCGACACGATGCTTCGCCTGAAAACGGTCAGTGAAATCGTACCGCCACGTCTGCGCCCCCCCAGAATGGCTGGTTTTTAAGCTATTTATTGAGCGATTGTGATAGCAAAACTTTGCAGTCACGGATATCTGAGTGCTCTACCCAAACCCCCTAGTGCCCGCTTTTGCATCCCAAGGTGTGAATTTGCGAAAACTTTGCCGAATGTAGCGGCAAGGTGTCAGGGTGATCCGGCTTTTCCGGCCATTCGTAGCAAAGAGATTCCGATTAATCCGATTCTCATGACGATACCACTGGCAGGCTTTGTAAGGGATCCGTCTGTCGGATCGATCGTCGCGATTGTAACAGCAGTCGCAGGCTACGAAACGGATGACGGTGGATCAAGGAATATGACCCCGCGACCTTGCGAAAGTGCTGAATATAAGGCGTCCTAAAAGACGCCAAACGCAACCACGCGGTCTTCGGCTCGCAAGGATTTACTCAAAAGGAGTTTGTGATGAAACGTTTTTGGCATACATGTCTGGCTATGATCGCTTCGGCGACTATGACTGCCGGTGTCGCGAATGCTCAAAACGATTGGAACGTGCCGTCTGAAATCGGCTCATATCAATCGATTCTTTCTCGTGCCGGTTACGGCAACGGCATGCCCGCCACCAGCGGCGGTGCCGTTGGCGGCAGTGGCACTGCGAATATATCCGGCATGCTTAACGGCGGTGCCGTTGGTGGCAGCGGCGCCATCAATGGTGGTGGCGTGCTTAACAGTGGCATGGTCACTGGCGAAGTCGTCAACGGCGGCGCGATGCCCTACAACGGTTCGGCCTCGAGCGTCATGGGGCAACCGATGGGAACAGCTCAACCGATGATGACCCAACCACGGATGACTCAGCCACGCATGTCACAACCGTTGCTGACTCAGCCTCGTATGGCTCAACCGATGTTGACCCAGCCGCGCATGGCTCAGCCGATGCTGACTCAGCCTCGCATGGTCAGTGACGGAGCCGTCTACGATAGCGGCGCGACCATGGGCGGTGGATACATCGACAGCGGTTACGGCGGCATGATTGATGGCGGCTGCGGCGGAGACGTTTACTCAGGCGTCGTTGACAGCGGCATTGGCTATGCTGAACCGGTTTACAGCGCCCCAGTATTCAGCGGAGCTCAAGTGTTCAGTGGCGGCGGACGTGCTCGTTCGGCAAACTGGGTTGTTGGTCTTTTCGCGATGTCGTTTGCTCGTGACTACGAGGACGGTGTATTACTCAGCCAAAATCCAGCTGGCGATCAATTGTTCACAACGGACGCTGACGAAGGCGACTTTGGTGGCTACGGCGTTAATTTGACTCGCCGCCAATGCAACGGACGTGGTTTGGAACTGCGTTACTGGGCTTTCAACACCTCTGCCTCGGCGCAGCTGGATGGGGCCAACGTTTTCTCGGTAATGCCAACGCTGGTATTCCTTGAACACGGTCCATCGGCACGCGACGTACTTTCGATCTACGACACCACCGAGTTCCACACACTCACCCGCGAAACAGACATCAACAACTTTGAAGTCAACCTGCTCAATAACGGCGGATTCTACCAAACTCGTCGTGGCCGTTCTGCTGCGTTTGAATTGGTCGGCGGTGTTCGCTGGTTCCAGTTTGACGAACGTTTGGCTTATACGTCGATCGGAGACACAACGGCCCTCCCGTTGGCGACTGAATCGTTCACCTATCAGTCACAAGTCACCAACGACCTGGTGGGTTTGCAGTTGGGTGCTCGCAACGAGTTGTGCCTAACAAACCGGCTTCGTGGATTCTTCGGAGTTACCGCGGGTATCTTCAACAACCACATCCAAACGCAGCAAAACTTCTTTGATGCCAACGGAGTAGGGGCGACTCTGACCGATGGACCATCAACGGGTCGTGAGTATGACTACAGCGACACCAAGAATGACGTTGCGATTCTCGGAGAGCTGGACATGGGTGTGACGTATCAAGTTTCCCAACGAGCCCGTGCTCGATTAGGTTATCGCACCTTTGGTATCGCCGGCGTTGCCTTGGCAGCGGATCAAATCCCTGTCGACTTCCGTCGCACCGATCGAGTTCAAAATGCCGACAGCAATGGTTCGCTATTGCTACACGGTGGCTATGCTGGAATGGAATTCTGCTTCTAAGAAACCCCAAACCAGTGTTACACCGATTTGATAATCGCTAGTTTGGTTAATCCAACACGCGACAAAGATTAACCTGACCATTGGCGTAGAATCAAAGATTCCCAATGAAGCCACGTGCCACGTTCAATTTTGGACGTGGCACTTTTTTTTGATGCGTCATCCGTTTATTGCGGCATTTGGAAGGTATGCCCCAGCCGATGAAGCACATGCATCGGCGCCAATCCGTAGCGCGGTGCATTAGGAAAACGCTGCACCAACCAATCGGCATGTTCAAGCGCCAACAGCTGGTTTTTGACCTCATCTTCTTCTGGAAAACGCTCACCTCTGCGGTCTTGGCGAGGATCCCCCACCGTACGAAACGTCTCAATTAGCTCGAAACGAAAGTGTGGATTGTCTGGATGCTTTTCCACCAGATTCTGAAATGTTTCCAGTGCGCGGTCGGTGTCTCCTGATTCTCGAAAGCAACAACCGATGAGAAATTCGCAAGACGTATTTTCTTGGCTTTGTTGTCGCAGATCGCTGAGAAGCTCGATGGCGACATTTAGGTGATGGCTTCGTCGATCAAAATCGCCAAAGTAGTCGCGCCTGCCTATGCCTCGAACCGCCAGCGGGCGTGGCAGGAAATTCGACGGATCGACGATTTGGTCAATCGCCACCCTGGCCGCGCTATCTTTCTTTCGTTTGCCCATCAAATAGCGGGTACGCGCCTTTTGGAATTGTACCGAAAAGTCATCTTGCTCAATTACGCTGGTCAGTTCGTCCAACGCCGCCACATGGGCAAAATACGATTCAACGAAGTACTCTTGAGAGCGGTAAACAATTCCCAATTGGTTGAGGATCCTGGCCGCTTCCACCAAAGCACTGACCGGCAATTCCGATTTGTCTTTATGCAGATCAAATTCATTCAGGGTTTGACGGTAGCGTCATTGCCAACCGCGCTTGGTCCTTGTTTTCGGCCGCTTTCATCTTCTCCAAGGCCGCGATCATCGGCAAGAGTTCTTTGATCTCGGCCTCAAGCTCTGGGCAACGCCGAACAACGTCATCGACCGAAACCAACTGCCCGCAACGGATCTTCTGTTCTTGCCGCATCGCGGCTTCACTGGGTGTGGTCAAATGCCCGGCCAAAAAATCTGTCATCGACGCAGAGGTCGACGCCGGTCGATGGGAAAGGTCACGATCCGCCACAATCGGTCTCTGTGCTTTGCCAGCAGCTGAGCCAATGAATTCTCATCACCCGACCGAAGCCCTTGTTCAATGTCGTGATCTGAAAGAATGATAAAGGCCCAAAAAAAAACAGCTTCAATAATGCAAGCATCGCAGTACGTGTCCCAGGCTTAATTGAGAAACCCGCGTTTTCCCTAAGCAATACACGAAGATTCGATTGTACTCGTTGGTTCACAAAATAAAAACAATCCAAATTCTTTTACGCCACCAGTAGAAAACACAGTCCACCGCCCGTTTATCAACGCAGCTAACGTCCAAACCGGTTTCGACTGCCTCTTCGAAAACTTCCGCCGTTGTTCTGGACAATCCGAACATCACTTTTAGTAAAGGAAGTTTTACTATGCCACGCAAAAGAACACGAAAAAAGGACAATCGCCTTACGATCACGCAACTGGAAGATCGTAAGCTTTTAGCCGCAGATTTGACGGCTTCACTGGACACAACGTTGCCGGAACTGTCGTCGATCCAAACGGAACATCAACCGACGCTCCGCGCCAGCAGGTCAACGACATCACAGCGTTTCTGGATGGTTCGGTGGTCTACGGTTCTGATGAAATCCGCGCTGCCGAACTGAGAACGTTCGAGGGAGGACTTTTGAAAACGTCCGCAGGCGATTTGCTTCCCTTTAACGAGGCAGGTCTGTTGAACGCCGGTGGCGATAGTGACACTCTGTTTTTGGCGGGCGACATTCGCGTCAACGAAAACATCGCGCTGACAGCCATGCACACGATCTGGGTTCGCGAGCACAATTTCTGGGCCGGTCAAATTTCATCGGAGGATCCATCCCTGAGTGACGAAGATGTCTACCAGCAAGCCAAAGCGATCGTGACCGCTGAACTGCAGGCGATCACATACAACGAATTCTTGCCCGCCTTATTGGGCGCAGACGCGCTCAGCGAATACCGCGGATACGACGAAACCGTCAACCCCGGCATCAACAATGAATTTTCAACCGCGGCGTACCGTTTCGGGCACAGCATGCTGTCGTCGGAACTGCTACGGCTCAACGATGACGGGAGTGTTGCCGAAGAAGGAAACATTTCGCTTCAGAACGCGTTCTTTTCTCCCGATGAGATCACGGCCAACGGAATTGATTCGATTCTTGCCGGTGCAGCGGCTCAAATCGCCAACGAAATCGACAGCCAGGTGGTCGACGACATTCGGAACTTTCTATTCGGGCCTCCCGGAGCTGGCGGATTTGATCTCGCTGCGCTGAACATTCAGCGCGGCCGCGATCATGGCTTGGCGGATTACAACCAAGCCCGTGAAGACTTTGGTTTAGAACGTGTCGATTCGTTTGACGACATCACATCAAACGCCGGAGTCGCCGCAAAGCTGGAGCAGTTCTACGGTAGCGTGGACAACATTGATCTGTGGGTCGGCGGGTTGGCCGAAGACCATGTGGAAGGCTCCAGTATGGGCGAACTGTTTTCGACCATCGTCGTTGACCAGTTTGAGCGGATTCGTGATGGCGATCGACTGTGGTACGAAGAGATCTTTTCCCGGCAGCAGTTGCGGGACATCAATTCGTCCACGTTGGCCGATGTGATTGAACGAAATTCAAACCTGACCAATCTGAGCGATACGGTTTTCTTCGCCGAAGGGTTTGAACCTACCGAGGAAAATAATACCGATCGAAATCGTAACGATCGAAATGATTTCGCGACCAATCGAACCGAAGTTCGAAACAGACGCGATTCGTTGACGAATCAAAATCGACGAGTTAATAACCGTGAAGCAATGGAAGGTCTGCGAGGCTCTCAAGCGCAAACCGACGGTGATGGCCAAAACAATGAAAGGAGAAACAACACGGCCAGAGGTGGTATAGATCGGTTGGGATCACTGGACGAAATATTCGCAAGGTTCAATTCTTAAATTTGAGAATAGAGTAAGTCAGTGCGATCCCAAGAGAAAACCGGCGGGGAATTCCCCGCCGGTTTTTCATCATTTGGTTTCAACTGAACGTGCCAAAGTCCATGCTGGTTAATCAGATTTTCCTGGCGCGATCGTACAAAACATGCGGCGCGATTGCTTCGACGGTGCGCTTTCGATTTTGCCATGTTCGGAAAGCAGTTCGATGATGTGTTCCATCACCTTGCGGCCCTCTTCGATTTGAGCCATCTCGCGTCCGCGGAACAACACCACGATCTGCACCTTAAAGTTGTCTTCAAGATAGCCAATCGCTTTTTTGACCTTGATCTTAATATCGTGATCGCCAGTTTTTGGTCTCACACGAATCTGTTTCACCTTAGGTAGGCGATTCCTGCGTTTGTCATGATCGAACGTGCCAAAGTCCATGATGGCTAATCAGATTTTGCTGGCGCGATCGTACACAACATGCGGCGCGATTGCTTCGACGGTGCGCTTTCGATTTTGCCATGTTCGGAAAGCAATTCGATGATGTGTTCCATCACCTTGCGGCCCTCTTCGATATGAGCCATCTCGCGTCCGCGGAACAGGACGGTCACCTGCACTTTGTCGTTGTGCTTCAGAAAGCCAATGGCTTGCTTGACCTTAAACTGGATATCGTGTTCGCCCGTTTTCGGTCGAACGCGAATCTCTTTGAGCTTAGTTTGATGCTGCTTACTTTTGGCCGTGCGCTTGCTTTTGTCGTATTTGAACTTTCCAAAGTCCATGATTCGACATACTGGCGGTTTCGCTTCGGGCGCGACTTCGACAAGATCAAGCCCGTCTTCGCGCGCTTTTTCAAGTGCTTCGGCTGTTGGAATGACGCCTAGCTGGTTGCCTTCGGCGTCGATGACACGGATAGGCGTAACTCGAATTGATTCGTTAATTCGATTGGATGATGAGCTGGGTGGAATCGGTTGTACCTCTTTAAATGAACATGGAAACTCAACAGATTATTGGTTACTTAACCAACCTACGTCAACAGAAACATTGAATTAATACTCGTTTTTTGTCTCACTGCCGCTGCCGGGGGAGTCATTTTTGAAGACCTGACGCACCGCTTTTTGCTCGACTTCCTTCTGAAAACGAGCAATTGCTTGCGCCACCGGCATAGCGCCGAGATCACCTTCGGCGCGGTCTCGTACGGAAACCGTGCCGTTTTCCGCGTCTCTGGGGCCAACGATCAACATATAGGGCAGCATATCCAATCGACCGTCGCGAATTTTGGCCCCTAATTTTTCGCTGCGGTAATCGCCCGTAATCCGCAGTCCGGCTGAAATCAGCTGTTGCTCAATTTTTCTGGCGTACTCTTCGGATTTTTCGCTGACAGACAGCACGCGGCCCTGTTCTGGAGCCAACCAAAGCGGAAACGCGCCCCCAAAATGCTCGATCAGCACCCCGATAAAGCGCTCCATGGAACCAAAGGGCGCACGATGAATCATGATCGGGCGATGGGCCTTGTTGTCGGGGCCGATGTAGCTAAGGTCAAAACGCTCGGGCAAATTGTAGTCCACTTGGACCGTACCCAGTTGCCATTTGCGTCCGATGCAGTCGTTGACCACGAAATCAATCTTGGGACCGTAGAATGCCGCTTCGCCCTCTTCTTCGACGAAGGGTTTGCCCAAAGTTTCGGCCGCTTCGCGACAGGCTTGTTCGGCCAGTTCCCAGTTCTTTGGATCGCCAACGTATTTGTCGCTGCTGGGATCGCGTTTGCCGACACGCACCGAATAGTCGTCCATGCCCATGGCTTTGAAAACGATCTTCACCAACTCCAAGCACCCTGCCAGTTCTGCCGACAGTTGCTCCTGAGTCACGAACAGATGAGCGTCGTCTTGGGTGAAGCCGCGGACGCGCGTCAGTCCGCCGATTTCGCCGGACTTCTCCCACCGATAAACGGTACCGAACTCAGCCAGTCGAACAGGCAGATCACGATACGATCGTTGCTGGGAACCGTAAATTTTAATGTGATGCGGGCAGTTCATGGGCTTAAGCAAGTAGCCCTCGATTTCGCCGGCTTCCATCTTGTTGGAAAGTTCGCCGCAAGTGCAACCTTCGCTGGCCAGTTTTGACATGTGGTCGCGATCAATGATCGCCGGATACTGGCTTTCCTGGTAGTACGGAAAGTGGCCGCTGGTTTTATACAGATCCAGTTTTCCAATGTGCGGTGTGAAGACTTGGTCATAACCTTGCCGACGCAAATGCGAAAGAATGAAGTCCTGCAGTTGCTGACGAACGAAGGCACCTTTGGGAGTCCACAGTACCAAACCTTGTCCCACCATTTCGTCGATATGAAATAGGCCAAGCTTCTTACCCAGCACCCGATGGTCGCGTTTTTTGGCTTCCTCGATGTTCTCAAGGTGCTTATCCAGATCCTCCTGAGTGAAGAACGCCGTTGCGTAAAGTCGCTGGAGTTGTTGCCGGTCTTGATCGCCTTTCCAATACGCGCCGGCGATCGACAACATCTTAAAAGCGCCAATCATTTTCGGGCTGGGGATGTGCGGACCGCGGCAAAGGTCGACGAATTCGCCCTGTTGGTAGAAGGACAGCGTTTCATCATTGGCCAATCCTTCGTTGATGTGTTCGACTTTGAAGTCTTGTTTCATGTCAGCGCAGATTTGCAACGCTCTTTCGCGCGGCTCTTCGATGCGTTCGAAGGGTTCGTCGAGTTCGATGATCTTGGCCATTTC